>JAGCTJ010000121.1 GCA_017963665.1 Lachnospiraceae bacterium | reverse complement strand
GTTTCTTTACGCAACAGTTCAAAAGAAGCTGCCTTCCTGACGGGCCGAAGGTAGGCTCCGTTACTCTTTCGCCGAGAGGAGACTGGCGCATGCCCAGCGATGCATCGGTGGCACTATGGCTTGAAGATTTGAAATAAGAGTCAATAGTCAGAAAATTGCATAACATGTAGAAAAATTTTCTTCATTTTTCAAACCTGTTGGGAGTTTTTTACAAAAATGAATTATTGGGATTGACATATTTGACGATAATAGTTTATCATCACCACATACAAAACAAAGGCGTTTGGCTCTTTAGAGCTGAGCGCCTTTCTTTGTTTCTTTCGAAAGAACAGTGGAGATTAATTATGATCAAGTTAAAGAACGTTTACAAAAGTTTTGGCGACTTGGAAGTCTTAAGAGATGTGAATCTTGATGTCAGGGAGGGAGAAAAACTTGTTATTATCGGACCTTCAGGTTCAGGTAAATCAACAACGGTTCGTTGCATGAACTTTTTGGAGGAACCGACCAAAGGCGAGGTATTTATAAACGGTGTCAAAATGACATCCAAAAATAAAACAAAGCTTGTAAGAGACAACATCTCGATGGTATTCCAGCAATTCAACCTATATCCGCACATGAGCGTTTTAAAGAACCTCACAATCGCTCCCATGAAACTTCATCACAAGAGCAAGAAAGAAGCGGAGGAACTTGCATATCATTATCTTGATGTCGTAGGGCTGAGAGATAAGGCAGATGCGTATCCCACCACTCTTTCAGGCGGACAGCAGCAAAGAATTGCCATAGCAAGAGCGCTCTGTTCCCAGTCAAAGATAATTCTTTTTGACGAACCGACTTCAGCGCTTGATCCGGAAACTATCCAGGAAGTGCTTGATGTAATGATTAAGCTTGCAAAAGAAAACATTACCATGGTGGTCGTCACTCATGAGATGGGCTTTGCAAGAGAAGTGGCTGACCGAATTGTATTTATGGCGGACGGTCAGATTATAGAAGAAGGCGATCCTGAGCACTTCTTCGAAAATCCCGAAAGCGAACGAGTTAAACAGTTTTTGGGAAAAATAATACGAAAATAGAGGATAAGTGCATGAGAAAAAGAATATTTGCATTACTTACAAGTTTAGTTTTATCACTTTCACTAATGACAGGTTGCGGAGAAACAAAAACTTCCGCATCAACCGGCGAAGCTGCTTCCGCTCCGGCGACTGAATCTGTTGCAACAGAAGAGAGCGAGACCGAATCGGTTTCTTTCGGTGCTGACACACAGGCTATCATTGATAGAGGCGTATTGAGAGTGGGCGTAAAGAACGCTGTTATAGGCTTTGGCTTCCAGGATACCCTTACCGGAGAATATTCGGGACTTGAAATTTCCATAGCTGAAAAGATTGCGAAGTCTCTCGGTGTTGATATCGAGTTTACCGCAGTTACCGCTGCCACCAGAACCGAGCTTCTTGATGCCGGTGACATTGACTGCGTTCTAGCAACCTTCACCATCACCGAAGAAAGAAAGAACAGCTGGGATTTCTCAACTCCTTACTATACCGACTATGTTTCGGTTCTTGTAGAGACTGCCACAGGAATTAAGACTCTTGAAGACCTTAAGGATAAGACGGTCGGTGTTTCTTCCGGATCCACATCAGCTAAGGCTTTGACAAAGGCAATGATTGAAGCGGGTGTAATAGACGGCTCATCATTTGATGCAGATTCTTTTGACGCAGCAACATGGACTGAAGGTGTTTCATTTAAGCAGTATGATGACTATCCGGCTATTTCAACAGCTCTTTCCGCAGGCGAAGTAGATGCGTTTTGCGTTGATAAATCCATTCTTGCAATTTACAACACGGATACCCGTGATTACATAGATGCCAAGTTCTCACCGCAGGATTACGGCGTAGCTACAAAGAAAGGCTCAGATTTCTCGGTATATGTTGAGACACTCGTTTCTACATGGTTATCAGACGGAACCATCGCTGGATTTGTAGCAGAGAACGGTCTTGAATAATTAAGAATTTATTGGGAGAAGATTATGTCCGGTTTGTTTTCGACAAGGGCCTGGGAGAAGGTTTGGATATATAGGGATACATTTCTCTTGGGATTATGGAATACGGTTAAAACTTCATTTTTTGCAATACTTTTGGCCATTGTCCTGGGCATAATCTTCGGCCTTATGGCAACAAGCGGAAAGAAAGTTTTGAAGGCTGTTTCAAGGGTTTACATTGAAGTCATTCAGAACACGCCCATTTTGTTACAGTGTTGCTTCCTTTATTACGCGCTTGCTTTTTCGGGGCATAGTATCGGAATTATTGCAGCGGGCGTAATTGCTCTCGGAGTTTATACCGGCGCCTATATGGCGGAGGTGTTCAGATCGGGTATCGAGGCGATACCAAAGGGACAGTTTGAAGCGGCTCAGTCCCAGGGATTTAAGTATGTTGAAAAAATGTACTACATTATCCTGCCCCAGACGTTAAAGATAATTCTTCCTCCGGCGGTAAACCAGGTGGTAAACCTTATAAAGAACACGTCTTGCCTGTACATTATAGGCGGCGCGGATCTTATTTCGCTTACTTACAGTTTTGTTACCGGAGAAAATACCGGAGGCTCGTACGCTCCGGGATATATAGTCAGCGGTCTTTGTTTCTTTATCATCTGTTTTCCTTTATCCAAGTTTGCAAGCACCTGGGAAGAATACTTAAAGAAGCGGGACAGAAAAACGAACATCGCAGTAAAGGAGGCATAGATGAGCGAACTCGAGGCAAGCTTTTCACTGTTAAAGAACGCAAATGTATTACTCTATGTCGGCAGGGGTGTTTTGTTTTCGCTGATAATTTCGGTGATAGCGGTTTTGCTTAGTATAGCATTCGGCACGGTTCTTGCCATACTCAGAAACTACTGCACCAAGGGTGTTTTGAAGGTGTTTCATATTATTTCGACCTTTTATATTGAGGTATTCAGAAACACGCCACTTTTGCTTTGGATTTTTATCTGTGTTGTTTTTTGTCCGGCGCCCGCTTTTTTCAGCAGGAAGATGTTCGGACTTACATCAGTTGAGACAAAACTTTTGTGGAAGGCGGCAGTGGCACTGATACTTTTTGAGTCGTCGATAATTGCGGAAATAATAAGAGGCGGTCTCAACGCGGTCGCAAAAGGACAGTTTGAGGCGGCATATTCACAGGGCTTTGGTACCGTAAAGACCTTCACTTTGATTATTCTGCCCCAGGCATTTAAAAGCGTAATACCCACACTTCTCGGTCAGGTTATTTCGACCATTAAGGACTCATCTTATCTTGCAAACGTGGCAACCATTGAACTGATGGCGAGAGTGAAGACGATTCTTGCGGTGGCCAACAGATATACGGGTCAGGGAAATATTCATACCTCAGACGTATTTGTTTTGTTTGGACTGGCAGCAGTTATTTATTTTGCCATTAACTTTACACTTTCCTGCATAGTAAGAGGCATGCAGGATCGTAAGAAGCGAGTGGCACAAAGAAACAGGGCACTGGCCTAAGGAGCATGACATGGAGAAATATGTTGTAACGCTTTCGAGACAGTTTGGAAGTATGGGAAGATCTATTTCAAAAAGAATGTCCGAAATGCTGGATGTGGATTTTCTCGACAGAGATATAGTTGAGGAAACGGCAAAGAGAATGGGCCTTCACGTATCGATGGTAAGCGAAGAAGAGGAGGCTGTTAAAGCCGGTTTCTTTGGACGAATCTACCCTTTGGGAATCGGTGTTCCGTCGCTTAAAGACGATATTTTCAACACCCAGCAAAGCATTATTAAGGATTTCGCAAATCGTGAATCCTGCATAATCGTTGGCCGTTGCGGCGATTATGTATGCAAAGGCCATCCCAATATGTTGAGCGTGTACGTTTACGCGCCCTACGAAGCAAGGCTTGATAATTGCGTAAACAAGCTTGGAATGGACGAAAAAACGGCAAAGAGAATGATTAAGGAAGTGGACGCGGCCAGGGAAAATTACCACAAGATGTACGTTCCGGGCTACACAAATCCTTTTGACAACAGGGATATCTGTATAGATTCGAGTCGGTTCGGAGTGGACGGAACCGCGGAGATACTTGTGGATATCGTAAAGAAAAAACTCATAAGAGAATAAGGATATGAGCAAAAAGAAGATTAAACTGCCACCCATCGGATTAAGAATTATCAAATCTGCAGTGGCGGTTTTTATGTGTTATGCGGTCAACCTGTTAAGAGCAGGCGGCGGTATAGTTTTTTACTCCCAGCTGTCTGCACTTTGGTGCATGCAGGATTACGCATCCGATACAAAGAAAAACGCAATACAAAGAACTGAGGGTACACTAATCGGGGCGTTATACGGTCTGATTGTTTTGGTTATGTTTAACAGTGTTTCCCTGGAAGGATATTTTGCTGTCTGCGCCAGAGCCATGGCGGTAGCGGCATTTATAGTGCCTATTATCTACACG
>JAGCTJ010000120.1 GCA_017963665.1 Lachnospiraceae bacterium | reverse complement strand
TCGAAAACAGCTATGCCGGCGAAGTGGGACAGGTTTCGGATCTTATGTTCTCCGGAACCATGCATGTTACGGGAATGTATACGCTTCCTGTGACGCATCACCTTTTGGGTGTTCCGGGCTCAAAGCTTTCCGGCATTACGAAGGTAATAAGCCATCCGCAGGCACTCTCGCAGTGCGACAACTATATAAAGACTCACAACCTTGAGATGATCGAGGCATCAAACACCGCGATCGCCGCAAAGAGAGTCATGGAGCTTAACGACCCCACGATCGCAGCGATCGCCAGCATGGAGACCGCCGAACTTAACGGCATGAAAGTGCTCGATCGAAAGATCAACGAATCGGGTCTTAATTCAACGAGATTTGCGGTGTTCTCACGTACCGAAAAGGTGGAATCTTACGGCGACGATGCAAGCTTTCTCATGCTCTTTACGGTAAACAACGTAGCCGGCGCACTGGCAAATGCGATAAACGTTATCAGTAAGTACGGATTTAACATGCGCATGCTTCGTTCACGTTCCAACAAAGACATCCCCTGGCAGTATTATTTCTTCGCCGAAATGGAAGGTGACGACCAAAGCAAACTCGGTAAACTGATGCTTGAAGAGCTAAAAGAACACTGCGCTGTGATCAAGGTGGTCGGACGATATCTCAAGGAAGTTGACCTTAAGGAAGAAGACGAATAAAGATAATAGAAAGTTAATAATTTCATTAATAATTTGCTAACCTTTTGTGGTTATAATAACGCCATAAGAACAAAGCAATGACTCATTCACATAAAACATTTTCTTCTCCTAAAAAATGCAAAAAAGCCGAGGGCTAAGCCTTCGGCTTCTTGCATTTTATATTGTTAAAAATTCCTGTTTGATGTATAGTTATTGAGTATTAAAAATGTATCGGGAGGGATTTGTATGGATAAGAAAACTACAGGTATCATCGCATATATAACGTTCATCGGATGGCTTATCGCATTTCTTGCGGGAGACAGAGAGGGCGCCAAATTTCATTTGAACCAGGCACTCGTGCTCGCCATCATCGAGATCGTCTTAAGCGTACTCGGCCGCATTCATTTCTGGCCGCTTTCAATCCTCGTTGTTTTGGCAAGCCTTTGCGGATTTGTTCTTTGGCTCATGGGACTCATCAGCGCGATCAAAGATGAGGAGAAGCCTCTTCCGGTCATCGGCGGTATTAAGATCCTTCAATAAAAGTAAAGGCGATCTTAGGGGCAGGGCATCGGTCCTGCCCCTTCTTTAAATCAGGTATGAAGAAAAAACTACTGACAATCCTTAGTTTCATAACGATATTCACACTCTGCGCGTGCGGTGACAAAATGCCCGCAGTATCTAACGGGCCCGTCGCATCGGCAAGCGAAGAGACGAGCACCGAAACCGTATCTTCCGCAGAAACGGAAAATGTCGAAGAGCCCGAGCCTGCAGCCGTAAAGAAGGCACCTTCGGCTTTTAAAGCCATCAGAATGTACGCGGATTTTCTCGACGATCTTGCCAAAGATGACGAGGTGCTTCGCTCAACCCTTCGCTACGATCTTTTATACGTCGACAACGACGATATCCCCGAACTTGTTTACATGGAAGACAGTGCTCACAGTTCGATGGTCCACATGTGCCTTGCATATGAGGACGGAGTTTTTGAGGTGGGCGAGTTCGGAGAGTACGGTAACTTCTCATATCTTGAGAACAAAGGTCGGATTCTTTCTTTTTACATGAATCACGGAACATATCTTTTCGACTTCTTTACCCTTGAAAACAGAACGCTTCAGGAAGACAAGTGTTATGAGACCGTGGAAGAACAGTTCGAGGGTGACGGAACCCGTTACTATATAGACGGCGACGAAGTCACGCAGGAAGAATACGACGCGGATTATGCAAAGCAGTATACCGGACGTTTTACCGGCTGCGAATATTTCGATGCGATATCTTACGCCGATTCCTACGACGTTTACTCCATATTGATGGAATACCATAAAAACGGCCACAAGCCCGCGAACATCGAGATGACCGATACGATAAAAGCCGCAGTGGGACTTTACGGTGCCGTTTCTTACGGAGTCTACGGTGTGGATCCCGCAAACGCAAAAGAGTTTGAAGAGGGCTTCGCCAACGCGGATCTTACGGAAGACGGATACCTTTCCGTTTGGTACGGCGACGGAGCGGATGAGACTCTCGTTACCGACTACACTATGCCGCTTACCGCATTCAGAGACGGAAGCATTACGTCGTATAAAGACACAGTCTGGTATGTAATGACTTCAAACGATTCCAAAGACAGAGATTATGAGTTTCACTTCATAGACGAAGAGACCATACGACTTGTTGTATTTGATTCAAAAAGAACATTCGGTGACATTTCATACTATTTTGTCATGAAGAAGACCGTGGAGGAAGAAGGGCCCGATGATTGAGATACCCGCAAAATACTTTTCTCCGAAAGACATAATGAAAAGCGGTCAATGCTTCAGATGGTACGAAGAAAACGGTTCGATAAGTGTTCCCGCATTCGGCAAGAAGCTTGAAATGGTGCTTGAGGGTGACCATATTCTTTTAAACACTTCAAAAGAAGACTTTGATCTTATATGGCGCGATTATCTCGATCTTGATTTTGACTATGGGAAAATAGAAAAGCTTGTGAGGGAGTACGGCGACGACCACTTAAAAGAAGCGTACCGTCTCGGAAAAGGCATAAGGATTCTTAAGCAGGACCCGTGGGAGATCATCGTAAGTTTTCTTGTATCCCAGAACAACAACATCTCAAGAATAAGCGGTTCGGTGGAGGCAATGTCAGAAAAGGCGGGAATTCCTTTGGAAGGAGGCACGGGCTTTTCTTTCCCCGATCCTTTTAAGATCGATCCTACCTTTTTTGAAGACAAGTCCCTGGGGCTTGGTTACAGAGTGCCCTATCTTACACATATATGCGAGTATGTGCAGAATAATCCGGGCTGGATCGAGAGCCTCAAAAGGCTGGAATACGAAGATCTGTACGAAGAACTGTTAAAAAGAAAAGGCATCGGCCCCAAAGTGGCAAACTGTATATGTCTTTTCGGATTCCATAAAACAGAGGCTTTCCCGATAGATACGCATGTTAAGAGCTTACTGGATAAGTATTATCCCGGCGGTTTCGATCACGAAAGATACAAGGGCGTTGCGGGTATAATTCAGCAATATCTTTTCTATTACGAGATTAAGTAAAGGACAATAAAGAACAGGGCCTATTTTCTTGACTGTCCTTCATAAAATGCACTATAATTAAATAATTAATGCGAAAGGCTTTAAGTAATATATGATAAAGAGCATGACAGGTTTCGGACGTGCCGAATTTGCAGACGCAAAGCGTAAGTTCACCGTTGAACTTAAGTCCGTTAACCACAGATATCTTGATATGACCATCAAAATGCCCAAGAAGCTTAACTTCTTTGAGGCAGCCATCAGAAACGAACTTAAGAACTATATACAGCGCGGTAAGGTGGATGTTTTCATCACTTACGAAGATTTTACCGATGACAGCGTAGGTATCAAATACAACAGAGACGTAGCTGCGGAATATCTCAAATACTTAAAGGATATGGCAGAAGAGTTCGAACTTGACTGCGATATCAGAGTTTCCAATCTTTCGAGATTCCCCGAGATATTCTCGATGGAAGAGCCCGAGATCGACGAAGACGAGATATGGGCAGGTCTTGGAGAGGCCATAAGAGGAGCAGCCGAGAAATTCGTTGATTCAAGGATCAAGGAAGGCGAGAACCTTAAAGAAGACCTTCTTAGCAAACTCGATGACATGCTCACTCACGTAGACTACGTGAAAGAGCGCGCACCCAAGGTTATCGAAGAGTACAGAAAAGGACTGGAAGAGAAAGTCCGTGAACTTTTGGGAGACGCAAAAGTCGATGAATCGAGACTCCTTACGGAAGTTACTTTATTTGCCGACAAAGTTTGCATAGACGAAGAGATAGTAAGACTTACAAGTCATATAGAGACTACCAAGAAGACTTTGATAGAAGGTGGAAGCTGCGGAAGAAAGCTTGACTTTATTGCTCAGGAAATGAACCGCGAAGCCAACACGATGCTTTCAAAAGCAAACGATCTTGCGACGAGCGATCATGCCATCGAACTTAAGACCGAGATCGAAAAGGTCAGAGAGCAGATACAGAATATAGAGTAAGAAAGGAAGAGTCTTTATGGACGGCATCTTGATCGTAATGTCGGGATTTTCCGGCGCAGGCAAAGGAACATTGTTACACAGATTGTTAAATGATTACGATGACTTTGCGTTTTCGGTTTCCATGACAACCAGATCTCCCCGGGAAGGAGAAGTGGACGGAAAGGATTATTTCTTCGTAACGAAAGAAAAGTTCGAAGAAGCCATAAAGGACGGCCTTTTATATGAACACGCCACATATTGCGACAACTATTACGGAACACCCAGAGAATATGTGGACAGCAAACTTAAAGAGGGAAAGAGCGTCATCCTCGATATCGAGGTGCAGGGCGCAATGCAGATAAAAGAAAAGTTCCCCGATACGCTCCTTGTTTTCGTGACGCCCCCGAGCATAGCAGAGTTGAAGAGGCGCCTTGAGAACAGAGGCACCGAGTCCCCTGAGACAATCGCCAAGCGTATCACCCGTGCCAAGGAAGAAAGCAAGTGGATCGACAAGTACGAATATATCGTATTAAACGATGACCTTGACACTGCGGTCAAAGAGATGCATGATATAGTGCTGGCACAGCGTTATCAGACGAAACGTTGCGGCGCTTTCATTAAAGAAATACAAAATGAGCTTTTAAGCTATTAGAAAGAGGTGGAAGAATGTTACATCCGTCATACAGTGACCTTATGAAGGTCGTAAACAGCGAGGTTGAACCCGGCGAGGCAAAAGTTGTCAACAGCCGCTATTCGATAGTAATGGCAACCAGCAGAAGAGCTCGCCAGATTGTTGCGGGCGACGAGCCTTACGTAGAATCGGACGGCAAGAAAGCACTCAGCGTAGCCGTAGATGAGCTTAATCAGGGCAAGATCCGTATCATCAGCGACGAAGAAGACTAATACGAAAGGGAGGGAAGACTGTTGCGGATGCTGCAATGGTGTTCCCTTTGTTTTTTATGAAGATATGTTTTATATCTCTTGGTTGCGATAAGAACCTTGTGGATACCGAAATGATGATGGGCATGTTAAGCGAGAACGGACACGAACTCGTTTCGGACGAGACCGAGGCCGACGTTGCGGTGGTCAACACCTGCTCATTCATAAGCGACGCCAAAGCCGAGAGCATCAATACCCTCATTAAGATGGAGCGGTTAAAAGAAAACGGTACGCTAAAAGGTATCATAGCCGCAGGGTGTCTTGCGGAGCGTTACAGCGAGGACATAAGACGGGAACTTCCCGGAGTCGATGTTCTGATAGGAACGATGGCGATTGACGAGATCGTTAACGCGGTAACGCTGATAGAAAAAGGCATTACCGGGAAAACCGCGGAAACATCGGATAAAAAGCACATGTTCTTTAAACCCGTAAGCGGTGCTCTCGTTTACGGAAAGAAGCGTATCGTATCCACGGGAGGCCATTTCGCGTATTTAAAGATAGCCGAAGGATGCGATAAGCATTGTACATATTGTGCGATACCGTCCTTTAGAGGAAAGTTTCGAAGTGTTCCCATGGAAGTGCTCGTAAACGAAGCGAAGACTCTTTGCGAGGGCGGAGTAAAAGAACTCATTCTTGTGGCTCAGGAGACAACTCTTTACGGAAAAGACCTTTACGGTGAGAAGTCGTTGGTAAAACTTTTGAGGGAGCTTTCAAAGATCGAAGGCATAGTGATGATAAGGCTCTTATATTGCTATCCCGAAGAGATAACCGATGAACTTATTGCGGAGATCGCATCAAACAGGAAGATATGCAAATATATCGATATGCCCATCCAGCATGCTTCAGACCGCATCTTAAAGCGTATGGGCAGACTGACTACCGGAGATGATCTGCGCTTCGTCATAAAAAGACTTCGTGACAACGTACCGGATATATGCATAAGAACGACTCTTATCACGGGATTTCCGGGTGAAACGAAAAAGGATTTTGATGAACTTGTTTCTTTCGTCAAAGATATAAGATTTGACCGACTCGGTGTCTTCACCTATTCAAAGGAGGAGGGAACCGGAGCGGCACTTATGAAGAGGCAGGTTCCGAACTTTATAAAAAAGGCGCGTAAAAACAAGATAATGCGTATTCAGCAGGCAATCGCGTTTGAAAACGCCGCGTCCGAGGTCGGCCGTGAACTTACGGTAATGGTGGAAGGAAAACTTCCCGACGAGAGCGAGGACGGAAAAAACGTATACGCATGCCGAACATACAAGGACGCACCCGATGTGGACGGATTTCTTTTCCTTAACACCGCCCGGGAACTTGTGACCGGCGATATATGCACCGCCCGTGTGACCGGTGCGAACAATTACGATCTTGTAGGAGTAATGAACGATGAATTTACCGAATAGACTTACCATCATGAGAGTCATTCTCATTCCCGTTTTTGTATTTTTCTGTGTGGCGGGATTTGTTCCCTATCATATGTATATAGCACTTGGCGTGTTTATCGTCGCAAGTGTGACCGATTTTCTTGACGGTCATATCGCACGCAAAAACAACCTTGTAACCAACTTCGGAAAGTTCATGGATCCTCTGGCCGACAAGCTTCTGGTGGTAAGTGCGCTCATATGTCTTCTTATCGTCGATAACGGCGCAAGAATCGGCAACAGTCAGATACTTTCCATGATCGCCATACTTGTCATCGTGGGAAGAGAGTTTGTTATAAGCGGAATAAGACTTGTGGCTTCAGACGCGGGCGTTGTGATCGCGGCTTCAATGTGGGGCAAGTTCAAGACCGCATCAACCATGGTTGCGATCTGCTTCATGCTCGTTGTTGAAGAGATCCCCGTACTTCGTATGGTAACAACGGTTCTTTTCTGGGTAGCCGTAACACTTACGGTGGTTTCCCTTATAGACTATGTTGTTAAGAACATAAATGTTATGAAAGATGTGAAAAACTAGAATGGTAGCAGAGATTATTTGTGTGGGAACCGAGATACTTCTCGGCAATATCGTTAATACTAACGGAGCATATCTCGCACGTGCATGTGCGGGTTTGGGACTTTCAAATTTTTATCAGGTAACGGTGGGAGACAATGAGGAAAGACTTTCCGATTCCATAAGGACAGCCCTCTCAAGAGCCGATATCATCATCTTAAGCGGCGGACTGGGTCCCACGGAAGACGACCTTACCAAGGAGACCGCAGCCAAGGTATGCGGTAAATCTTTATATCTTGACGAAGAAAGCAAAGAAAGCATCATAGCTTACTTTAAGAAAAAGGGAAAAGAGCCTACCGAAAACAATATTAAGCAGGCGATGATCCCCGAAGGTGCCGTAATTCTCAAAAACAACAACGGAACCGCACCGGGTGTGATAATACCTTACGAGAACAAACACATCGTTCTTCTTCCCGGACCGCCCATCGAAATGATCCCGATGTTTGAAGAGTCGGTCGTTCCTTACTTAAGAAAACTTCTTCCGGGCGTGATCGTTTCGCAGACCGTGAAAGTCTGCTCGGTCGGAGAGAGTCTTCTTGAGACAAAGATAAAGGATCTCATCGATTCACAGACAAATCCCACGATAGCAACGTACGCAAAGACGGGCGAGGTGCACGTTCGCGTTACCGCGCAGGCACCCACCGAGAGCGAGGCAAACAAGCTCATAAAGCCCGTTGTGAACGAACTTAAGTTACGGTTCGGAAACAACATATACACGACGGATGAAAACGTAACGCTCGAGCAGGCGGTAGTCGATCTTCTCGAAGCGAGCGAGCTTCGCATATCGACCGTTGAGTCGTGTACCGGCGGAATGGTGGCTTCAAGACTCATAAACGTAGCAGGCGTTTCGGATATCTTCAAATGCGGCTTCGTAACATACTCCAATAAGGCAAAAAGAAAACTCGCAGGAGTTAAGAAGAGTACGATCGAGAAATATACAGCGGTAAGCGAGCAGACCGCAAAAGAGATGGTGAGCGGACCGGAACTCGGTCCCAAGGCGGATGTCATAGTCGCCGTTACCGGATATGCGGGACCCGCGGACACCGAAACGGAGCCCAAGGGACTTGTATATATTGCCTGCAACGTTTGCGGTCAGATAAAAGTGAAAGAATATCATTTCAGCGGAAGCAGACAGAAGATACGTGAGAGCGCAACAACAGAAGCTCTGGTGTTAGTGCGTGAATGCGTACTGGATTATTTCAGTGAAAAAACATTCGGATAAGGGGGATATGGTATGCCAATCTACAACTTTTGCCCTAAATGCGGGTCTGTAACAAAAGAAGGTGTTTGTGATTCCTGCGGTTTTGTGGCACCGGATTATGAGCCGGACAACAAGGATACATCAAGCACACAGAATACATCACCGAATCCTTTTGCCGATGCAATATCGGCCAATTCGGGTGTTTTTCCTTCGTCGTCAACCGACAATTCTGTGTTTGCTCCAAAGGAAGAAGTGATAACACCTGTCGAGCCTGTCGCAGAGGCACAGCCGCAGTCTTTGCTTCCTTCGGAGATGCAAAATGATGTTAAGCCCCAGGTACAACCTGTGGCTCAGTCCCCGGTGCAACCTCAGATTCAGCCTCAGATTCAGCCTCAGGTGCAGCCTCAGATTCAGCCTCAGGTACAGCCTCAGATTCAACCTCAGGTGCAGCCCGTCGCGAATGTACAGAACCCGGGCGGACAGTATTATTCACAGAATCAATATGTGAACGGATATGCAAATCAGTCGTACAACGGGGCTTATCCCAACGGTTATTATGCTGTTCCCGTAAGACAGAAGAAGAGTTTAAGTACCGGTGCTATCATCGCCATCGTTATCGGATCGGTTCTTTTGTTCTTCGCCCTTTGTGCGGGAATCGTATTTGCGGTATATTCTCTCGCAAGATCCGGCGTGGAAATGGTATCTTCGGACATCAGCCACTATGTGGACAGCTATAACAGTTCATCTTCATATTCGTTTTCTTTCGATCCTTACGACAATATAAGTGATGAGGATTTCGATCTTCGTTACGGTACGTTGTCTTATCCACTCTCGGATGTGATCGCGGAGAACGAAGATGTTTTAAATACCGGCAATATTTTGCCGCTGTCGAACGATCCCTACGACAAAGATAAGAAATATTACGATTTCGACATGTATTACGACGAATCCGTTCCTTATAAAGTAAGCGATGTTATGTGGTATTACAATAACAGCGACGGACAGTATGACAGTGACGATGCGATACTTCCTCACGACATAGAGATCGTATGCCATTACTTTGCCCTTTCAGATACGGGACTTCCCAATGAGGATGAACTGAATAAAGAGATATTCAAAGCATCGGCCAAAATCGCAGATCTTGCGGAAGATTCTCTTTACTACACTTCCGATTCTTATTCGATATATGCGGAGAACAGAGCTTACATCACTTACATGGATGAAAATGTTTTAAGCATTGCGTTTTATCCCACCGCATATCAGCAGTCGGATTATGATGATTCGGGATATTCCCTTGAATCCTATCTTAATTCGATAAACATCGATATGACCACCGGAAGGATACTGAAAGCTACGGAAGAGTTTGATTTTACCGGCGACTTTTACCAAACCTTCAAAGATAAGTGCAACACTCAGAACGGAGTCGCCATAGACTATTATTCGGATGACGAATTAAAAGACATATTTAAAACGGACGATGTGTTCTGGGTATATACTCCCATCGGACTCGAAGTCGGGATCAACCGTCCTTCGTATATGGGCTGGAGTACATGTACGTTTCTTGATTATACCGATCTTATCAGATCATATTGATACCGATACCCCGGATCTTTCCGGGGTATTTTATTTGGCGGTCCCTATGTGATCGGTTTTAAAGATCAGGTGTTTTTGTTTATTTTGATTGACTTTTTATGCCTGCCTTTGTAAAGTTAGATTACGCGGTGAGGGACTGCGTATCTTAAAATTCTTGGCATTACTGCACATCATTTGTACCCGATTCTTGGGTGATTTTCAGATGAAAAAGGGAAATATGCAAAGAGGAGGTATAAAGGGTGATATATCGGACAATTGGTATATTATCGTTGTCTTGAAAGTTGATCAAAAATTTTTTGCAACGATACTTGACAATATCGAACAGATGTTTTATTCTTAAATAGAACATTTGTTCAGAGATGGAGGCTCTTATGGAAATGGATGAAAAGAAACGGGCACTTGAAGCGGCGCTCGGACAGATTGAAAAACAGTATGGCAAGGGAGCGGTCATGAGACTTGGCGATCCCGCAAGCCAGATGAACGTAGAGACTATTCCCACAGGATCTTTAAGCCTTGACCTTGCACTCGGTCTCGGCGGTATTCCCAAGGGAAGAATAATAGAGATTTACGGACCCGAATCAAGCGGTAAAACGACCGTAACTCTTCATATGATCGCAGAAGTACAGAAAAGAGGCGGTATTGCCGGATTTATTGATGCCGAGCACGCACTCGATCCCGTATATGCACAGAACATCGGTGTAGACATCAACAACCTCTATATTTCACAGCCCGACAACGGTGAACAGGCTCTGGAGATCACTGAGACAATGGTACGTTCGGGCGCCGTTGATATAGTTGTAGTCGACTCTGTTGCGGCTTTGGTACCCAAGGCTGAAATAGACGGAGATATGGGTGACTCGCACATGGGTCTTCAGGCAAGACTTATGTCACAGGCGTTAAGAAAGCTTACTGCAGTCATCAGCAAATCGAATTGTACGGTGGTATTTATAAACCAGCTTAGAGAAAAACTCGGAGTAATGTTCGGCAATCCCGAAACCACTACCGGCGGTCGCGCTCTTAAGTTCTACGCTTCGGTACGTATGGATGTAAGACGTGTTGAATCTCTTAAATCAAACGGCGAAGTAATGGGTAACCGTACGAGAGTCAAGATAGTTAAGAACAAGGTTGCTCCTCCTTTCAAGGAAGCGGAATTTGATATCATGTTCGGTGAGGGAATCTCGTATGCGGGCGACGTGCTCGACCTTGCTGTTAATTGCGATATTATCAACAAGAGCGGCGCGTGGTTTGCATATGAAGGCAACAAGATAGGCCAGGGTCGTGAGAACGCCCGTCAGTTCCTTAAGGATAACCCGGACGTACTTGAAGAGATCGATAAGAAAGTACGCGAGAAATATGGCCTCGCAGCAAAAGCGGATACCGTAAAAGAAGAGTGAAAGAGTGTTGGAAGTATTCGGCTGAAGCCGTAAGCACAGGGAAAACATGTTAGTTATTTCAATCAAGGAAATCAACAAACAAAGAGAAAGGATTCTTCTGGATACGGAAGAATCCTTTGTTCTCTACCGTTCCGAGATAAGAACGTTAAAGATCAAAGAGGACTGTGAACTGTCACAGGAAAACTACGATAAGATAGTTAAGGGTATTCTTCCCAAAAGGTGCAAGATGAGGGCCATGAACCTTTTGAAGGAGAGGAATTACACCGTTTATCAGCTTAAGAAGAAACTGATGGACGGAGGTTATCCCGAATATATCGTAAACGATACCATCGATTATGTTTCTTCATTCGGATACGTTGATGATCTAAAGTATGCAATGGCATACATCGGAGAAAAAGAAAGTTCATATTCGCGCTCCGAGATTAAACAAAAGCTGTTATCTAAAGGGATATCGGGCAGAGTTACCGAGGAAGCATATTCCAAACTCGGACTTGAGAGGGAAGAGTACGGTGAGGAAGATTCAAGCGGTATCGAGTATGAACTCATACTTAAAACTTTAAAGAAAAAGGGTTACAGCGCCGACCTTGATTATGAGAGCAAACAAAAGGTGCTGGCATATTTTTACAGACGCGGTTTTGACATGGATATAGTCAGAAAAGCTATGGAAGAGACAGTTAGCGGGATATGATGTTATGTTGTTAACATAAATTATCATATATCCTTGACATAACTGTCTTTTTTTCTTAAAATTAATCTGTTGTAAAAATGTATATTAGGATGCCTATGCGTTCTATATTGATATTTATGCAATAAAACTAAATAAGGAGGTACACCTGTATGTGGCCCATTATCGCCATTGCAGCCATTGTCCTCTTTGTTGTTTCCATTCCGGTAACATCTGTTCTTACAAAGAACCGTATTACCAAATCAGCACATGCCAAGATCGGCAACGCCGAGGCAGATGCCCGTAAGATTATTGATGATGCTTTAAAAGAAGCTGAGGCCAAGAAACGCGAAAGCCTTCTTGAGATTAAGGAGGAATCGATCCGTTCCAAGAATGAACTCGATAAAGAGATCAAGGAACGTCGTGCGGAAATGCAGCGTAACGAACGCCGTATTCAGCAAAAAGAAGAAAACATCGATCGTAAGACGGAAGCAATCGAGAGAAAAGAGACAAGTCTCGCTGCAAAGGAAGAAAATTTGGCAAAGCAAAAAGAGGCCATTGCCAAATTGAACGAAGAGAGAATACAGGAACTTGAAAGAATTTCAGGTCTTACCTCTGAACAAGCAAAAGAGCACCTTTTAAGTATTGTACAAGACGAAGTAAAGTTGGAAGAGGCCAAGCTCATCAAAGATATGGAGCAAAGGGCCAAAGAAGAGTCGGATAAAAAGGCAAGGGAATACATCGTTACGGCTATTCAGAAATGTGCCGCAGATCATGTTTCCGAAACCACAGTATCCGTTGTACAGCTTCCCAATGACGAAATGAAGGGACGTATCATCGGTCGTGAAGGACGTAACATCAGAACGATCGAAACGCTTACCGGAGTCGATCTTATCATAGATGACACTCCCGAAGCGGTTATCCTTTCGGGATTCGATCCCATCAGAAGAGAAGTTGCACGTATCGCACTTGAAAAACTCGTTGTGGACGGACGTATCCATCCCGCCCGCATTGAGGAAATGGTAGAAAAAGCGCAAAAAGAAGTTGAAACAATGATCAAGGAAGAGGGTGAAGCCGCACTTCTCGAAGTAGGCGTACACGGCATCCATCCCGAACTTGTAAGACTTCTCGGAAAGATGCGTTTCAGAACCAGTTTCGGACAGAATGCACTTAAGCATTCCATCGAAGTTGCTCAGTTGTCAGGCTTGCTTGCAGCTGAAATCGGATTGGATGTTCGCATCGCAAAGCGTGCAGGTTTACTGCATGATATAGGTAAAGCGGTGGATCATGAGATGGAAGGATCTCACATCCAGCTCGGTGTTGAACTTTGTAAGAAATATAAAGAGTCTGCTGTAGTTATAAATGCCGTAGAGGCTCATCACGGTGATGTTGAACCTCAGAGTCTTATCGCGGTTATCGTACAGGCAGCGGATGCTATTTCGGCAGCACGTCCCGGTGCAAGGCGTGATACGCTGGAAACGTATACAACAAGACTTAAACAGCTTGAAGATATTTCCAACAGCTTCAAGGGTGTTGATAAATCTTTTGCTATTCAGGCAGGTAGGGAAGTTCGTGTAATGGTAGTTCCCGAGGCCGTAACCGATGCCGATATGGTCATTCTGGCACGTGATATCGCCAAGAAGATCGAGGATGAAATGGAATATCCCGGTATGGTTAAGGTAAACGTAATTCGTGAATCACGAGTTACCGATTATGCAAAATAAGAGTAAGAAAGGTCCAAAGCTTTGCTTGGGACCTTTTTTAATGCCTTTTTCTGTATTCTCTTGGTGAAATCGCGTGATATTTTTTGAATGCGGTGGAGAAATGTTCAATGGAAGAGTAGCCCACATCCATGGCGATATCGGTTATGGATCTGTCCGTTGTCGTAAGCATCATGGCTGCGGCAGACATTTTGGCTTCGGCCTTTTTTGCGGCAAAGGATTTGTAATAATGATCTTTTATGAGTCGTTCGGTCTGACGGTTTGACAGATTGAGCTTCCTCGAAAGCTTTGACAATGAGATAGTATCGTATTCATACAGAAATGCTTCCTCGATGATCAGAAGTGAACTTTCGTAATCACTCGTTATCTTTTGGTCCGTTTCTCTTTTACCCGCTGTGGGATACATTCTTATCAGTTTTACGATGAGCTGTTTAACGAGGCTTTCCGCAATGGTTTCAAAGCCTTTTTCTTTGACGGTAAGTTCATCGAACAGTTCTTTTGATAAAGAAGATGCCCCAAAGTCATCGGTTAGAATGCAAAAGGGTGTTTCGAGAAATGTTTTAGCCATTACGGCTTCTTCTTTCGATGAACCGTATCCGCTTTTGGTAACTTTAAGATATATGCAGTATTCGCACATGGGATCTGCTTTATCGGGGTTTTGGGAATGCATTACAAACGGCCCCGTCATGAAGACCGTACCGGGCGTTATCCGATACTTTGTGCCGTCTATCTCGGCTTCTCCGTATCCGTATGGTATTATATGAAGTTCAAAACTGTCGTTACTGTGACTGTGTAACGGAATGTGTCTTTCAAAACGCTCAAAAACGATATTGAGCACTTTAAAAGTCAATCCTCCCATTTCAAAACATAAGTTGTAATCCGTCAATTTTTTCTTCATACCGTAATATTATCAAAAAACCTTCGAAAATGCGACATGAATCGGTGAAATTCGGCAAATATCTTTATTTCGCATCAAAGAATAAAAAAGTATGTTATAAACAGTAACTTACATATTATTCGCAGGAGGTACGTATGGTAACTAAGATGAGAGCGGCAATATTGCCCGGAAACAGTACGGTTGAATTGAAAGATTTTGAAGTTCCGAAGCCCGGTCACGGCGAAGTGCTCATAAAGACTCGCGCCACCACCATTTGCGGAAGCGATATCAGATGTATATACAGAGAACATGTGGGCAAAGGTCCGGAAGGTTATATCCCCGGAATGGCGGCCGGACATGAGCCTTGCGGCGAGATAGTGGAAGAAGGCGAAGGATTAAGAAGATTCAAAAAAGGTGACAGAGTTATTGTTTATCATATCTCGGGCTGCGGTGTGTGCAACGATTGCAGACGCGGATATTATATCTCTTGCAAGAGCAAATACAGACGCGCTTACGGCTGGCAGCGTAACGGGGGAATGGCAGAGTACATTCTTGCCGAAGAGAAGGACCTTATAGCTCTCCCCGATGAACTTACCTTCAAAGACGGCGCTCAGGTTGCATGCGGCTTTGGAACGGTTTACGAGGCGCTTCAGAAGATTGGGGTTTGCGGCGATCATGCGGTATTGGTAACGGGACTCGGTCCTGTGGGACTTGCGGCTCTTATGCTTGCAAAAGCGATGGGCGCAGAAAAACTGATCGGTGTTGAGATGAACGATTATCGTATCAAACTCGCAAAGGATCTGGGACTTGCAGATTACGTATTTAAGCCCGGTGATGACACCTTAAAGAGAATACTTGACGTTACGGGAGGATACGGATGCGAGAGAGCGGTTGACTGCAGTGCAAACGATGCGGGACGTCAGCTTGCCATTCGCGCTACCCGTCAGTGGGGCAAGATCGCCTTTGTAGGTGAAGGCGGAACGGTAAACTTCAATCCCAGTCCCGACATCATACACGATCAGAAGACTATTTACGGATCATGGGTTACATCGCTTTGGCTCATGGAAGAACTCGTTGAAAGATTGGTTCGCTGGAACATACATCCCGAGGACCTTGTCACACACGAATTTCCTCTTGAACAGGCAGGGGAAGCATACAGACTCATGGCATCGGGCAATTGCGGTAAAGTTGCGGTAGTTTTCAACGATTGACGGAGGATAAATGAGCGAGTTACAGGTTATCGATCAAAAATATATACCGAGGGTTAAACTTTCAAACGGCGAGAGCATTCCGGCCATGGGACTGGGCACTTTCGGCTCAGACAAATACGGTGCGGACATCGTTTCCGAGGCTGTGTACGGTGCCATAAAGGAAGGCTACAGATTTATCGACTGTGCGGCCGTTTATCAAAATGAAGACAAGATCGGCGGTGTCTTAAAAAAGATATTTGCCGAAACCGACATAAAAAGGGAGGATCTGTTCATCGTTTCAAAAGTTTGGAACGATATGCACAGACGAGTTAAAGAGGCTTGTCTTAAAAGCTTAAAAGATCTCGGGCTTTCAAAACTGGATCTTTACTTTGTTCACTGGCCTTTTCCCAACTATCATGCTCCCGGCTGTGACGGTGATTCGAGAAATCCTGATTCAAAACCTTTCTCGGTGGAAGAGTTCATGGATACCTGGCGACAGATGGAGGAACTTGTTGAAGAAGGATATGTCCGCTATATAGGAATGTCTAACATGACGGTTAAGAAGCTGGAAGCTGTATATGGTCTTTGCCGCATAAAACCTTCATTCCTTGAGATGGAGTGCCATCCCGCGTTTCAGCAGCCGGAACTTTTTGAATATGCAAAGTCACTTGACATAGTTCCGGTAGGCTTCTGTCCCATAGGTTCTCCTTCAAGACCGGAAAGAGACAGAACGAGTGACGACATAGCCGCCACAGAAATGGATGTTATAAAAGAAATCGCTAAAGCGCATAACGTTCATCCGGCTCTCATATGTCTTAAATGGGCGGTACAGCGCGGCGTCATCCCGATACCTTTTTCGGTAAAAGAACCGCAATATCATTCGAATCTTGAATGTATCACGACCGATCCGCTCACAGAAGAAGAGATGGAAAGTATTAAAAAAGCGGATAAGGATTGCAGGCTCATTAAAGGTCAGGTCTTCTTATGGCAGGGAGCAACCGACTGGCGTGAGCTTTGGAAATAGCATTCTACCACACAGCATATACAAGTATTGCGAAGAGGCCTCGAAGGGAAACTTTCGGGGCCTTTTCGTAGAGGTTTATAAAATTCACATAAACAATGTAATTTTTTCTTTTTTTATGCCAAAAATCGTGTTATCATGAGGAGAAAAATCGTATGTAAAGCGCATTTGCGGGAGGTTTATCCTTTATGAATATGGAGTTCGAGCGTAAACTCACTATCCCCATGGAAGCAAAAGAAATGTATCCCTTGACCATGGAAATATCTGAGACGATCGCCAAAAGAGATATAGAGTTAAAGAAGATACTTGACGGAAGAGACGACCGTCTGATTCTTATCATCGGACCGTGCTCGGCCGACAACGAAGACAGTGTAATGGACTATATCACACGACTTAAAGGTGTATCGGATAAAGTTAAAGATAAGATATTTATCATACCGAGAATATACACAAACAAGCCGAGAACTTCCGGGGAAGGCTACAAGGGCATGCTCCATCAGCCCGATCCCAACGAAAAGCCCGATCTTTTCAAAGGTATCATCGCCATAAGAAAACTTCATATGCGTGCGGTAAAAGAGACCGGTTTTTCTTGCGCAGATGAGATGCTTTATACGGAGAACCACAAATATCTCGACGATCTTTTGGGATATGTTGCGGTCGGTGCAAGGTCTGTGGAAGACCAGCAGCACAGACTTACCGCCAGCGGTATAGAAGTGCCCGTAGGTATGAAGAACCCTACCGCAGGAGATTTCAACGGTATGTTAAATGCCATTAAGACGGCTCAGCACGGTCATTCCTTCATCTACAGAGGATGGTCCGCGCGTTCCTTCGGCAATCCTTATGCTCACGCGGTGCTTCGCGGATACAGTGATATGCACGGAAACTTCATTTCAAACTATGATTACGAGCATGTTGTTAAGCTGTCTGAGATGTATGCGGAGTTTGATCTTGAGAATCCTGCGGTCATAATAGACACCAACCATGCCAATTCCGGGAAAGATCCGTTCAAGCAGCCGGGCATTATAAAAGAAGTGCTTAAATATCGAAATGAACACGATGATCTTAAGAAGCTTGTCAAAGGCTTCATGGTTGAAAGTTATATCGAAGACGGCAACCAGAAAGTGGGAGAAGGCATATACGGCAAATCGATCACCGATGCCTGCCTTGGCTGGGAAAAGACCGAAAAGATGATACTTGAAATGGCAGATTCAATCTAAGATAAAGAAAGAGCGACTCGTACGAGCCGCTCTTTTGGTATTATTTCTTCATTTTGTTTGCAAGTTCTTCCATGTAGAATGGGATGTTCAGACTCTGAGGACACTGTGCGGTACATGAACGGCATCCTATGCAGTCTGCGGGTTTTCCTTCCGACTCAACCTTGTCGGCCTTCCAGAGATTGAAGTTGCCGTTAGCCTTAACATCGTTCAAAACGGTAAGGTACTCGGGAATGTTGATCTGTACGGGACAGGTTTTTGTACAGTATCTGCAGCCTGTACAGGGGATCGTGAGCTGCTTTTTGAAAAGATCCAAAGCCTGCATAAGTGTCGCTTCGTCCTCTTTTGAAAGCACATCGTCTGTCGAGAACGTTTCGATGTTATCCTTTATCTGCTCAAGGTTGTTCATTCCGCTTAAGACTACCTGAATGCCCGGAAGGCTCTTAACAAATCTTAAAGCCCATGAGGAGATGCTCCACTCGGGATGCGCCTTTTTGAGTATCGCTTCGGAGTCGGGTGTAAGAGAAGAAAGTCTTCCGCCTCTTACGGGTTCCATTACCATGATTGGAATATTTCTTTTTCTCAAAGCTTCATATTCGCTTTTTGAGTTTCCGTATACCCAGTCGTAATAGTTGAGCTGGATCTGTGCAAAATCAAATTGATGACTGTCGGCAAAACGCTCAAGTGTTGCGGTTGAAGCATGTGACGAGAAGCCGAGATATCTGATCTTTCCTTCAGACCGTTTTTCTTCAAGAAAGTCCACCAGTCCCGAACTTAAGTATTCGTCAACGTTTCAGTCGAGAATGCAATGTACGAGATAAAAGTCGATGTGATCGGTCTTAAGACGCGAAAGCTGGTCATCAAACATCTTTTTATAATCTTTGCAGGCGTTTATATTAAATTTGGTGGCAACGTAGAATGTGTTGCGGTCGTATTTACTCATGCATTCGCCTACGCAGCGCTCCGAATCTCCGTTGTTGTATACGTGAGCGGTATCAAAGTAATTGATGCCGTTTTTGTATGCGTAATCTATAACT
>JAGCTJ010000119.1 GCA_017963665.1 Lachnospiraceae bacterium | reverse complement strand
TTCCGTTCTTGTCAGCTTCAGACTTGGATTCTGCGTCATCTAAATGAAGATTTTCGTTATCGTTGGCTAGTTCCAAAGAATCATGAATATCTTTTTCGTTGGCACCGTCAAATACGGGGGTGGCGATGTTGAATCCAAGAGCCTTAGCCGCAAGGGACAAGTGAATTTCAAGGACCTGTCCGATATTCATACGGGAAGGAACGCCCAGAGGGTTAAGCACGATATCAAGAGGACGACCGTTGGGAAGATAAGGCATATCTTCTACGGGAAGAACTCTTGAAACGACACCCTTGTTACCGTGACGACCTGCCATCTTATCGCCGACGCTGATCTTACGCTTCTGAGCGATGTAGACACGAACGGATTCGTTAACGCCGGGTGATAACTCGTCACCGTTTTCTCTTGTGAATACCTTGGCAGCAACTACGATACCGTATTCACCGTGAGGAACCTTAAGGGAAGTATCTCTTACTTCGCGGGCCTTCTCACCAAAGATGGCTCTTAAGAGTCTTTCTTCGGCGGTAAGTTCGGTCTCACCCTTAGGTGTAACCTTACCTACGAGAATATCGCCGGCGCGAACCTCAGCACCGATACGAATAATACCTCTGTCATCAAGATCCTTCAAAGCGTCGTCGCCGACACCGGGAACGTCTCTTGTGATTTCTTCGGGTCCGAGTTTGGTATCACGGGCTTCTGCTTCATATTCTTCTATGTGAATGGATGTATAAACGTCATCCTGTACAAGGCGCTCACTTAAAAGTACGGCATCCTCGTAGTTGTAACCTTCCCAGGTCATGAAACCGATAAGAGGGTTCTTACCGAGTGCAAGTTCACCACCGGATGTGGAAGGTCCGTCAGCGATAACCTCGCCCTTTTCAACTCTTTCACCCTTGAATACGATGGGCTTCTGGTTGTAGCAGTTGGACTGGTTACTGCGCTGGAATTTGGTAAGTTTGTATTCAACGGTCTCACCGTTGTCCTGAGCGACACGGATGAGATTGGAAGATACATATTCAACGGTACCGGATTCTTTGGCCACTACACAGACACCTGCGTCGACTGCAGCCTTGGGCTCCATACCTGTTCCTACTGCGGGAGCTTCCGTAACCATAAGCGGAACGGCCTGACGCTGCATGTTGGAACCCATGAGGGCACGGTTTGCGTCGTCGTTCTGAAGGAAAGGAATAAGCGCGGTAGCTACGGAGAATACCATCTTAGGTGACACGTCCATGTAATCGAACATGGTGATGGGATACTCCTGAGTTTCTTCGCGGAAACGACCGGAAACCGACTTCTTAACGAAGGTTCCGTCGGGATTAAGTGCTACGTTAGCCTGAGCTACGTGGTAATTGTCCTCTTCGTCCGCTGTCATGTAAACTACTTCGTCGGTTACGCGAGGGTTCTCGGGATCGCTCTTGTCGATCTTACGATAAGGAGCCTCGATGAAACCGTATACGTTAATTCTTGCATAAGATGCAAGAGAGTTGATAAGACCGATGTTGGGACCTTCGGGAGTCTCGATGGGGCACATACGTCCGTAGTGGGAGTAATGTACGTCTCGAACTTCGAAAGAAGCTCTTTCTCTTGAAAGACCGCCGGGACCGAGGGCTGATAAACGTCTCTTGTGAGTTAGCTCACCGAGAGGGTTGTTCTGGTCCATGAACTGTGAAAGCTGTGATGAACCGAAGAACTCTTTAACAGCTGCCTGTACGGGCTTGATGTTGATAAGAGCCTGAGGAGTAACCTCTTCCGTATCATGTGTCTGCATTCTTTCGCGAACCACACGCTCAAGTCTTGAAAGACCGATACGATACTGGTTCTGTAAAAGCTCACCAACCGCACGGATACGTCTGTTTCCGAGGTGGTCGATGTCGTCATCGTTACCGATGCCGTATTCAAGATGCATATTGTAGTTGATGGATGCGAAAATATCATCAACGGTAATGTGCTTGGGAACAAGCTCATGTACGTTCTTCTTAAGGGCATCAAACAATTCTTCGGGCTTGTCGCCGAACTCGTCAAGAATAGCCTTGAGAGTAGGATAGTAAACAGCCTCTGTGATGCCAAGCTCTGCGGGATCGCAGTCAACGTATCCGGTAATGTCTACCATGAGGTTGGAAAGAACACGTTCAACACGCTCTTCAGTCTCTACCATAACGTAGGGAACGGCTGCGTTCTGAATGGCATTGGCAACATCTACGGTAACCTTGGTGCCTTTCTCGGCTACCACTTCACCTGTTACGGGTGAAACCGCATCCTCTGCAAGAACCATATTGCGAATACGATTCTTAAGAGCAAGTTTCTTATTAAATTTATATCTACCTACACGTGCTAAGTCATAACGCTTGGGGTCAAAGAACATACCCTCGATAAGGCTCTTCGCATTGTCTACGGAAAGAGGCTCACCGGGACGAATCTTCTTATAAAGTTCAAGCAGACCTTCCTGATAGTTGGTGGAAGTATCTTTTGCAAAAGAAGCTTCGATTTTGGGCTCGTCGCCGAAAATTTCTTTAATCTCTTCATTGGTACCGAGTCCGAGGGCACGCAAAAGAACGGTAATCGGAACCTTACGGGTTCTGTCTACACGTACATAAAAGACATCATTGGAATCTGTCTCGTATTCAAGCCATGCACCACGATTGGGAATAACCGTTGAAAAGAACAAACGCTTACCGATTTTATCGTGCTCGATATTGTAATAGATACCGGGAGAACGAACCATCTGGCTTACGATTACACGCTCGGCACCGTTGATTACGAAAGTACCGGTTTCTGTCATAAGAGGAAGATCTCCCATGAAGATATCGTGTTCGATGATGGCTCCCGTTTCCTTGTTGCAAAGACGTACCTTGACTTTCAAGGGAGCTGCGTATGTAGCATCTCTTTCCTTGCACTTCTCGATTGTATATTTGGCGTCTTCTTTGCAGAGCTCGGAATCTACGAACTCAAGACTGAGTCTTCCGCCAAAGTCTTCAATCGGAGAAATGTCGTCAAATACCTCTTTTAATCCGTCCTTTAAAAACCACTCGTAAGAGTCTTTCTGAACTTCAATAAGGTTGGGCATTTCCAAAACTTCTTTTTGTCGAGAATAACTCATACGTGAATTTCTGCCTGCGGCAATAGGACGTATTCTGTTTTTTTCCATTGACACTCACCCCGTTCTTATGATTTAGCCGTTTTTATATGGAAAAATGGGCATAAAAAACCAAATCACTCAACAATAGAGCAACCTACATTCTACGTCAATTATTTTTCAAAGTCAAGGGGTATTTTTAAGAAATTTCTCTCCCCCTTTTAAGGGGAGAGAATTCACTAAGAAACGAATTTAGAAATGGTACTGTATAAAACGTTTGGTTCAATGGGTTTGGAGAGATGAGCATCCATTCCCGCGTCCAAAGAAGCCTGCACATCCTTCGAAAATGCATTGGCCGTCATGGCAACAATCGGTATCTCTGCCGCGTCGTCCCTGTCCATTGCGCGAATGCGCTTCGTGGCGGTAAGTCCGCTCATAACAGGCATTCTGATATCCATAAGAATCATGTCGTAGTAGCCCGCCACACGGGAAGCAAACATCTCAACCGCTTCCTGCCCGTTCACGGCCGTTTCGGTGACAATGCCTTTCTTTTGAAGAATGGCCTCAGCAATTTCCCTGTTAATATCGTTATCTTCCACCACAAGGATTCTTTTTCCGTTAAGGTCCACTTCCTCGCCGGTCTTTTGTGACCTGCAGGCCTCCTCAGCCACTTCAAAAGCAAGCTTAACGGTGAATTTCGAACCTTCGCCGGCCTTACTCTCAACCTCGATGGAGCCGTCTAACGCATCCACGATTCCCTTAACAATCGAAAGGCCGAGGCCCGTACCGTTAAGGTCGGAAATAACATCATGGGATTCCTGTGCAAATGGCTCAAACAAGTGCTTCTGGAACTCTTCGCTCATGCCGATTCCGTTATCGGAAACCACAAAGATATCAAACACCTTATTGCCCACACGCTTTTCCTCGCGGCACTCAAAGACAATATGGCCGCCCTCGGGCGTATATTTAACGGAATTGGACAACAGGTTAACAAATATCTGCGTAAGTCTTAACGGATCCACGTAAACGCATCTGTCGCCGGGGATTCCGGACTTCCACTCAAGCTCCACGCCCTTCTTAACGCACATGGGGCCGATGAGCATATCAATCGACTCCCAG
>JAGCTJ010000118.1 GCA_017963665.1 Lachnospiraceae bacterium | reverse complement strand
CTTAACACTTTTGCCTTATCCGAATTTATCCCTATACACCAAATAAGCCATGCCGCCGTAAATACGAGCGCCACAGCACATATGATAAGTATTTTTCTTCGCATATTCAATAAAATAAGTATTAAATAATAATAAATACGAGTCGGACTGTAAGCCGGGTTATGTATTAGATGATCATCTGTCTAGGATCAATGTTACCATTGACCTCAAGCGACCTACCTGACAACAGACCGGGCCGGCCTATAGTTGTCCGCCTTTCGGCGTTTGGTCTTGCTTCGGATGGGGTTTACATGGCTACCGATGTTACCACCGGCACGGTAGTCTCTTACACTGCCTTTCCACCCTTACTGCGGGAAAAATCCCGCAGCGGTTTGTTTCTGTTGCACTGGCCTGGGAGTCACCTCCACCGGACGTTATCCGGCATCCTGCCCTATGAAGCCCGGACTTTCCTCACCTCAGAGACCGATTACGGTCTCCAAGCCGCGATCATCTGTCCGACTCGTAATGTTTATAAAATTATACCGGGAACAAGGAACCGCCTATGAATTCTCGACAAAGGGATACGTTGGGCACGATCTTCGGATCGAGAGCCACAAAGTATTCAAGGAATTTAAGCAGTCTCTTTGCTTCGAAATACTCGGGAGCATCCTTGGGTATCTGGAAAAGGAGCGGCTCTGCGTATGTCTTGAATGCGGCAAGCTCGTACAAAAGAATGGAGTTGAACATCTCGTCCGCGTTCTCCTGGAAGGGGAAGATGTTGTTTTCTTCTCCTCTTCTTACGCTGGGCCACATCTTGATTGTGCTCTGAGCGCTTGTTCCGCGTGTTCTCGCATCTCTTACCATACGTCTGAAAAGTCGTCCGTCGGTAGTGGGGATACGATTGTGCTCATCTACGTTGATACTGGTAAGAGCACTTATATATATCTTGAATTTACTTTCGGTAGGAAGCGTGTGACTGAGTTTATCGTTAAGTCCGTGTATTCCTTCGATAACGAGTATATCGTCTTCTTCCATCTGCAAATAATTTCCGTTGTATTCTCTTACTCCGGATTTGAAATTGAAATGAGGAAGCTCAACAAGTTCACCTTTTAAAAGAGCGGTCATATCATCGTTAAACTTCTCAACATCAATGGCTTCAAGACACTCAAAGTCATAGTTGCCGTCTTTGTCCTTGGGTGTGTCAACACGGTTTACATAATAATCATCGCAGGCTATGGGATGAGGATTTAAACCGTATGTACGAAGCTGGATCGAAAGTCTGTGTGAGAACGATGTCTTACCCGATGAAGAAGGACCAGCTATCATTACAAACTTAACGGTTCCTCTTTCAACGATCTTTCTTGCTATCTCGCTTATACGTCTTTCCTGCAACGCTTCCTGAACAAGAATGATATCATTGATCCTTCCGTCGGAGATTGCATCGTTAAGTTCTCCTACAGTGCTTACGGAAAGCTTCTCGTTAAGCTCGGTGGATTCCTTAAGCGTTTCAAAAAGATGTCTTCTCTCTTCAAAAGGTCTTATGCTGGTCGGAGCGTTCGTCTCGGGAATAACGAGAACAAATCCCTCATCGTAAGGAATAAGGTCGTAATACTTTACATATCCCGTTGCCGGAAGCATATATCCGTAATAATAATCGACATAATCACCGAGTTTATAAATGTTTACGGTGGAAGATCTTCTGTATTTGAAAAGACTTACCTTGTCCATAAAGCCTCTGTCACCGAAAAGCTTGATGGCATCGTCCGTATCTATGCTTTCCTTTTCGAAAGGCAGGTTCTCTTTGATGAGTTCGTCCATTCTTGCCTTTACTTTAGCAATAATATCATCTGTTACTTTAAAGTTTCCCTTATAAGAACAGTAATATCCGTTTGCGATCACGAACTCAACTTTGATCTGCTCTATGTTCTCACGGCCGCATACGTCGTCGAAGGCTTTTAGCATGATCATTATCGCGCTTCTTGCGTATGTCTTGTGACCGGTTGAATCTGCATAAGTGAGGAAAGAAAGCTTTGCGTCTTTTGAAACTGTCTTAAAGAGTTCTCTTATCTTTCCGTTCTCAACTACCAAAGCGATGGTATTATCGTATTCGCTCTGATACTCGTTTGCGATCTCTTCAAAAGTGGTACCTTTTTTGTATTCCTTTGTTTCTTCGTTAATGGTGATGAGTGCCATACTTTTCCCCCTAAGGTGTTATTTGTCGTAAAGATCGATCACTTTTTTAAGTTCACCGATCTTCCCCATAAGGTCGCCGTTTCCTGCGTCCTTTATACTCCTTTGGTACCCTTCAAACTTCTCTATGTTCTTTAAAACATATTCTTTGTAGCCCGTATCTTTCGTTTTGATAAGATACTTTGAATATTTATCATAGAACTCTTCGTCGGCGGTTTCTTTCTCCTTGCCCGGCCTTGCATCTATGATGAAATAGAACTTACCGCGCTCTGTAAGGAACTGTTCCCTTTCGATATGGAAACCAAGTTCTCTTATTTTCGCACGAACGACCTCGATCTCGGACTGAGGCTCCAGAACAAGCTGGGAAAGACTGCCAACTATATCTTTTCCGCCCTCAAGTATCGATGCGGTAAGTCTTCCGCCCATTCCGGCTATGATGACCGAGTCTGCTTTATCCTCTGCCTTCACCTTTTCAAATCCGTCGGAAAGTCTCAGTTCGATACGATCCGAAACGCCCCATTCGAAGACGTTTCTTTGTGCCGCTTGTAGGGGTCCCTCATTTATATCGAGACAAATGACCTTTTTCGCCACCTTTTCCTTTACAAGGGCAATTGAAACATATCCGTGGTCGCATCCGATATCAAGGCTGACATCACAGGGCAGAACGGTATTTTTGACCGCTTCCAGCCGTTTCGAAAGGTTAATGGATGAATTATTCATCAGTCAAGATAATCCTTAAGCTTCTTGGAACGTGAAGGATGACGAAGCTTTCTTAATGCCTTTGCTTCAATCTGACGGATTCTTTCACGGGTTACGTTGAATTCCTTACCTACTTCTTCAAGTGTACGTGCACGTCCGTCGTCAAGGCCGAAACGAAGTCTTAATACCTTCTGTTCACGCTCTGTAAGCGTCTCAAGTACTTCGTTAAGCTGCTCTTTTAAAAGTGTAAATGCTGCGGCATCGGCGGGAACCGGAACGTTGTCGTCCTGAATGAAGTCGCCAAGGTGGCTGTCTTCTTCTTCACCGATGGGAGTCTCCAGTGAAACGGGCTCCTGGGAAATCTTTAAGATCTCACGAACACGCTCTACGGGCATGTTCATCTCTTCGGCGATCTCTTCGGGGGTAGGTTCACGACCGAGTTCCTGAAGCAACTGTCTTGAAACACGGATGAGTTTGTTGATGGTCTCAACCATGTGCACGGGGATACGGATCGTACGTGCCTGATCTGCGATGGCACGGGTGATAGCCTGACGGATCCACCAGGTTGCGTATGTCGAGAACTTATATCCCTTTGTATAATCAAACTTTTCAACGGCCTTTATAAGACCGAGGTTACCTTCCTGAATAAGGTCGAGGAAAAGCATTCCTCTTCCCACATATCTCTTTGCGATACTTACAACGAGACGAAGGTTGGCTTCCGCAAGCTTCTGCTTCGCTTCCTCGTCGCCTTTTTCCATTCTCTTTGCAAGTTCTATCTCTTCGTCGGCACTAAGAAGCGGAACTTTACCGATCTCCTTTAAGTACATACGAACGGGATCTTCGATGGATACGCCTTCGGGAATTGAAAGGTCGATGCTCTCCATATCGACTTCTTCTTCGTCGTCAAGCATCATCTCTTCATCGATAAGGTCCATTTCCTCTTCCTGAAGGGAAACGGAAATGTTGTTGGCCTCCAATGTCTCCATAACCTTATCCTTCTGCTCGTCTTCAAGCTGAAGATCCGCAAAGAAGTCGTTTACGTCGGCGTACTCGACTATATTCTTTTTCTTCTTGGCATAAGCGAGAAATTCCTTTAATTTCTCATCAACCCGTGCCTGCATGTTCTCGTCCATTTTCTAACTCCTTTGGTATGTAATATTGCGTTCTAAAGAAAACGCCCGGAAAATTTTCTTTTTACCCTGATACCCTGAAGGTAACCTTTTTAAGCTCTTCGAGTTCTTTCTTGGCACTTAGCACAGCCATCATCTCTTCAACGCTCTGATCGGGTTTTCTGCCCAATACATCGATGCTGTTCTTCTTTACTTTGTATACGATGTCGCCAAATGCCTTTTCCGAAGTTTCTTCTCCTTCGATCTCGGAAAGTTTTGTGTTGAACACAGCCGCACACACGGCCTGTTCTTCTTCATCTTCGAATCTGCTTACATATGCTCCCGGATTGACCGTTCCTTCTTCGATATCTTTAAAGAGCCACTCGGCCACTTTCCTGTATACCGGATCGGTAAAATCCGTAAGTTTTATATAATCCTTGACCTGTGCATAAAGATCCGGCTGTTCGCAAAGCCACGTGAGCAACAACCTCTGACTTACGAGTCCTGCGTCCTCCCTGTCGGCCTTTGAAAAGTCCGTGGGCTTTGGTTTTTCTATCGGTTTATACTCACCGCCGTTTCTTGCGGCCAAAGACACTACCTGTTTTTTGAGCGATTCGTACGGTACATTGTACTTCTTCGCCACTGCGGTTATATAACTTTCTCTTTCGATCTCGTCTTCAAATGCCACGAGTTTCTCGGCTGCGACTTTCAAGAACCTTGTCCTGCCGTCGGGATCGGAAAGATTATAGTTTTCTTCCTCCATCCTCAGTTCAAAGAAAAAGCTGTTTTCCGCTTCATCTATACGCTTTTGGAACTCTTCCGTTCCAAGCGCTTTTATGAATTCGTCGGGATCTTTGTACGGAGTCATGTTGATGACTTTTCCGCTCATACCCGAAGATCTTAAAATCTCAATTGCTCTTAATGCGGCTTTTCTGCCGGCTCCGTCGGAGTCGTAAGCAAGATAAACGTCCTGGGAATATCTTTTAAGTATCGTCGCCTGTCCGGGCGTAAATGCCGTACCAAGGGATGCCACCGCTTCGGTAAAGCCTGCCTGATGCATGGCGATAACGTCCATATATCCTTCGCAAAGGATGAAATGATCTTTCCTCGACGTTCTTGCAAAATTCAGTCCGTAAAGATTTCGGCTCTTGTCAAAGACCATAGTCTCGGGAGAGTTAAGATACTTTGGCTTCGCATCCGACATGACTCTTCCGCCGAAAGCTATTACTCTGTGATTTATGTCCTGGATGGGATACATTACCCTGTTCCAGAATTTATCGGTAAGACCGCGCTTTTCATCGAAAGTCGCAAGTCCCGATTCTCTTATTTCCTCGTCCGTAAAGCCTTTGCTTCTCAAATGCTTTACAAGGTCGTCGGGCTGCATGAGAGAAAAACCTAGCCCGAACTTTTTCATCGTTTCTTCGCTTAACTCTCTGCCTTTTAAGTAGTTAAGACCCGTCAGGCCGTCACGACCGCGAAGATTATAGTAAAAATACGTCGCCGCTTCCCTGTTTGCTTCCAGTATTCTAAGGCGCTTGTTTTCGCGTTCTTTCTGCTCCTTTGTATACTCAACCTCGGGAAGTTTTATCCCCGCACGGTCCGCAAGATATTTGACCGCTTCCGAAAACGTGTAGTTTTCGTATTTCATGACAAAGGAAATAACGTTGCCGCCTACACCGCAACCGAAGCAGTAAAAAATCTGTTTAGAGGGGGATACGGAAAAAGAAGGTGATTTCTCGTTGTGAAAAGGGCAAAGTCCGAAATAGGAAGAACCTTTGCGCGTAAGACGCACAGAACTTCCTATCACATCCACGATATCGTTTCTTAATCGAACCTCTTCGACGATTTCTTCGGGATACCTCATGTCGGTTCAAAAACCCCCTAACCCATCCATACCTTGGGAATGAATATATCTTCATATGTGGCGATCGCGTATCTGTCCGTCATTGCTCCCACGTGATCGCAAACGAGCTGCTCTCTGGGATCGCCGAGAGCTTCTCTTGCCTTTAAATCTTCGGGCAGCTTGTCAAAATGCTTAAGGTAATATTCGTAAAGCGTCTCCATAAGCATCTCCGCTTTACTTTCTTCCGCCTTTGCAAGCTGATTCTGATATACATTTTCAAACATGAACTGGCGAATGTCCTGCATTGCCTTTTCACCGCTCTTACTCATCATTACATCGCCTCTACCGATACTTGAAGTAACGATGTCGTGAATAAAATGATCGAGTCTTTCGCTGCATGTATAACCGATAACGTCACCGATCTCTCTGGGAATATCGGACTCGGTCAAAATTCCCGCACGCATGGCATCATCCATGTCGTGGTGAATGTAAGCTATCTTATCCGAATATCTGACTACTTTTCCTTCCAGGGTGGAAGGCATGCCTGAAGTCTGATGATTAAGTATGCCGTCTCTTACCTCGTAAGTAAGATTGAGTCCCTGACCGTTCTTTTCCAAAACATCCACGGTTCGAACGCTCTGTTTCGCATGATCGAATCCGTAAGGGCACACTCTGTTAAGCGCTCTTTCACCGGCATGACCGAAAGGAGTATGTCCAAGGTCGTGACCCAGTGCGATCGCTTCCACAAGTTCCTCGTTTAACTGAAGTGCTCTCGCAAGAGTACGGGCATTTTGAGACACCTCAAGGGTATGTGTAAGACGCGTCCTGTAATGATCTCCTTCGGGAGAAAGAAAAACCTGCGTCTTATCCTTTAATCTTCTGAATGCCTTACTGTGAATGATACGGTCTCTGTCACGCTGGAACACAGGCCTTATATCACAAGGTTCTTCGTCGCGAAGACGTCCTTTTGATTCTTCGCTCAACTTTGCGTAGGGACTTAAGAAATCCCTTTCCCATGCCTCAAGACTTTCTCTTATTAACATCTTAGCCTCCAACTGATCTTTGGTAAGGAACAAGATAAATAAAGGGGCGAAAAAGCAGCCCTATCTATAATGTTCTGCGGTCAAATTGAAAATCCTTTTTTTATTTTTTAAATTGGAGCAAAAATTGTTACTTTTCTCCCTTAACACCTGTAGCGGACAAAACGTCGTTCGCTCTCTGCCAGAAAGCAAGCATCAATGCATATCCTTCGGTGTCGCTTTCAAGGACGGATATAAGATTTTCGCTTCTTAAATTCTGAACAACGTATTCTTCCGATTCGGTGGGAACGACTTCACCCTTACCGTGGCTAAACTGCGCCGTTCCCTTGAAGGTAACGCCCATGTATTCGCTGTTCTTTTGCACGATATCTATAGTGCCCTCGGCAAGATTGTTTTCCCAGTTTCCGGTGTATTTGGTGAACACGTACATTGCGCCGTCATCAGTTTTTACATACCTTGAGCCCGGTCCCTGAGGGGTGTCCTCTTTGAATGAGCCCGCATACATTACGAACGAATACTCGCCCGTACGCGTAAACATTATGCCTTTGCCGTCTCTTAAGCCGTCTTTGTATTCGCCGACGTAAAACGAATATGCGGTGATGATATCACCCTCCACAGTTTCGTAATCGATGCTGTACGTATAAAGGCCCGCACCTACGCCCGATCCGGAATTGTAGTTTTCGCTCGGAACATAAATGTATCTGTCAAGTGCCTTCGAGTTGGCAAGGCTGTTTGCTTCTTCTGAACCGTCAATCTCCATTATCTTTGCGAAATTGTAAGTGAACGGATCGGGTTCTTTATTGTCAAGCAGCGCCTCCTCGTAGTCTTTTAATGCGTCGTATACTTTGGTAAGAAGCGTCTTCTTTAATTCATACGTGTTTTTTTCTTTGTCTATCGAGGCTATGAGTTCGGCGTTATCGATATCCGTCTTTTCCTCAAAACGCTTAAGAAGCTTTACCGCATCCTCAAATCTGCCTTCATTACGATACTGCGTTACAAGTTCATTCACACATTCCGTGATAAGACGCTTGATATCTTCGCTTCCGCTCGTAAGTTCAAAACCTTTTTCGAGAATATTTAATCTTTCATCGATATCGTCGGCAAAAATCGTACTCTCATGAAGCACATACTCGGTGATCAAAGCCCTGTTTTCAAGCTTTGTCTCGTCATCAAACGTCATAAAATGATTTACCGTTTCGGCAAACACGCTTTTAAGATCCTCGGCGTTTTCGGCCTCTTTGGCATTCAATATGCCAAGATAGGTTTCAATCGATGTATCGTCGATCTTTAAAGCGCTGTTATATTTAAGAATGGCTTCCGAGAAATTTCCCTTAAGCAACAGCTCATCGGCCTTCTCAACATTTCTTTCGAAACGCTTGCCCGGCAGATTGTAGAGTATCGCTACCACGATCACACCGACTACGGCCACTGCGATTATCACTTTTCTCAAAACTTTTGTAACCGTCGGCTCTATCTCTATCCACTTCGAACGCCTTATATCTCTTCTCTTTTCACGCTCGAGCCGCTTTTTTGCTTTAATCTCGTCTTCGTCTTCCTCATAAGGCTCTTCTTCTATATCCTTCGGCGTAGGTGCCTTATTACCTGATAATAATTCTTCATAGATATTGACTTTTTCGGCTCTCTTTTTGGATGTTTCCGCCTTTGAAGTTTTCTCGTCAAAAGTATCCTCTTCGAAAACCTCTTCGATCTTATCGATCTCTTCGGAAGCTTCGGCTTCAAGCTGCTTATTAAGCTGCTCTTCGCGCTTCTTTTCGAGTTCCGCTTCCAACCGCTTATTCTGTTCTTCCTTTATTTCGCCCATAACATCAGCGACATTTCTTTTTTTAGACATATATATCCTCAATATGAAATACAATTTCGATACACTAAAAAATTATTATAACACAAAACCCTGAATTGTGCCTGTTTATCATAAACGCCTCTTTAATCCCGCATGGATATCTTTTGTGTGCTCAAACTCTCTTTCTTACACCCACTCACTACTCGCTCGGGATCACCGGGCAACGTATTTCCTTAAGTCAAGCGTTTACGTAGCCTTTTTGCGCCATTTTACTGGTAAAAACTAAGATTCGTTATATTTACCGGTATGTTCAGATTCAGATCTACAGGTAAAAATTGTGTTCCGCTTTTTTTACCGGTATACGCCGACCGGAATCTACCGGTAAAAATCATGTTTTGCATTTTTTACCGGTATGCGCGCCTCCAAACCTGTCCGAAATAAGCAAAAATATACCGGTAAAAATATGAAAAGTAAGATTTAGCTAGTTGTAGACCGCCGAGAGATGGAACGTCAGGGGATAAATCGTCAGGAGGATAGATTGGCAGGAGACATGAACCCACTGGGTTCAGATCTCCTCCTGCATAGTAAAAAGGCATCCTCTCGGATGCCTTTTACTATGCAGAAGATGGGATTTGAACCCACACGATATTGCTACCACCGGCACCTGAAGCCGGCGCGTCTGCCATTCCGCCACTTCTGCGCACAAACCACATTTTATCCAATAGAGACGTGGTTGTCAATCGAGGTCTTTAAAATGAAAACTCTTTGTGCCGGAAGCATAATCTCCCACGATGTTTCCGTTTCCGGTAAGAAGATATTTGTAAGTTACAAGTCCTTCAAGGCCTACCGGTCCTCTGGCATGGAGTTTTCCCGTGGAAACTCCCACTTCTGCTCCGAATCCGTATCTGAATCCGTCGGCAAATCTTGTGGAGCAGTTTCTGTATACGCCTGCGGAATCCACCATCATGGCAAATACCGCTGCCGCATCGTCATCCTTCGTAATGATCGCATCGGTATGATGCGAACCGTATTTGTTTATATGAGCTACCGCCTCGTTAACATCGCTTACGAGTTTAACCGACACTTCGGGCTTTAAATACTCCTTAAAGTCAGCTTCCGTTACTGTATCTCCGCCGATCATATCGGTAACTTCCTTGGTTCCGTGAACGGTAACGCCCTTCTCCTCAAACGCCTTTTTAAGCATGGGGAGAAACTTCGGTGCTATCTCACGATTGATAAGAAGCGTCTCAACCGCATTACATACGGCCGTGTACTGAAGCTTGGCATCGATTATCACCGATACCGCCAATTCAAGATCGGCTTCTTTATCCACATATATATGACATATTCCGTCGGCATGACCCATTACGGGGATCTTTGTGTTGTTCATGATATACTGAACAAACGCGTTTGAACCTCTGGGAATGAGAAGGTCAACATATCCGTCACATTTTAACAGCTCATCGATCTCGGAATGGGATTCCGCCTGGAATAAACATCCTCCCGGAAGTCCCGCTTTTTCGACCGCTTTCTTTATAACGGTAAAAAGAACACGGTTCGTGCTCGCAGTTTCTTTGCCGCCCTTAAGTATGGCGCAGTTACCGCTCTTTACACATAAAGACGAAATCTGAACAAGGGCATCGGGACGTGCTTCAAAAATGACTCCGATAACGCCGATGGGGCATGTTATCCTTTTAAGCACAAGGTCGCTGTCGAGCTCTCTGTTAAGTGTTATGTTTCCAAGAGGATCCGGAAGCTTTATAAGCTCATCGATACCGTTACATACGTCGCTTAACTTATGCTCGTCAAACTTAAGTCTTTTAACCACCGCTTCGGCAACACCGTCCTTAGCCGCACGATCGAGGTCTTCTTTGTTTGCCTTAAAGATCTCATCTTTATTTGCAAGGAGGCTTTCCTTTATTGCACGAAGAGCGTTGTTTCTGTGTTCTATGCTCGCTGCCGCCATTAAAGGAGACACGCTTTTCATCTGTATTGCATCATCCAATATACTCATGTCTTTTCCGTCCGTTCTTTATATGGTTACGAATACAACAATTCTTCCACATCATTGCACTTAATGTCAATGGTATTACGAGAAGTTTCACATTTTTCTGACATACTCGCCTCGTTAGTGTATAATGTTTAATTGATCAATAATTACGGAAGGTTTTATATGAACTTAAACAGACCTGTTAAGATTTTTTCAAAAGAATATAACCTGTTGGACGTTCTGGCGTTCTTTGCCCTTATACTTTTTGGCATTATCGCAAGAGTCGTTCTTTTTTCTTATGTATCCGATGATTATACCCTTTATCTCGAAAGATGGATATCCGTCTTAAGAAACGAAGGTTTCAAATCCCTTAGCGTGGGCTGGTACAACTACACTCCCATCTACATGTACGTATTGTGGATCATCTCCAAGCTTCCCGTTTACGATCTTTACGCCATCAAGGTTTTCTCCATGATCTTCGATCTTTTCCTTGCGATGGTAACGGCTTCGTTTACGGTTTCGATCTGTAATGACGGTAAGGTACAAAGAAAAGTCAACCCCGTCCTTGTATTCGGCGTTATATGGCTTACTCCCACGATCATCGCAAACTCCGGCATGTGGGGCCAGTGCGATTCGATCTATGTATCCATGATCGTTTTAAGCTTTTTATACCTGTCTAAAGAAGACTCGCTTAAAGGCATGATCTTTTTCTCCATAGCATTTGCCCTTAAGCTTCAGTCCGTTTTCTTTGCACCGGTGCTTGTGCTTTTATTCTTCTTAAAGAAGATAAAGTTTTGGGAGTTCTTCATCATTCCCGCCACATATATTGTTTCCGCCATCCCCATGATGATTGCCGGAAGACCTTTGATCGAATGTCTCCTTATCTACAAAGGACAGGCTGAAGGCAAATCCGCGGGAATCTCAAACAACTGGCCAAACATATACTATCTTTTGATGAACGACGCATACATCGATCTTTACAAGACCGCGGGCATCATATTTACGTTCTGCGTGCTTTTGGTATTCATGTATTACGTTTTAAAGAAATGTTACGAGAAAGGCATCGACAACGGGCTGCTTCTTCAGATCTCGTTGGCTGTTGGGTCGCTTATCGTTTTCTTTTTACCCGGAATGCATGAAAGATATGCTTACATGGTAGATTTACTTGCGATAGTTTACGCCTTCATGATGCCAAAGAAGTTTTACGTTCCGCTTCTTAGAATATTCATATCCTTCATAGCATATCAGACATATTTTGTTTACGGCATGTATTTTAACTACGAGATACTGGCCGCGATACAGATATTCTTGATATACGACTCAGTAATGACACTGTATAAAACATTGAACGAAAAAAAGGACCTGGCTTAAGGTCCTTTTTCTTTACTTATTCGTGCAGTTTCTTTTTAAATTCCTTTAACTCTTCATTCAATATACGGTTATCTATCGAGCGTCGTATCTTGTAGACAAGAAAAGCACAAAAATATGTTAATGCCACATAGGCTGCAAATATGAGCGTTACCGTAAGCTTCTTGTCAAACCATTCACAAAAGTAAGAGCATGCGGCGTATATGGCTGTACAGATGACCATATACAAGATCTCTTTTATACCAAGCGTATCCGCTTCGTCAAATCCCGAAAGAAGATAAACCTGAAGATATCCCATAGCGTAAGCCAGAACGATCATCTCGGCCATATGTACTATGCTTGCGTCCCATGAGCCTGTTATTATCCGATAGACCGAATAAAAGAAAAGAATGGCAAAAAAGTACAGGCAGGCCTTAAACTCTATCCCGATCTCTTTTGTGAGGAAACGCTCCCATTTGGAGACTTTCTTTTCACTGTCAGTCACGTCTCAGCCCTCCTTTTAACAATCTCCTGAAATCCGATGCGTAAGTACGCGAGATGATGATGTGCTCGTCGCTTTCAAGCACAACGTCTATACGGTTTGAAGAAAGACTTTTAAGCCTTTCCACTTTATCGATATTTACGATCATTGATTTGGAGCATCTGAAGAATTTGGGATTATGTAAACCATCTTCCAGATCGCGCAAAGAATGTTCCACGCGTATCACTTTATCTTTTGTATAAACAAAAGTTTTATCATCAACCTTCTCGATATAAAGTATTTCGTCCGCGTCGAATGTCACGGTCTCGTCGTCACACTTACCGGTTAGCTTTGAATAGGTTAAATCGGCATTAGCTTTCGGATAGCTTATGATATCTCCCCAGCTCATTACTTCGTCGGTGAAGTCTCCCGTTTCCATGAGACCCTCCGACCACAAAAATGCCCTGTCTTTTTCGTTTATTTCCTCAAGACGCATAAAAAGTACATCCTTGATAAGCTGTTCGTCATCGGGGAGCTCCGGATCTTTTCCGACGCTCGGCACCTGATCTCCGACGATCCTGCATTCAAAGGTGTACTTTGTCCTGTTTTTTACTCTGTGAACAATGCTTAAGGGACGCACGACTTCCACATCAAGATTGCATTCTTCTTTTAATTCTCTTACAACTGCCTGCTCGGGTGTTTCGCCCTCTTCTATCGTGCCACCCGGTAAAGTATAAAAAGCGCGGCCGTCGATCACTATCTTTTCCATAAGAATAGTGTTTTCTTTAAGTATCACAGCCACACTTTTTTCACTCATACACCATACCTCATTAAAGGTCTTTACCTATATTAAGTACAGTGTACACTTATTCGTTTTCTTCTTCAACCATTATCGGACTTTTCTTTACAATGGCTTTTCCGTACCATTTCTTTTTATACCAATACCACATGACTATTAGGCCTCGTATACATTCGTCCGATGCGGTCCCCATAAATACGCCTTTGACGCCGAGCCCCAGCAATACGCCGAACGCATAACCGCCCGTTGCGCCTATGCCCCACATCGTGATAAGACCGATGACAAGCGGAAATACATATGCTCCCGCGGCTTTTAATGAGCTAACGAACGTCATGTTAAGGCACCTGCCCGCTTCTATAAAGATGTCGACCAGCATGATACCTTTTCCGAGAGATATGATCGCTTGGTTGTCCGTAAATATCGAAAGCGTAAACGGACAGATCAGATAGTTTATCACAGCAAGCGCCACCGTTATCGACATTGATACGCGAAGCGTTTTAAACACACGCTTGTAAGCAAGATCTTCTTTTCCGGCTCCCACAAGATGACCCGTGATTATCTGAGTCGCCATCGCGGACGCGTTTGAGAAGACCATTGCAAACATGATGAGCGATTTACAATATACCTGAGCCTTTACGGAATCGCCGCCCATGCTGTTTACAAAAGAAAGCAAGAGCATCTGATAGAGATTGTAAAACAGGTTCTCTCCCGCGGACGGAAGACCGATCTTTACCATCTGAAGCAGGAATTTGCCCGGGAAAGGCTTTATGTATCTGATCGAGAGTTTACCGATCTTTCTTGAGTAGAAGAACGCTACCGCCGCGATGAGCGCAACTATCCTTGCGACAACCGTCGACAGTGCGACACCGGCAACTCCGAGATTTAAAAACTTAAGCGGTCCGTAAAGGAACAGATAATTTCCGCCTATATTTATGAGATTGATCGCTATGGAAATGTACATTCCGACTTTGGAATATCCGTTACAGCGAAGAATCTGCAGCATTACGTTGTAGCATGCCTGTAAAAACATTCCGCCGCCCACGATGTTTATGTACAAAAGCGCATCGTGCCTCATTTCCGGAAGTACGTGGAGCATATCCAAGAGCGGGCCTTTGAATATTATCAAAGCGGCGCTTAAAAAGATACCGGCAAAGAGGTTTACCACCATCGAGAGCGTATATATCATGTTCATCTTGTCGTATCGCTTTGCGCCGAGATACTGAGCCACAACAACGCTTGTCGCCGTTGCTATGACGTTAAACATGATTATCAGAAGAAACATTATCTGATTGGCGTTACCTACCGCTCCGACTGCGTTTTCGGAATGGTGCGACAGCATGATCGTATCGATGTTATTGATGAGTATGTTTAAAAACAACTCCATGAACATCGGCCCCGCAAGCATCAAAAGCGGAGTTTTTTCGTCTATTATTCTTGCATTTGCGTTCTTTTCTTTAGTCTTCATCGAATAGATTGTACTATCGATGAAGATATCCAACAATAAAAAATCACTTCAAAAATAGACGTTTTCTATTTGATAGTATTGTTATGTAAACTTAATACACACCGTAGATCACATCGACCTCACCTGTCTTGTAAACATATTTGTAAGGCGCATCCGGCATATGATCGCTGTCTTCGGGGAATCTTGCTCCCATCTTATAAAACCATTCCATTTGCCTTACACTGTAACCGAGGCTGTTTTCACAGACGGTATACAATACAAAGAGGTCTCCGTCTTTTACATCATATTTTTTGTTCAGATCAATGACAACCTTATCCTGACTTTCCAATATCGCAAGATTGACAGGTATCTTCTCCACCTCTTCACCGTTTATGGTCATAAGTACGTAGGCATCCGTCATATCTACCCCATCCTTATAATAAACCTTGTTCACCCACATTTCGGAATCGATCTTAAACACTCCGTTTGAATACTTAGCTTCGTGAGGAAGTTTTGACGCATATACCGAAGGAAGCAGTTCTTCCCACAAAGCATTTATCTCAAATTCGGGTACGCTTGCAACCTTGTTCACACCGTTTTCCGAGACTATGGTGCTCGGTATTCCGCAGGGCTCTTCAAACAGTCCTCTTGCCACCTCTCCGGTGTATACTCCGTTTATTCCGGTAAGGTCGTAACTCTTTTCTCCGTATCTGACGCTTACCTTCGTATCGTCGCTGTATTCTTTTAATTCAAGTGTAAGTTCAAAATGCGCCGTCATATCTTCATCAAGGCTCACTAACGCCATCGAAGCATATTTAACCGGCGAATAAATCTGCTCAAGCTTGTATGATATATCTGTCGCGTTTATGGACATATCTCTTTGCATATCGCCCATCCTGCTGTTTAAGGAATTGACCGATGACTGAAGCAAAGATATCTGTGTAAGGTTTATTCCGTTCCACAAAATGAGAAGTGCGACCAAAACCCACGAAACCGCTTCGCCCGGAGACGATATCCTTTTCTCTTTTTCATCCACGCCGTTTAACACATTGGAGATGTGGCGTCTGTATTTAAAGTATTTAACTCCCAGCACTACCGCTGCCGCTATTAAACTTATTGCAACTATAACAAAGACAAAAAATCCTAACGATGCCATATTGATCCTCCTACAATCCGAAAAATTGTTTGAATGAAGCATAATAGCTTCTTGTTACATCTATTACCGTACCTTCCGACATTGTCAAAACGAATTTCATCGACAATGCGGGACGGATGTTCTTTACATGTTTCTTTTGAATGATCACCGAATTGCTGACTCTGCAAAACAGCCTGTTATCAAGCATTTCTTCGAGCACGTATATCCTCTCGCCGGACGTATAGACCGCCTCGTTTGTATGAACGTCTACTTTGTGTCCGTAGCTTTCCACAAAAACGATATCGGAACTGTCTATCATCACCCTATCGCCCTTTTTGTCCTTTACCGTAAGGAAATGCTTATTTCCCGTCTCGGTAACCACCAAAGTTGCGTCATCGGATATCTCAATCCCGTGATCGGTAAATTCTTTATAAACCGATTCGTATCTCTCTTTATCGATCAAAAGTTTTACTTTCACCGATTCACTCCTTTCATAGCGGGCGGATGCATTTGTCGACCAATGCATTGCACCCGTAGTGATGCATCTGATATGAGTATACAAAAATGCCGTTTTGATGCAACACTTCGCGCACAGATAGCACTAAAGACAAACATGAATTGCACAAAAAACCCCCGTATCGGCTTTCGGTACGGAGGTTAAACATCGCATTAAATGCCCTTATCCCTTTCTTAATTTGGTGAGTTTGGCTAGCTGTGCTTTTTTCGGATCGGCATGTCTGCTGATGTGATGAGGTGCGGTTTCTTTTTGCAGGACTATATTTATGTAAACCCTATATGCTCCATAATACATAAGCACATATACAAGCAGGATAAACAGGCAAAACAGTACCACGCAAAGTTTCATGAAAGCTATGTCCGTAAGCATGAACAGTTTCATGATGTCGCTCATCATCCCAAAGCAGGCTGCGACATGGCAAAAAGCCATTACCACGGGCACAAAGAACATCAATCCGTTTTCTGCGAATATGCTTCTTTTTATCTCGGCATCGTACATACCTATCTTTTGCATGATGACCACGTTGGGGGCATCATCCGTTGCCTCCTCGATCTGCTTGTAATACATGATAAATACCATGTACATGATGAAAATGAGGCTTATGAAACATCCGAGGAATAAAAAGATCGCATTTCTCGCATATCTCGTTCGAAGCTGAGTGGCGTTGCTGTCAAAATAGTCAACGGTAGGTATCTTTGAAAGCGTGTCGCCTAAAATGGCATCCACTTTTATCTTATCGTCTTTGGTGCCGCTTATATAATATTCGCACCAAAAAGAAAGTTCCCTGGTAAAACCGATCGCTTTTAATTTCTCATGAAGATCTGAGAGCGCGTCAAAATCTTGTACGATAATAAAATTTTCGTAGGCATATTTTATATTGTCGACACCGGGATATTTTGCGGTGTCAAAGTGATGCTTCACATTCAGCTTTTCGCCGTAAAAGTCTATGGTTTCGTAATCTTTAAACTCAAGATCCTCATCTGTTACAAGTAAGATCTCCCCGTCATTTAATGTAAAATTTTCGTTCCATTGTTTGTTGAAGTCATCAAGAAGACGAATTTCAATAACCTCGGGAAGGTCTTTGGCCTCGATCCCCTCATATTGGTACACGCCTTTTTCAATATCAAAAAGGGTCTGGAATCCAAGTAAAACATTTTCATTACACTTTTCGACGGTCACTCCGACTCCCCGAGCAGCATCATATATTGCTTCTTTTGAGAGAGCACGGTCCTCAAAGTTTCCGGATTTTACGATGCCGTCTGCTTTGAATGCTTCACTCGCCTGCCTTTGAGTCCCAAGATACAAAGAAATGGTTGTGGAAGCGCCTATTATCACACAGGTAAAAAGGATATTGATAACCGAAAGCGACATGGCGTTATTCTTTGTTCTTGAAATGAGCTTTGCTATGGTAGAGAAGAAAGTGCTCTTATAATAGATCTTATCCGTCTTTTTAAGTAACATTTCTATCATCACGACAACGCCCGAGATCACAAAGAAGCTGCCCACAAAGAACACTCCTATGGCTACCATGATCATCTCAATGCTTTCTCTTAGATCCACAGAGGAGTTTATGTAATAATACGCTCCTATGATAAGGACCAGGCCAAACAATCCTTTGATCACATCGAGTAAGGAAAGCTTCTTTACCAAAGCTGCTTCATCTTCCTCCTTAAGAAGAGAAATGACCTTATTTTTCCTGATCTTTCGCATGTTCGAGACCAAAATAACAATATCAATGACTATAAACACCGACATAGTGATCCATACCGGAGTTAAAGAAAAACCTGCCGAATAGTCTTTGTTGCATTTCATAAGTGTAAACAGACCGTTGTAAACAAGCTTCTGAAAAACAAATCCTATCATCAGCCCCAGTAAAGAACCGGCAAGATAAATGTAGAGCGTTTCGTAAAAAAGAATGCTGTCAATGTTTTTGTATTCCAACCCCCATGCGGCATAAAGCCCCATTTCGCGGTTTCTTCTTTTCGACAGTATCCTGTTTGTATACATTTTGAAAAAAAGTGTTATAAGCGCCACAAACACGCAACCCAAAGCCAGTATCACGATAAGTGTCCCATAACCCGGAGCTGCCTTTAATCCCGGATTGAGAGTCATATACGTAAAAAGATAAAATGCCGTTACCGTAAATACATCCACAACAAGATTTGCGATATAAAAGTTTTTGTTTTCAATTATGTTCTTAAATGCGATCTTTGCCCAAAATGATTGTTTCATCTTCTCACCGTCTACTTTCTTACGTTGTATAAAAAGTTTGCTATCACATTTTCAAACTCTTCGTCGTCAGCGGTTTCTTTGTCCAAGGTGGCACCGATCACACCGTCTTTCAAGAAAAGGACTTTCTTCGCTTTGGAAGCGGACTTAATGCTGTGAGTGACCATTATAATGGTCTGCCCAAGATCGTTGAAAGTCTTAAAGAGATCCATCAACTGATCGGAATTCTTTGAATCCAATGCTCCCGTGGGTTCATCGGCCAAAAGAAGCGCAGGCCTGCAAACAAGTGCTCTGGCAACGGCAGTTCTTTGCTTTTCACCGCCTGATATCTCATAAGGATATTTGTTTAAAAGACCGGTGATATTTGTTCTTTCCGCCAGCTCATTGACCCTTTCGTCGATCTCATTCTTGCTTTTATTCAAAAGAACCATGGGAAAAGCGATATTATCCTTGACCGTAAAATAATTGAGCAGATTAAAATCCTGGAATACAAATCCCAGCTTTTCTCTTCTGAACCGACATATTTCCTTGTTTTCCATTTTGGAGATATCCGTACCGCCTATGATCACGTTTCCTTCGGTGGCCGTATCGAGCGACGCGATTATATTTAAAGTTGTGGTTTTACCCGATCCCGACTCTCCCATAATCGCTATGAAATCGCCTTCAAAAGCATCAAAAGAAATACCCTTCAGCGCCTCGTATTGTACGGCACCTTTCTTTGTGCAGTATGTTTTGTGCAGATCTTTCAGTTCAAGCATTTTTTCACTCATTTTAAATCTCCCTTTGCATTCTTACTTATCTTTCATACCAAGCATATGCAAAAAGAAACCTCTCTTCCATTTCCTTTTCTTACATTTCCTCCCCTCTTTCTTACATTTTTGTAAGGTGTGCATTGTGGCAAAAAGAAAAAACGGTTGTCTGCGATCATATGCAAACAACCGTATATAAACTATTCATTTTTCTCAATTAATGAATTCTCACGAGGTCCGGTGGACCTCGTGTCTGCTAAACAAACTAATCATTAATGATGATTTTGCAGGTTTTCAAAGCGTCTACACCATTCTCACTTATCCATCTTGAGATTTCCTCTTTGTTCCACCGACAATTCATAAAAATATCACTGTCAGGTGTGAATTCTATTACAACACCGCTCTTATGAGCATCCAGCGTTTCAATAAGAGGATGCTGGGCAATACCCTTGATATAGTCCTGCAAGTAACATTTCCCGTTTCGATATACGGTCACTTTCATCCTTTCGGAAAGTGCGTTCACTGTCTTGATTTCATCCAAGACCAAATTGTCCGCTAACAAGTATTCTTTCTTTGAAATAAGTTTTCCCTCAAAAATCTTTGGCAGAATATCTTCGCCTTTTTCTACAGGAATTCCTCTGCCGTCATCAGATATTCTTACACCGTTTCCTTCCAAAAATGAAACAACGATTTCGCTGCAAAAGCCTTCTTTTGCCTCTTCAAGACAATTTTTCAACACCTCAAACAGTAACATGTGCATTCCCGAATTAAGATCCATTTTTTCAACCTCCTCGTTTACATTAAGATTTCTTTTGCACAGATTTTTTGAAACTTCCGGCAAAAGATATTCCTTCATGTTTCTCTTTACAATATTCGGAGATGATCCAAACAAGCCCTTAAACGATCTTGTATAGCCTTCATGAGAATCAAAAGAATATTTTATCGCGATATCAATAATCTTCATTCCGTCAAGCAAATCCAATACAGAATGTTGAAGCTTTCTGATTCTTATATACTCACTCACCGGCAACCCGACAGTCTTAACAAAGCTCCGGCTGAAATAAAACGGACTGTAGCCTGCATAAGCGGCAATATCCTTAAGCCCAATATCTTCTGTAATGTTTTCTTCAATGTAATCTATTACTCCTTCAAGGTCGCTCATGCTTATTCTTTCCTCCGATACAATTATATTAGCAAAAGATAGTCTGAATTTCTTGATATTTTATGCTGCTTATCACTAGTCTCGTCGCTATACAAAAAAGACCTCTCCAAACTCGGGAGGCCTTGAGGATTGGATGTCCTTTTTGATGCGGAAGATGGATGGGGCGCACGAGGTCCGATGGACCTCGGGTCTGCGCCGACCGAAGCGGGCTTTAGCCCGCTGAAACCTTGAATTTGTCCAGAATCTCACAAACCCAGTAAGAAAGGAGGTTCTGACACCGTCCCCCTACGAGGGTAACTATCTCTTCAAGAAAGTATCCTCTTATTTCATCATATTCTTTATAGTATCCCATCAAATAGCCGGTTATAGTGTTATTGTCATCAATCTGGAGCATACACATTGAGTCTTCCATCGCCAATACCTGATGGATTGTCTTCTATCTCCTCGGGCATATCCTGCCCCAACGCCAAATCCGTACAATAACCTAATATAATTGTACATTAAATGCGCTGTTTTTCGTTCACTTTAGAAATATATAATAAGTCAGTTGCGAACATCTGGTATTAATAAATTCTTCTAATCTGATTATTTTAATAATACCAGAAAATATAGTATATTCTTTACCATAACAAAGCATTAAAGGAGCAGCTTATGAAAGTAGCAGCGATTAATGACCTTTCCGGGTTCGGCAAGTGTTCACTGACTGCTGATATGACAGTTTTGGCAGCAATGGGAATTCAGTGCTGTCCACTGCCAACAGCAGTTCTTAGCGCCCAGACCGGATATCCTTCATATTATTTCAAAGACCTGACCGGCATAATACCTGAATATCTGCGGGAATGGAAACAACAGGAAGAAACTTTTGACGGGATAATAACCGGATTTATGATGAGTGGTCAGCAGGCAAAAAACAGTTTGGAATTTATAAAAGCCTTCAAATCAGCAAGCACTAAGGTTTTAGTTGATCCTGTCATGGGCGATGACGGAAAAACTTATACAAACTTTTCAAAAGAGCTTCTGACGACCATAAAAGCCATGGTCAATGAAGCCGACATAATAACTCCAAACTTGACAGAGCTGTGTCTTCTGACGGATGAAAGCCCTGAGGAAATAATGAAGCTCAAGGGTGATGACCTGATAAGCGAGATTCGAAGACTTTCAGTCCTACTTGGCGGTGCTCACAACAGGATCATCGCAGTTACCGGGATTCCTCTCTTAAAAAAAGATGTGATCGGCAATTTTATTATGGAAAACGGAAACAGCAAAGTTATCACAACGCAAAGTAACGGAATTCATTATTCCGGAACAGGAGACCTCTTTGCAGCTATCTTTTTAGGCAAAATATTAAGAGGTGACAGCGCTTTTGATGCAGCAGATACGACAAGCCATTTCATATACACAGCCATAAAAAATACAGAAAAAGACACTGCCCCAAGAGCCGGGATCTCATATGAAAAAAGTTTAAAACTACTAACAAATTGAAAACGCAAAGAAAACTACACAGAAAGTAGGGAACAGACATGACAGGAAAAAGAAGCAAAACTTACACCTTAACACTTACCGGAATCTTTGCAGCCCTTATCACAATTTTCACAGCCTACATAGGCCATGTGCCCGTTGGAATAAATGGCGGATACATTCATTTCGGTGATGGACTAATATATCTTGCCGCCACCATACTGCCAATGCCGTATGCCATGCTGGCAGGTGCAATTGGCGGAGGACTTGCAGATCTTTTGACTGCCCCTGCATGGACAGTGGCCACTGTTATAATAAAGAGCCTTATCGTGATCCCTTTTACCAATAAATCTGCAACTATACTTAGCAAAAGAAATATTGCCGCTCCGATCATTTCTTACTTTATCTCAGCCACAGGATATTATTTTGCTGAAGCTCTTTTATTCGGAACTAAGGCAGCACTCATCACAAGCTTTTCCGGAAGCTTTGTGCAGTCCTTTGGCAGTATGATCTTTTTCCTGATGCTTGGTACAACACTTGATAAGTTTGGCTTCAAAGCCAGATTGGAGGCCTGATATGGCAGATATACTCTACACTTATAAAGGCTCAGTCTATGCAAATATTACCAATAAATGTAACTGCAGATGCACCTTCTGCATCCGCTTTGTAAAAGATGGTGTCGGCGATGCTGATACCCTTTGGCATCAGGCCAATCCTACCAAAGCCGAGGTTCTTGATGCCATACGCGATTTTGATTTTTCAGGTTACGATGAGCTTGTGTTCTGCGGCTACGGCGAACCAACCTGCCAGCTGGACATACTGCTAGAGGCTGCTGCTTTTGCCAAAAAAGAAAAGCACTTAAAAATAAGACTAAACACCAACGGCCAGGGCTCAGTAGAAAACGGCCGTGATATAGTTCCGGAGCTTGCCAAAGTCATTGACAGCGTCTCTGTGAGCCTTAACGCCCCTACAAAAGAAGACTATGAAAAAGTAACAAGGCCACTTCATTCCAATGGCTTTGAAAACATGCTTGAATTCACAAAAAGATGTAGGGAAGAAATAAAAGACGTCAGATGGTCAATCGTCGATGTCCTCCCTCAGGAGGAAATCGACCGATGCCTTGCACTATCACGTGAACATGATATTCCGCTGAGGATTCGAAAGAAAACTTGACGAGGTTCTTTCGAGTCTAGTGTGAATCCAGCGACGGCGCACAGCGCCTAGTCCCTTTAGGGAACCCCATAGGGAACCCCTTGAATCACTATATATTTGCGTTGATCTCTTTTACGATTTCTATCACTTCAATATCGCCGTCAGCAAGGATCTCGACAATTGGTTCGCGACCGTCTTCATTGGGGCCGTTGAGCCAGTAGATCTCTGCCATGCGGATATTCTCAGCTTCATCTATGCAACCGTCGAAGCATTTATAGGCATCCCCTTCATATACATTTCCATTTACCCTGATCTTGGCTATACCATATGTAGGCCTTCCGAGTTTAGCAAAGTAATCCCCCCATTGTTCGGCTTCTTTAAAGGTCTTCGATACGTAGATGGCCGCCATACGGGAAGGGTAGTTCGGATACTTTTCTTTTCTGACTTTCTCAAGTGCCAGTTCTCTTAAGGCTACGTCGACTGAGTGGCTGAGTTCGGTGTCCTTGTATTTTTCGGGATTACT
>JAGCTJ010000117.1 GCA_017963665.1 Lachnospiraceae bacterium | reverse complement strand
TCCCTCGACAACCAGCGTCTCCTCCAGAGTTGTCTTTGGTTTCTCGATAAGATTTATGAGTTTAAGTGCCGCGGTCTTACCGATCTTGGCGGTGTTCTGTCTTATCGTTGTGATCGAGGGCTCCATAAGAGAGGCCGCCGTAACGCCGTCGTATCCGGCTATCGAAATGTCGGCGGGGATTGAAAGGCCTTTCGCTCTTATCGCATTGTAGCCTCCGATTGCCGAGTAGTCGTCTGAGTAGATGATGCAGGTAGGTCTTTCTTTCATCTCAAGAAGCTCGAGCGTATGCTTTTCTGCTCCGAGGATGTCACGGTAATGATCGTGTATAACGTAATCGTCGGGAAGTGAGATTCCGTGTGCCTCCAGCACCTGATAAAATGCTGCGAGACGTCTTTGGGTAACCGCGTTGTCTTCACCGCATATGTAAGCGATCTTTTTGTGTCCGAGACTTACGACGTATTCCGTTAAAGCCTGCATTCCCGCGTAATTGTTGGAAACAACGGAGCTTCTGCTGTTAAACATGTAGTCGATGGTGACAAGAGGAATGTCTGAATTGACCAGTTCGGTCACCTCTGCATCATTAAAGTCGATACAGGCAATAACAATACCGTCAAATCCACGATATTTGCTGTGCTCAAGGTATGAATAGCGGGTACGGTTCTTCTTTGAACAGTTGATGAAGGTAAGATCGTAACCGTGTTCTTCGACCTCCATCTTGAAGCTGTCCAGCACTTTGGAAAAATAATCGTGGGTAAGACCGCTCTGACCTTCGTCCACAAACAAAACTCCTATATTGTAGGAACGGTTCGTACGAAGGGCTCTTGCCTGAGCATTGGGAAAATAGCCCATCTCCTTGGCCGTCTTCTTTATGAGATTTCTGGTCTGTTCACCTATATCGCTTTGATCGTTCAAAGCCTTGCTGACCGTGGCAACCGATACTTTGCATGCCGCGGCGATGTCTTTCATCGATACCATATCTGTCTCCGAAATAATCTGTTCTTAATCGTTTTCGTGCTTTAAGTATATCATAGCAAATAATTTCGTTTCAATCTCTATTTTTTAGGTTGCTTTTGTGATTTTTTTACTATATAATTGGGACTACGAACGGGATGTTTATGCCTTTTTACTTAATCGATTTCATAACCCGTTCAAATCACAAAAAATATCGGGAGGATACCATGAAATTCGGATTTTTTGACGACCTGAACAAAGAATATGTCATTACAACCCCTAAGACCCCCCTGCCGTGGATCAACTACCTCGGAACAAACGACTTCTTTTCGCTTGTTTCCAATACGGCCGGCGGTTATTCTTTCTACAAAGATGCAAAGTTACTTCGTATCACAAGATTTCGTTACAACAACGTGCCTATGGATACGAACGGCAAATACTTCTACATAAAAGACGGCGATACTGTTTGGAATCCCGGCTGGCAGCCTACCAAGACAGATCTTGACTCTTACGAATGCCGTCACGGTATCGGTTACACCAAATGGAATTCCTCCAAGAACGGTGTTAAGGCCGAGGTTCTTGCTTTCGTTCCCACGGACGACACATGCGAGATCAACCGCATCAAACTTACAAACACTTCTTCGGAAGCTAAAGACATCAAGCTTTTCTCTTATGTTGAATGGTGTCTTTGGAATGCGGATGACGATATGAAGAACTTCCAGAGAAACTTCTCTACAGGTGAAGTTGAGATTGTCGGATCCACCATCTTCCATAAGACAGAGTACAGAGAGCGTCGTAATCACTACGCTATCTACTCCGTAAACGCTCCCATCGACGGATTCGACACTTCAAGAGATGCATTCCTCGGAGCATATCATGACAATCACGATCCGGAAGCTGTATTTAACGGAGCATGTACCGGAAGTGAAGCACACGGATGGTCCCCGGTTGCCGCTCATCAGATCAATATCAAACTTAATCCCGGCGAGAGCAAGTCTTATGTTTTCGTACTCGGTTACTGTGAAAACCCCGAAGATCAGAAATGGGAATCAAAGGGTGTCGTAAATAAGGCTCCCGCAAATGCAATGCTTGCAAAGTACAAGACAGACGAGGACGTTGACAAGGCATTTGCAAAGTTAAACGCTTACTGGGACAATCTTCTTTCAATATATACTGTAGAGTCGAACAACGACAAAGTAAACAGAATGGTAAACATCTGGAACCAGTATCAGTGTATGGTTACCTTCAACATGTCACGTTCCGCTTCATACTACGAATCCGGTATCGGCCGTGGAATGGGCTTCAGAGATTCCAATCAGGATCTTCTCGGTTTCGTTCACCTCATTCCCGAACGTGCAAGAGAGCGTATCATCGATATCGCTTCGACACAGTTCGAAAACGGTTCGGCATACCATCAGTATCAGCCTCTTACAAAGCGCGGTAACTCCGACATCGGTTCGGGCTTCAACGACGACCCCCTTTGGCTCATCGCAGGCACCAGCGCTTATGTTCGTGAGACAGGCGATATCTCGATCCTTAAGGAAATGGTTCCTTACGACAACGATATGTCGGTAGCCACCACCCTTATGGAGCACTTAAAGAGATCCTTTGATTTCACTGTAAACAACAAGGGACCTCACAATCTTCCTCTTATCGGACGTGCCGATTGGAACGATTGTCTTAACTTAAACTGCTTCTCAGAGCATCCCGGCGAATCATTCCAGTGCTTCGGACCTTCAGAAGGACCCGTTGCGGAATCCGTATTCATTGCAGGTATGTTCGTTAAGTACGGTGAAGAATATGCACAGCTCGCAGAACTTCTCGGTGACACCGCAGAAGCTGAAAGAGCACGTAAAGAGATCAAGATCATGTACGATGCAGTCCTTAAGGACGGTTGGGACGGTGAATGGTTCGTTCGGGCATACGATGCATATTCAAACAAGATCGGTTCAAAGGAATGTGAAGAAGGAAAGATCTTCATCGAAAGTAACGGTTTCTGCTCACTTGCAGGTATCGGTGTTAAAGAAGGTCTTGCAGAAAAGGCACTTGATTCGGTTAAGAAATATCTTGACTGCAAGTACGGTGTAATGATCCTTCAGCCCGCATATACGGTGTATCACCTCGAACTTGGAGAGATTTCCTCATATCCCCCCGGATACAAAGAAAATGCCGGAATCTTCTGCCACAACAACCCTTGGGTTTCCATCGCAGAAACGGTTATCGGACGTGGCGACAGAGCATTCGAGATCTACAAGAAAACATGTCCCGCTTATACAGAGGAAATATCCGAGATCCACAAGACAGAGCCTTACGTATACTGCCAGATGGTTGCAGGTAACGACGCATACATCCCCGGCGAAGGTAAGAACTCCTGGCTTACAGGTACAGCTGCTTGGACGTTCTGCAACATTTCACAGTACATCCTCGGCGTATATCCCACTCACAAGGGACTTTCCGTTGATCCCTGCGTACCTCACGGCTTCGGTGATTTCAAGATCACAAGAAAATTCCGTGGCGCTACATACCACATCGAAGTATCCAATCCTTCGGATGTTGAAAAGGGAGTTAAAGAGCTCATCGTTGACGGCAACAAAGTTGACGGCTGCGTAATTCCTTTCGTAGACGGAAAGAAAGAATACAATGTCAAAGTTGTAATGGGATAAAAGAAACACAAACCCCGATTCGTTATGAATCGGGGTTCTTTCTTTTTACATATCAGAAGTCAGTGTGACAAGCTCTTTGGGCAGGAACTTTATGAGTGTTTCTTCGATATCCGCGCCCTTGACGGGTTTTGCGAGATAACCTGCGAAGCCTTCCTTTAAGTATTCGTCTTCCGCTCCCGCCACGGCATTGGCCGTAAGTATGATGACCGGCGTATCGTGATTGGGATTGTTGGGATCTTCGCGGATGAGTTTAAAGGTTTCCACACCGTCCATACCCGGCATCATATGATCCATAAAAATGAGATCGTAGAAGTTGTTGGATGTAAGTGCGATACACTCTCTTCCGCTGTCGGCCACATCGATGGTAACCTCCGTCTTTTTAAGAAGCATCTTTATTACGTCCTGATTGATGCTCACATCGTCAACGGAAAGGATACGTGCGTTGGGAGCTTTAAAGAGCTCTTTGTACTTAACTTTTTCGGATCCGCTCTCGAACATGAGAGTTGCGGCATCGCCCATGGGATGAGGATCGCTGACCTTCTGAGGAATCGAAACCTTAAACTCGGAGCCTTCGTTGTACTTACTCTTAACGGTAACGGTTCCGCCCATAAGGTCCGTAAACTTCTTAACTATCGCAAGGCCCAGGCCCGTGCCTTCAATGTTTCTGTTTTCTTTCTCATCCACTCGCTGAAAATACGAGAATATCCTGTCAAAATCTTCTTCACGAATACCTATTCCCGTGTCTCGAACGGTAATGTCCAGAACCACATTGTCGGCATTTATCCACGAGAAATCAAGTATCAGTTCGACTCCGCCCACCGTCGTGTATTTAACTGCGTTGGACAAAAGATTGTTGATTATCTGTCTAATTCTGATCTCATCACCATACAGTCTTCCGGGGATGGAAGGATTGTTGGTAATGGTGAAATTAAGTCGCTTTGTCTTTGCACGTCCCGCCACCGTATTGTAGGAATCGTTAAGAAGCGAGAACAGATCGTATTCTGTGGGGAACAATTCCATCTTGCCCGATTCGATCTTAGAAAAGTCGAGAATGTCACTGATTATCGCAAGAAGTGAATTGCCGGCGCTTTCAATGTTGGCGGCGTACATCTTGACATCTTTATTTTCCGCCTCTCGTTGTATCATCTCGTTCATGCCTAACATCGTATTGATAGGCGTTCTGATCTCGTGAGACATGTTTGCGAGGAATTCGCTCTTTGCCTTGTTGGCCTTTTCGGCTTCGTCCTTGGCAAGGCGGAGATCGTTCTCGTTGGCTTCCAGATCGGTTTTCTGTCTTTCGTATACGTTTGCCTGGAATTTAAAAATTGCGCCGAAGATAACGCTTATGACAAGTATTGCCAGGGCGATATCGGTTATTTCCGCCTCGCGGCTTAACACATTTAAGACCATCTCGGGATGAGTGATCTCAAGATGGAAACATATACCGTATATCAGTGCACACAATATAAAGGCGACGTAACTGATCGTACCTTCAAGTACGAACCAGTTAAATACCAATCCCATCAAGAACCATATGGGCATACCCGAACGCATACCTCCGTCAAGGAAGTACATGATCGGGAAAGTGATCATACATCCGCCGATGCTTAGTATGATACCGCTGACTTTTGTGTTTCCGGTTTTATATGCAATGCCTGTAGATATGAAAGCAAGCACCACCAGTACGAATATCGGAATAAGCTGTACAAAACTTCTTGAGAATATGAACGTACTGACAATGATCAAAGGAGCAGAAATCAGCATTGCCACCAGAAAGAGATTAAGCAGTCTGGAGTGCAGGTCCTGATTGTCATAGAACATGACTCCGGCAAATTTCTTTAAAGCCTTCAATTATTAATCCTCTTTTGAAATAGCACCTTAAGCTGTTATTATCTCATACTCTGATTAATCTTATACTAAAATCCCAAACTGTCATTTACGAGGATGACATGGATCCTGTCTTTATGACGTGAATATCTTGTGATCAAAAACTGGCAGCAAATCGTGTCGGGTGACTTGCAGTTAAAACATGTTCCCGTCTTGGTGCAGGGTGTCGAAAGGCCGAAACGCTGAACATTCGTTGTTGCCGCAATGTTTCTCGCTCTCTTAAGTGCACTGTCGATGTCGCTGCATATCTTATTGATGCCTACGATGAACACAACTTTCTTCGGTCCGTATGCGATCGCCGAAACACGGTTTGAATTGCCGTCGATGTTAACGAGCACACCGTCGTCGGTCATGGCGTTTGCACTGGAGATGAACACGTCCGCGCCGTAGGTTTCCAGTTCTGCCGCTCTCTTGTCTGCCGCACCGTTTCTGTCAATGTACTTGTAATCGGGACCTATTACCGCGTCGGTAAGCCCGATCTCCTGTGCGCTCATGCATCCGCCCATGGTAACCGAGCTGCCCTTCGGGATGAGTTCAAGAGCAAGTTTCAGCGCCTCTTCCTGGTCTTTTGCGTAGTACCCTGTCATGTTTCTGGACTTAAGACCTTCGATAATCTTACCGGCCAAAAGTTCATTTCTTTTCACAACGTTCTCGTTCATTTGCGTAACCTCCCCAAAATATCTGTGCAAAAAAAACTCATATAGTTGTTCCTATAGTATAATCATTTCTTCCGAGATAGTCAAAGATTATAGGCAAATTTTAAGGAATTTTGTGGCTTTTTTGTTGAAAAAATGCCCCCTTTTTGATATATTGCTGACTATGAGCAAACTTGAAGAAGCAAGAAAAGAATTTTCAAAAGATTTATACGCCACCAAATTATCGGGCGCAGTTATAGAAAAAGTAGGCGAAAACTACGCGCTTTGCAGCATGAAGATTACCGAAAACCACAAAAATGCTTACGGCGGTGTAATGGGCGGTTCGATCTACACTCTCGCGGATTTCGCTTTCGCCGTAGCGTCAAACTTCGACAAAGAAAAAGCGACAGTCAGCGTGGTCGGAACGGCCAGCTTCATGTCGCAACCCAAGGGCAGTGTTCTTTTTGCAGAAGCCAAGTTATTAAAAGACGGCAGAAGCAATTGCTTCTACGACGTAACGATAACCGACGACCTTAACAAACTGATCGCAGTCGTATCATTCAACGGCGCGCACATTTAATGCGAGCCGTTTTCTTTGTGCCTGATCACCTTATTAATCCTGTTGTTTAAGTAAATAACTATAAGTGCCATAAAGAGCAGGGCGTAGATCGCGATCGTGATGACCGTGACCCAACCGATTGCGTGCGTCAAAGACTCCATATTGTACAGCATCGAACGATACTGGAGCGCAAGATTTACGGCCGGAAGCGCGATAAAAGGCGCGACGGGAATGCTTTTGCCGTTCTTTATCGACATAAAGATCGTAATAAAAGCAATGGCGAAATTTATTATAAAAACAGCCAGCAGCTGATAATCCAAAAACGGACCGACTTTTGCCAGTTCCATTCCGAAAGGTGTTCTTCCTTTTCCGACCACGGATAACGTTATAAACATAAGTGTTGTTGCATAGATCATAGAAAAAAGAGCGAGTGCCGGAAAGATTGCTTTTTGCCTAAGCTCCGAATTATCTCCCAGTCTTTTCTTCCCGTTTGAGACAAAAAGCATGAGAACCGTAACGATCGCAAGAAAATATGCAAACTTATAAGAGTATCCAAACTCCGTAAAAAACGATGCATAATAGGCCAGTATGAGTAAAAAAGCCGCATATAAAGCATATAAGATCACATCGATCACCATGCGCCTCTTCTGCTTATTCTGGATCTTTACTACTCTGATGAGCTCATTTATGGCATTTTCCTTAGTGCCGTCATCACCGGTTATCAGTTCTTCTATCCCAATATCCAAAGTCACAGAAAGATTCTCGAGCACTCCCACATCGGGAAAACTCTCGCCTTTTTCCCATCTTGAAACGGCTTTGTTGCTGACGCCCAATAAGCATCCAAGCTCCGCCTGGGTATACCCCTTACTCACACGAGCTTCTTTTATCATCTTTCCCGTCTTTTCTTTGTCCATTCGATTACCTCCACGCAAGTTTATTATCCTATGCGCGGTATAAAAACACAATCCATTGTGGCGAGAATTGCCTGATTCACAGCAGATCATCAGGCTCGCAAAGCAAAGATTTTGCCAGTGCTATTACACTGCTCGCGGAAGCTTTCTTTATATCTTTATCTCCGATCTCATATTGTTGGAGGGTTCTAAGATTGACTCCGGTATATTTATGAACACGAATCTGAGATCAAAGATGTTCTCGCTTCTTTGTAATGCATGAAATGTATTCCTATGTGACCGATTCCGAGAATAACTGCGGATATTATCACAACGAGGTTAAGTGAATACAGTCCCAAAAGGAAAACCGCGATCACGGGAAGGGTTGCGCCCGCCAAAGGAAATCCCGTGAAAGAGCTGTATTGTGCGCGAAGTGTTCTTTCTCCCTTAAAGTATTTGATCCAATAGCACTCGTAAAATATCATCAGCACGAATGCGGCTATCCATATAATGAGCCTGTAATCGAAGAACAGTCCTTCGGGAAGGGCTTTTACGTAAGGATTCAGGGCCGGAAAGACTACCAGTGCGCAGGTAACCAAAACCTCGCCCCCACGCTCGAATATCAAAAGCACTTTGTTCTCCTTCTTTGAAGCCTCGTCGTATCCGGCGGGCTTTGCCTTGGCTCCCCAATAAATGTTTGGAATAAAGAGCATCAGTAAAAAGAAAAGTCCCGTAATGCAAAAACCGAATCGATAGGGTTCGTTTTTACCGAAAGCGACAGAACACATCTTAACGCTGCTTATGATATCTCCGTAATGAGCTTTTAACTCACCGGCCATAAGCCCCCGGATGTTAAGGTCGGTATGATAAGAACCGTATATTCCCATGATCTTTTCAGAGCCGCATCTCGAATAAGCATCAATAAAGTTCGATACCATATAGGCTTCTCTGGTGGGAGACATTCCGTTATGGGTCGTATCATCGGAATAATAATCGATGCCCTGCTGTATGCACTCCTTTGCCAGTCGATAGTTCTCCGTTCCCTCCAGGCCGTTTTCTTCAAGATACTCGATATATCTTTGTCCGGTGGTGGCATACTGATGACCCACATCGGTTCCGAAGAACACCGTTTCGGGGCAGTTTTCTTTTATCTTATGCAGGAATTCATAGAAAAATTGATTGCATGCCTGTGTGCCTTGGATATCTTCAAAAATCCCGTCCAATTTTTCATCGGAATCTTCCTGCATCCAAAGATTCATAAACTCCGCGGTATAGTAAGGGAGCTCCACAAACAAGGCTCTTTCGCCCTTTTCGTAGCATTCTTCCCACAAGGAAAATTCAAGATCGTAATACGTTTTAAAACCGTGAGCTTCTCCGTAAAGACTGATCCTGGTATTTTCGTTCGGATACACATCCGATGAGTTATCGGACGCGGACAATAAAAGTGCCCCTATAACTACAATTCCCAGCAGTGTAAATGCCACTATAGTCTTTATTATATTTTTCATGATCCGTCACCTCTCCCTATAACCTATCTGCCCGAAAACAGCTTAACAAGCCATTTTGCGGTCTTGGGGAAAGCGGTAAGGATTGCGTTTTTGATGGCTTCGCCCTGGCCTTTTACATTTATGTCAAAGCAATAATCACCGTTTGCCTCATCTCCTATGGCAACCGTGGCACTTGCATATCCGCCCTTGGCTACATGTGACGCTATTGCGCAACCGCCATAGGAATAAACGCCTATGGCAAGGCCTCCGAATGTGACTACACCGACGGCGATTCCGCCAAGAGCAAATGTTCCGATTGAAATACCGCCGAGAGCGATAAGAAGCGCCGTTGCGATGGTTCCCAAAGCGATAAGGCCGGCAGAAACAACACCTATGGACAAAACGCCTGCCGAAATGATTCCGATGGAAAGTACACCCGTAGCACAGTTACCGATGGCGATGATCCCTTTTGCTCTGCAAAGCCCGATGCCCAAATGAACATGTACGAGGGGTATTCCTTTAAAGGTTTTCTCGCTCTTATATTCATATACAAAAGGTCTTTGCCTTAAACAAAGGGAAGTATCTTTTGAGCCGCAGTCTTTCTTTCCCACCAGTTCATCTATACTTATTTCAAACAGGTCCGAAAGCTGGATCAGCTTATCCATATCCGGAGTCGTTTCACCCAGTTCCCATTTTGAAACGGTCTGTCTTGTAACTCCGATCTCATCTCCGAGATTTTCCTGGGACAATCCTTTTTGTTTTCTTAAACATATAAGTCTTTCATTAAATTCCATAACCACACCTCCTAGGTTAATTTACAACCTAAACGTATGAAAATCTGTCAACAAAATCTACCATTCGCCATTGGAAATCTGTCACGTAAAGTTAACATTTGGCTTATTTATGGGATTTTTGACCCGAATTCTATTATATCAGCGTGTGTGACAGGGTGCCAGGCTCCTATAACAAAAAAGACCCAATTCTTCAATTGGGTCTTTTTGTTATATAAGCGTGTGTGACAGGATTCGAACCCACGACCTTCTGGTCCGTAGCCAGACGCTCTATCCAGCTGAGCTACACACACATATAACATTCATTCGCGCCTTAATCGGCACGAATGATATGTTAACACAGCAAAATATCAAAGTCAAGGCTTTATTTAGCCTATATAAGCACCGGCCTGAACGTGCCACATCTGCGCATATTTGCCGTTTAATGAAAGCAGTTCGTCGTGTGTTCCTTCTTCGACGATACGGCCGTTTTCAAGCATGATTATGCGGTCCGCGATACGCGTCGTGGAAAGGCGGTGGGAAATGAATATGACTGTCTTGTCTTTGGTTGCGGTAAGCATGGCATGATTAAGCTGATACTCCGCAATGGGATCCAGGGCACTGGAGGGCTCGTCAAGTATCATAAGACCCGCATCCTGGTAGAATACTCTGGATACGGCGAGTTTTTGCGATTCTCCGCCCGAAAGGTCGATACCGTCGTCTTTCGTTTCCGTCGTAAGATCGCTTTCGATACCCTTCTCCATTCTGTCTATTCGCTTTATCAGGCCCGCATCCGTAAGCGCCTGCCTTACGTGATCAGTTTCTTTGTCATCAAATTCATCCATTACAACGTTTTCGGCAACGCTTCCGGCAAATATCTTAAAGTCCTGGAATACGACGCCGATGGAGCGCCTGAACTTCTTAAGGGCGTACTCCTTGATGTCGTGGCTGTCCATATAAATACTGCCGTAATCGGGATCGTAAAGGCGCATGAGAAGCTTTACGAAGGTGGTCTTTCCGGCGCCGTTATAGCCTACAAGGGCGATCTTCTCACCGGGCTTGATGTTAAGGTTAATGTCCTTTAACAGCATATCGCCGGTTTTATTGTATGCAAAAGAAAGATCCTTGACCTGCACGTCTTTTGCGCGGTTGTCGGGCTCGATATCGGCGATGGACTTGATCTTTGTCTCGTATTCAAGGAAGTTTCTTATCTTCTGCACATAAAGGCTCGATTCACACGCAAAGGGATATGTGTCGGTGAACACTCGAAGCCCCCTCTTCATACGTCCGAAGGAGTTGTAAAGTATTGCAACTGTGGAGAAAGAAAGCGCTCCCATAACCGTTGCTCTGAACACAAGGTATGTAATGTATATAACGTCGCAGAAGAAATCGTTGCCGACGTAGTTACCCATAAACTGAAGTGCAAAGTGGCGTTTCGCGTTCTTTTTCTCAACCTGCAGTACTTCTTCATTTGCCTTGTCGAAGTCATCGTAAAGAATGCCCGTGACATCCGGGTTAAGGCGCATCTCCTTTGCGCAATCGGGAAGGTAGAACACACGCTTAACGTACTCTCTTCTTCTCTCGAAGGGGTTGCGGTCGACTCTTATCTTATATGAAAGCCTGTTGTAAGCCTGCATAAAGAAAAATGTCACGAAAAACGAAGCTACCGCAAAGAGGATGGATACACCGTCTTTGTTTAGGAAGTAGATCGCCGATGTGATGAAGGTGGCAAGTCCCGAGAATACGTTTGAAAGGAACACTATACAACGGTCGATCTGCTTGTCGACTTCGGAGATGGCAAGCACCATCTCGTTGTAGTAATCGGGATTGTCGTAGCATTCAAGATCCAGATCTTTCGCTTTTTCGTAAAGCATAAGTTTGATCTTTCGGCTTACTTTCGGCCCTTCTTTGGCTCTTACGTAATCTCCTACCCAGACCGTAAATACCATTCCTATGGAGATCGCAATAAAGAGGATCAGGATGACCATAGCGACTTTCTTAAAGGGATAGCCGAATTCCGCTGCCTCCAGCACGTATCCTATACCCACCGTATGCTCGAAGAATATGGATACCTGGTTTCTCACCGCATCCAGTACCGGAAAGATAACGAATGCGGGTGATGCCTTGAAGCAAAGTTTTATCAAAAATAAGTTGTTTGACCAGACCTGTTTGAAGGGCTGTTTGTTTTCTTTTTGCTTACTCATTTATGCGCCCTCCGTTCCGTCATCTATCGCAAGATAGTTGTTGGCCTGACGACGATACATCTTGGCGTATTTTCCGTCAAGAGCCATAAGTTCTTCGTGTGAGCCCTCTTCCACAAGGCGGCCTTTTTCCAGCATGAATACCTTGTCGCAGTGCTTTACCGAAGAAAGTCTGTGAGAGATGAACAATAATGTATGCTCATTGCCTTCTTTGGCGATATTTTTGAAAAGATCGTACTCCGCGATGGGATCGAGAGCGCTTGAAGGCTCATCAAATATCTTTAACGCCGAAGGCTTTGCAAATGTACGTGATACAGCCAGTTTTTGAGATTCGCCGCCGGAGAACACCGCACCGTTTTCATCGAACTCTTTGGTCATGACGGTGGCAGTACCCTTCTCGAGGCTCATTACCTTATCGTATACTCCCGCCTTTTTAAGAGCATCCTCAACCACCTTATCATCGTCGTCGTATCTTCTGCCCATAAGAACGTTTTCTTTGATCGTCATTCCCATGATGGCAAAATCCTGGAATGTGGTCGCAAAAAGTTCTCTGTAGGCGTGAAGGTTGTAATCCTTTATATCGCGGCCGTTAAGTCTTATGACTCCGGATGTGGGATCGTAAAGTCTTAACAGAAGCTTGATTATGGTAGTCTTGCCCGCACCGTTATGTCCCACCAGGGCTGTGTTCTCACCTTTCTTTATGCAGAAAGAAAGTTCTTTTATCGTTTCTTCGTCATCGTAAGAGAAGGTCACGTTGTCAAATTCAAGTGATTCAAATTCTCCGGGGATGATACCGTCGTAATCTTCGGGAATTTTTTCTTCGTACTCCAAGAATCCCCGAAGGTTATTTATAAATACGCCATCTTTCATGAAGTTTATGATGTCATCGAAAAGACCGATGAGTATCCACGTCATGGAGACCATCATACTGGTCATGATTGTAAGTTCCGCCAGGGAAATAGACTTTGTGACAAGATTTCTGTAAATGGCATAAAAAAGTATGCCTTCAAATATGACCGAAAACGTGAAGGTTATCTTCCAGAAGTTTACGAAAGCATTGGGAAATGCATATTTCTCCGCAGCCTTTACGTTTCTGTCCGTGGCATCGTTGTACTGCTTTTTAAGAAGGTTGAATACGTTGAACAAACGCATTTCCTTGGCATAGTCGGGAAGATACATTGCACGGCTTACGTAGTTGAGCACCTTGTTTCCCGCAACCTGTTCCTTATAGCGCTTGAACTCGTACTTGTTCTTTATGCTTCCGAAAAGGAAGTTGCCTAAAAGCGGGCAGATGATAAAGATGACCGCGAACTTGTCTATTTCAAACATCAGATAAAAGACAAATCCCGTGGCTATCGTACCAAGTATCACGCCCCAGAAGCGTCGCATAACGTCGCTTATTCGCTCGTCCGCGCCGTCCATCGCCATGGTATATTTGTTGTAAAAATCCGCGTTTTCGTAGCAGCTTAACTCTACATTTTTAGCCTTGTCAAAAAGCTTTCTGTAGAGTCTTCCGTATAGTCTTGTTTTTTCTATGGGAAGTGTGACATTTTCGAAGTAGTGCTGGTAAAGGTTCATAAGACCTACCACCACTCCGCAGAAAATGATATAAGTGAAGATCTTTTTAAAGCCTTCACCTTTATCGAGACTGTCGACGATATTTTTCATGAATACCGACGAAAAGAATACCCACTGAAAATAGCCTAACGCAGCTATAAAGCAAATATTAAAGAACAGGGCCTTTGTGTAGGCCCTGCCCAGTTTTATAGCGTAAAAAGCGTTTTTCAGTGTTTCCCCAAATGTAAGTTTCTCATCTTTCATAACAGCTATTTCTCCATAGCCACGGCGGTGTTGAGTGCTACCTCCATCATCTGAGTGAATGAATTCTGTCTTTCTTCAGCTGTGGTAGCCTCACCCGTAACGAGGCTGTCCGATACGGTAAACAATGCAAGTGCTCGCTTCTTTGCGTATGCGGCGTTCATGTAAAGTGCCGCTGCCTCCATCTCAACGCACATGACACCCATACGGGCCCATTTTGCGTTAAACTCCGGATCTGCGTTATAGAATACGTCTGAGGACAATGCATTGCCCACATGATAGTTTACTTTAAGTTTGTCTGCTTCTTCGATCGCCGTCTTAAGCAATCTGTAGTCGGCTATAGGGGCAAAATGACCCGGAATGCCGTACTGTGCCTGATATTCGGAGTTTGTACAGGCTCCCTGTGCAAACACGATGTCTCTTATCTTGACTTCAGGCACCAATGCTCCCGTTGAACCTATTCTTATGATGTTGTCCACATCAAAGAAATTGAACAGTTCGTAGGAATAAATACCTATGGAAGGAATACCCATTCCGCTGGCCATTACCGATACTCTTGTGCCTTTGTACGTACCCGTATACCCCTGTACGGAACGAACGTTGTTTACAAGCACCGGTGATTCGAGAAAATTCTCTGCGATGAACTTTGCTCTTAAAGGATCCCCGGGCATGAGGACCGTCTTTGCAAAGTCTTCGGGTTTCGCGTTGATGTGTGGTGTAGGATAATTCGCCATTTTAATACCTCCCCTTGAATTAATCAATACATTATTATGAAATTTTCCTCTTTATCTGAATGTTTATGTTAAAATCCCTTTACGGCAACGGGCTCTTCAAGGAAAAGATCGTATACCGCTATGGTGATCTTAGCGCCGTGACAATAAAGCGATTCGTTGTTTAACATGATGTTTTCATCATAGAGATAATCGCCGTTATATCTAATCTTAAGGGTATCTTTTTTGTTTATATCATACACGTAATCGGGGGCTGAAAGATCGTTCTCGCAAACCTTTGTAAGAGTGCCGTCTCTATAAAGCCATTTGCCTCCCGAAAGATAGTCTTCAAAGGTCATTCCGAAAGCCTCCAAGGGGGTATAAAAATCGTAAGGCTCCTCCTCCGAGATGCCCTCAAGACTTATTACGGTGAGAGCGTTTGGCATTGAAACCGCCTTTTTCACCACGTCGTCATAATATTCCGAAGCATTAAACTCATAATCCGCCTTGGCCTGATAATACCACGTAAGATCGTCGTCCCACTGCTTATATTTTGCGTCGCCTCGGTGATCGGAAAGGGCATATTTATCCGAAAGGTATTCTCCCAAATGCACGGTCACTTTCTTTGAACCGAAGGAGTTAAGATGGGTCGGATCGGCAAAATCGGTGGCATAATCGATGTTTATCCCGCTTATCTCATTGTAATCCAAAACAGCGATCCCTTTTTCTTCAAGATAGCGTTCTGCACTGTCAAATATACTGCGAAGCTCTTCGTCCATCACCATGGGAAGGATCATGAATTCGAGTTCAAAGTTTTCGTCCTTTGAAAGCTTTATAAGTGCCTCGAGCCACTCTTTGTTGTCATCCGAAAGTTCGGTCTTCTCAACCTTCTTTTCGTCGATCACGTACTTTGTCTGAGGGTTCTCTCTAAACTGGAACAAAGCACCGCGACCGTAATCGTTCTGCGCAGGAAGATCAAAATCGTACTCGGTAAGTTCTCTGTATCTTGTATGAACTATCGGGAATCTTGAAATGTAGTTTTCCCACTCACTCTTATGGGCGTATTCGGTCACAAGCTCCACGGAGTTTTTGGAGGTACGCATGCTCAAAAGATTTCTGTATATGTTTCCTTCTTCGGCATGTTCATCAAATGTGAGGGCGAAAAGATCCACAACTATGACTTTGGGCGACTGTGACTTTAAAAGTTCCTTAATGTGGTGGTAGGCCGAATCTCTGTCCTGGCCGGAAACCGACATGTCAAAGCCTGCGATGCCTTTTTCTTCCCACATAAATGCAGGCGTTATGCCGCAGAAACAGTGGCTGCTTCCCACAAATGCCACATCAATAAGATCGTCCGCGGTGGCGTATAGCTGTTCAAAACTCGAAAGGTAATCACCCGTCGTGTCCTTCCAGCGGAGCACATCGTAAACTTTGTAAAGGCAACACAAAGAAACCGCTATGAAGAGCAGTATCGCTACGACCTGTATGAGCTTTTTACGTGCAGATCCTTCCATTGCTTGCCTTTCTAAAAATCAAAGTAGATAAATTTGTTTGAACTGAATGTGATACCGTATTCGCCGTATACGACTATCGCTACCATAAAGAATATAAGCACAACCCATCTGAACCAAAGATTCTGCTTAAGGAGCGCCTTTCCGATATCGTCGCCGGTCTTGTATCTGACAACGGATATCGCAAAAATGACCAGAAGCGCCACGAACAAAATGAGAGATTCCACCCGGTCAAGTCCCCAGGTATAAAGAGATTCGTCAAAGAACGCCCAGGGGTTCCACCTTGTGAACATGCGCTTTATGTATGTAAGAGCCACTCCTATGGAGCCTGCTCTGAAAAATATCCATGCAAATGTGGTAAGAAGAAACGTGCATATAATCTGTCCCAGCTTATAACTGAACACATCTTTTTTAACGCCCAGAGCCTTGCAGGCCCGTTCCTTTATGGGCTTTGTAACATCTCCCACCACCTGGTATATGCCGTGGATGCCGCCCCAGGCCACAAAGCTTAAAGACGCTCCGTGCCAAAGACCGCTCACAAGGAAAGTAATCATGAGATTGATATATTTTCTGACGGTGCCTTTACGGTTTCCGCCAAGAGGAATGTATACGTAGTCACGAAACCATGTGCTTAAGGACACATGCCATCTTCTCCAGAAATCCGCTATGCTTGCGGCGAAATAAGGAGTGTTGAAGTTCTCCATAAGATCGATGCCCATGAATCTGGCGGCGCCTATGGCGATGGCGGAATAGCCTGCGAAATCGGCATATATTTGGATTGAAAATCCAAATGCGGCAAGTAACATCTCCGCGGTTCCCACAAGGTAAAGATTTCCGTATATCTTATCAACAAAGATCGCCACTCTGTCAGCAATGACCATCTTCATGAAAAGACCGTACATCATCATGGTAAATCCCGAAACGATACTGTCACGGTTCCAAAGCGTTTTCTTTTTACCCATCTCATCTATCTGAGAAAGAAGGTTTTTGCTTCGCTCTATGGGGCCTGCAACAAGCTGGGGAAAGAAGCTTACGAAAAGTGCATATTTTATGAAGTTCTTTTCGGGTTTGACGTCCCCTCTGTAAATGTCGATGCAATATCCGATGGCCTGAAAAGTATAGAAAGAAATACCCACGGGCAATAGGAAATCAAAGGGATTGCTTATGGCGCTTATGTGAAGAGGGCCAAGCAATTTGTTGATGATGGAGATCGAAAAATCAAGATATTTAAATAAAAACAAAAGTCCGAAATTTATGAAGAAACCGACGCCCATTAAGACCTTTTTCTTCTTATCGGACATGTCTTTACCCATGAGCAATCCCACCGTGTAGGTTACCACGGTGGTGATCAAAATGAGCACAATATATTTGGGATTCCAGCACATGTAGAAAAAGTAGCTTGCAAGCAGTAAGAATGCTGCTTTTAACTTGCGCGGGATCACAAAGTATAATCCGGCTACGACCGGGAAAAAAATAAGAAAATGGATCGAATTAAAAAGCATGGTTTTCTCTATTCAACCTTTATCGTGTCTTCTTTGTAGTCTTCACACGTAACCTGAGTCATTATCTGCTCGGAGAGATCTCGTAACCACTTGTCGGCGTCCTCTCCGGTCCATATCTTCGTGAAAGTGATCTCAAGCTGTACCCAGAAATTCGATGCTTCCACGATCTTGGGAAGGGGAATGGAATCGGCATATTCTTCCTGGAAAAGAAGTAACGTTTCATCGTCATAAGCCGCATCGTAACTTGAAGCGATCTTTCCGGTCTTGGCATATAAATTCTTTGAATATTCCGTCGTAACGAATGCCGCGAATCTGTTGGCCGCAAGTGCATGCTCCGAATAACCGTTTACCGTAAGAACGTCGGTAACGGAAAGTGAGCGGGAATCAAGTTCATCGGTAAGCTCGGGGATACGATGGAAGCCAAAGGTGTACATCGGAGATATCTTGTCCTCGGCGGTCTTTAACTTGTCATCGTACTTATCCTGATCGATGTCACCGGCAGCAAGCTTGCGATCCAGATCTTCCTTCGCAGCCTCATATGCGGCCACATCTTCCTCGTGCTGCGCCTTCATTTCTTCTTCTTTAAGCCTTACCTTTTCGATGACATCGGAAGTGGCTATGGTAAAAAGAAACTTTCCTTCAAAGAAGTTTTCAAGCATCGAATCGTAACTTGAGGTCTCGGCATCTATGGAGAAGAACTGATTAAGATTCTGATATACGTTCATGCACTTTATCGTGTTCTCGTTGTAGATATCGATGTTATCGGTGTTGTCACCGGCTTCTCCGCCGACGATCATATAGTTTCCGGCAAAGAAATAGTTGTAAAATACATCGGAAACATCCCATTTAAAGACACCGTCTACGCCCTGAGGCGCATCGTATTCATCGGCGAAGCCTTTTATATCCTCAATGGTTTCGGGGATGATATCTTCTATTGTCAGATTGTCGTAATCGTAATCTTCAAGATCCTGCTCGGATGCGAAGTTACCCTCTTCGATGACACCGCCTTCCGCCTCGATCTGTTCTCTGGTAAGCTCTTCTTCTTTTTGCTTACCTTCAACCTTCATCTTCTCAACCCACTCATCAAGGTAGGTTTTGTTGTATACCAAAACACTGGTCTCAAAGAAGAGAGGATATCCTATCTGCTTATCCGAATAAGTGACGGCAGAGATGGCTGCTTTGGGGAAATGTGCGTCGTTGACTATGTTGGTCGACTTTGTATTTTCACTTGCAAGTCCCGCAAGATAAGCCTTTTCCAGGGTATCGTTGGTGATAACGTACACGTCGGGAAACTCCGAACCTTCAACCGAAAGATCGTTGATGGATTCGATGTACTCATCGTCCTCAATAAGTTTGGGAATAACTCTTATGTCGGGATTCTGTTCGTGAAATGCAACCGCGGCACTTGTAAAGAAGTCCGTAAATGCATCGTCGGAGTAACCAAGATACACCGTCTCCGTCTGGTAGTAAGATTGCTTCTCTTCCTCCTCGGCCTCGATGTTCTCGTTAACTCCGAACTTATAGATGATTATTGTTAGCGCCGCTATGATCACAACGGCGAGCAATTTAAAACGAAATTTCATATCTATCCTTATAGCTTTTTATCCGGACTACAGGCAACTTTTCAAAATGTCGAGCATATCGTCCACATTCTTTTTCGAAACGATGAGCGGGGGAACAAAACGAATGATGTTCGTGCCGGCGTTTATGAGCACAAGTCCCTTTTCAAGCGCCTTGTTGATGATCTCCGATACGGGATGATCGAATTCAAGTCCCTGTAAGAACCCAAGTCCCCTGTGTCCCACTATGTCTTCTTTCTCATTATATAACAATTCGAGCTTTTCATAAAGGTAATCGCCCGTTTCTTTAACATTCTTAAGAATATCTTTCTCTTTGAAGAGATCGAAAACCTTGGAAGCAGCGGCGGTAGCAAGGGGATTCCCGCCGTATGTGGTGCCGTGATCTCCGGCTACGAGGGAGTGTGCGCCAACTTTTTCGGTCATCAAAAATGCGCCGATGGGAACACCGCATCCCAATGCCTTGGCAACTGCCATACAATCGGGCTTTATGCCGTATTTCTGCCATGCAAACATATATCCCGTACGACCCATACCGCACTGAACTTCGTCAAGCATCATAAGGATGTCCTTTTCATCGCAAAGAGCCCTTACCTGCTCCATAAATTCCTTTGTTGCGGGATAGATACCGCCTTCGCCCTGCACGGTCTCGAATAAGATAGCACATGTTTTTTCGTTAACAAGTGCCTTAACACTCTCGAAATCGTTCATCTTCGCAAACTTTATGTTTCCGATGCCCGGCTCAAAAGCTTCGCGGTAATGAGGATTGCCGGTAACCGACAAAGCGCCCATGGTACGTCCGTGGAAAGAATGCTCCATTGCGATTATCTCGTGATCCGTGGAACCGTCCTTTAAGAATGCATATTTGCGTGCGGTCTTGATAAGTCCTTCGATGGCTTCGGCACCGGAATTTGTGAAGAAAACCCTGTCCATGCCGGAAGCTTCTTTTAACTTAACCGCAGCTTCCACCGCGGGAACGTTGTAGTAATAATTTGAAGTATGAATGATCTTGTCGACCTGTGCTTTTACCGCGTCGTTATACTCTTTGCAGTTGTAGCCGAAGGCAAATACCGAAATACCTGCCACAAAATCCAGGTATTTCTTGCCGTCAAGATCGTAAAGATAAACTCCGTCACCGTGATCGAACACCACCTGATAACGGTTATATGTGTGTAACAAAGCGCTCTCGGCTTTGTCGATATATTCTTTCTGTGTCATGGTTTCTTTCTCCCTGTTTACTCTCCGTCAGCATAAAAACATGTTCCGATGCCCTGATTCGTGAAGATCTCAAGAAGCAGGCAGTGGGGTATACGTCCGTCAAGAATGTGGACTCTGCTTACGCCTTCTCTGATTGCGGACGTACAGTTGTTGAGCTTGGGAAGCATTCCGCCTCCGATAACGCCGCTGTTCATGAGTGCGTCCGCCTCGTCGGGACTTAATCTTGAGATGAAGGACGACTTATCGTTGAAGTCTCTGTAAACACCTTCTACGTCGGTAAGGAATGCAAGTTTTTCGGCTTTAACGGCCTTAGCCACTGCGCACGCCGCGTCATCTGCGTTAATGTTGTACGAAGAAAACTTCTCGTCAAATCCGATGGGTGAAACGATGGGAAGGAAGTCTTTTTCAAGAAGATCGAGAAGGATCTGCTCGTTAACTTCGGTAATGTTTCCCACAAGACCGATATCTTTTCCGTCTGAATATTTCTTCTCGCACTTTAAGAGTCCGCCGTCTTTTCCGCTGATACCGATGGCTCTTACGCCAAGCTCTTCCACCATTGTGACAAGAGACTTGTTCACTTTTCCGAGTACCATCTCGGCGATCTCCATCGTCTCTTCGTCGGTAACTCTAAGGCCGTTTACGAACTCGGACTTTTTGCCGACTCTCTCAAGCCACTTGCTTATCTCCTTGCCGCCGCCGTGAACGATGATGGGCTTGAATCCTACGAGTTTAAGAAGCGTTACGTCTTTGATGACGTTCTTCTGAAGTTCTGGATTGCTCATTGCCGATCCGCCGTATTTAACAACTATTATCTTTCTGTTGAACTGCTGAATGTAAGGAAGCGCTTCGATGAGCACCTCAGCCTTCTTTAAAAGTTCGTCCATTTCCTGCTTTTCCATGTCTTAACTCCTGTAATCCGCGTTTATCTTAACGTAATCGTATGTAAGGTCGCATCCCCATGCAGTTGCCGATGCGTCACCTTCGTTCATGTTTATGAATACCGTAACGGTCTCAGCCTTCATGATGTTCGTTGCTTTTTCTTCGTCGAAAGCAAGCGGTACGCCGTGATCGAACACCTTAAGCTCGCCGTTTGCGCTTTGGAAGTAAAGCTCAACGTCTCTTTCATCGAACTGTGCTCCCGAGTAGCCCATCGCGCAGAGGAATCTGCCGAAGTTCGCATCGCATCCGTAGATGGCTGCTTTTGAAAGGTTCGAGCCGACAACGGCGCGTGCCATCGTCTTTGCATCCTCTTTCGATCTTGCGTTTACGACTTTTGCCTCAAAAAGCTTTGTGGCGCCTTCGCCGTCGCTCGCCATCGTCTTTGCGAGGCTTTCGCATACGGTGTAGACAGCTTCGTAAAGCTTGTCGTAACCTTCGCCGGGACCTGCGATGAGGTCGTTACCCGCAAGGCCGTTTGCCATTATAAGAAGGGTATCGTTTGTGGATGTGTCGCCGTCAACCGTGATCATGTTGAAGGTGTCTTTAACCACATCGCTTAATATCTTTT
>JAGCTJ010000116.1 GCA_017963665.1 Lachnospiraceae bacterium | reverse complement strand
GTCTGTAAACCGGCACATAATGAACCTGAGGACAGGTTCCCTCTTCATAGAGCGCATCGAAAAACTCTTTTCTGGTGCAGGTAAGCTTATCCATATCAAGTCTTATCACGTACAGATGCTGCGTGGTATCCGATTCCGGAATCGACTTCTGCAATATGATACCTTCCACATCTTTAAAGGCTTCGTCGTATTTCTTTCTGATCGCTTTTCTGTTGTTTGAAAACAGTTCAAGCTTCGAAAGCTGGCTTAAGAGCAATGCGCCCTGGAAATCGGTCATTCTGTAGTTGTATCCAAGCATTATCTGCTGCTGGTACCACTGACCTTCCGAAGGTTTTGTCATCTCTGCCGGATCTTTTGTGATGCCGTGCGAAACCAGGAGATGTAACTTTTTGTAAAGCTCATCGTTGTTTGTCATGCAGGCTCCGCCTTCTCCCGCGGTCACGGTCTTCACCGGATGGAAAGAAAACGTCGTTATATCCGCTATCGATCCGACCGGTTCGCCTTTATACTTTGTGCCGATGGAATGAGCAGCATCTTCTATCAAATATAGATTGTGCTCTTTACATATCGCTTTGAGCTCGTCAAGTTCAACCGCCTGTCCCGTAAAGTCCACCGCAACGATAGCCTTCGTTTTTTCGGTGATCTTTCTTTTGACATCTTCTACATCAATGTTGTAGGTATCGGGACGAACGTCCGCAAACACGGGAGTTCCGCCGCAATAAAGCACGCAGTTCGAAGAAGCGGCAAAGGTGATTGCCGAAACTATCACTTCGTCACCGGGCTTGATGCCTATCGCCATGCAAGCCAGATGAAGGGCAGCCGTACCGTTTGAGCAAACTACCGCATGCTTGGCCTTTGTGATCTCACAAAGCTTCTTTTCGAGCTCTGCCACCTTCGGACCGCAGGTAATATAATTGCTGCGAAGTGTTTCCTCGACCGCCTTTATGTCGTCTTCGCCTATCCACTGACGGCCATAATATATCTTGTGGGCGTGGTCCCTTACAGGGGTTCCGCCGAATATTGCCAGGTTTTCTGCGTCTTTCACGTTATCTTCCTTTCGGGCATGCCAAAAAGACATACTCCCACGTATAATCTTAATAATTTTATCACGATTCTGTTCTTCTTACCACAACTTAAGGGATAATTAAGTAATAAATAATATGAAAAATAAGCAGGAGAATGCGACTGCAAACTCCTGCTTATCAGATTAATTATTCGGTTTTAGCAGGATATTTCTCTTATCCTGTCCACGATACTTGCCTTAGTAAGTTTTCCGTAAGCCATTAGAGGTACCAATATTCCAATAATCGATATCAGCGGAACAACAAACGCAAAAGGTGTAACCGAAAAGTGTTTTGAATAAAACCAGAACATATTCTCCGATGCGTTGTTAATAAGAGGCGTGATTACCAGCGAAAAACATAAGGCCACAACCGCCGAACCCGCCGTGTAGATAAGGCCCTCCGTAATAAGCATGCCCTTAACCTGCTTTCCGGTCATACCGATTGCCTGTAATACGGCAAGCTCGTTCTTTCTTGAAAGGATACTTGCCAAAATAGTGTTAAAGAAATTCAAAACTCCCACAAATCCCAATATCAGGCAAAGTACTCCGCCCAAGATTATAAACATCTGTTTAAAGGATTCAAACTCTTCTCTTTTTATCGCTTTACTCTCATACTCAAGATTTCCTGCAGAGTCGGCGCAATATTTTCCGATAAATTCTTCGGCCTTTGCTTCCTCTTCATCCGAAATAGCATCAAATGCATAGAACATGGGCACCAATTCTTCGCCTACCGCCTCTTTTAAGGTTTCTCTTCCAAATACCATATCATACGCAAAAGAACCTCTTCTCGGACTGATTGAAAAAGGAACACCGACGAAAGCACATATTTCAAATTCGTTATCCCGGACTCCATGATAAGTTCCGATGAGTTTTTCAGGATCTATATAAACCATTTCATCGGGAATCCCACCTGTCGTTTTATCAACGAACGAAGCATTTTCCGCGGTGGCAAAAACTATGCTCTCTCCCACTTTGGGAGCGTTTTCATCCGATTTCATGATTTTGAAGCTTTCCTCATCTGTCATTAAAGCTACATACTTTCCGCCGGGATCGTTAAGGAGCGAAACATCTCCTTCAAACACTTCGAGTTTGTCTATAAGATATTCATCCATGCCCTCAGCCACGCATCCGACATAATGCATGCCTTCATCCGCTCCGTTGGTAAACGGTATGTTATATCTGTCTACCGCACAATAATCATCATATGCGGCATCATTCAATTTGGTAAGATTAATCCTGTCAACGGTGTAGCCGTATCCGCCGTCACTCTCTTTTACATTTTCCTTTATACGCTCGACATCTTCCTTTAACGTCGGATCGGATTCTTCCCCTTGAAATTTGAAATAACTCACTTTTCCCACAACAAAGTCTGTGCATACAGTTGCGTTGACCCACTTCTCGGAATCGAAGCCTTTAACAAATGAATACACCGTATTAAGAATAACCATGGAAAGAGCCAAAGAAACAAATACCAACACAGTTTTCTTTTTATTTCTTTCTATATTTGCCAGAGCCATATCTGCAGCTTTCGCTCCGCGGGTATTCTTTTTCTTTTTACCCGTTTCCGAAGCTTCGTTGTATCGTACCGCTTCAACGGGAGATACTTTTCCCGCCATACGTTCGGGTTTTGAAACCGAGATAAACACCGTCACCAATTCAAATAATGCGGCACCGACAAAGATTATCGGAGAACTGCTTACGGTAAATGAATTTGCGGAGATCGTACTTGTCTTTAAAACCGCAGGTGTCAATAAGGCTCCAAGGAGATAACCCAATATAAGACCGACCGGGATCGCGATGACACAAAGGCAAAGTGCCTGGTCACGGATTACTCTTTTGATCTGTTTTTTTGTGGACCCGATGGTTTTTAAAAGTCCGTAAAAGCGGATATCCGTAGCGACTGAAATCTGAAATATGTTGTAAATGATCAAATAGCCTGTGAAAATTACCAAAAGCATGAAGACCAGAATCGGCATAATCATACCGACTGTGGATTCAAGTGAAAGAGAGGACATTGTATAAGCCCAATTCACTCCGTATCTTACGTAGTTTTCATTTCTTGCGTCAAAAGATGTAAAACCGCATTCCTGCTCGATCTTCTCCATCTTTGAAGTCAAACCGAAGGAAGAATTGAACAACACGTTTAAATCCGTTCTTATGGGGGCGTATCCCTCGCTGACAATCTTTTCGTTAAACTTATCCACATATTCCCTTGAAACATTTATATAGTGCGCGGCACTCATCGGATCAAACTCCCAAAAGCCTGCCAGAACAAAAGTATCTGTAACCTTTGATTTTTCATCCGTAAGACCGTTTATATTAAAAGAAAGCTCTATCTCTTTCCCCAAAACAGGTTCTGCACCCAAAAGTTTTAAAGCTTCGATATCCATTACGACTTCGTTGTAAGCCTGAGGCATGTGGCCTTCTTTAAGCTCG
>JAGCTJ010000115.1 GCA_017963665.1 Lachnospiraceae bacterium | reverse complement strand
AAGGTTATGGAAATCTATTATTCCGAACCCGAGATTGTTGACGCGGAAGATGCCATCGAACTCGATCATCGCATAAAGGGCGATATAGAGTTTAAGAATGTAAGCTTTAAGTTTGAGGATGCTGATCGTTCTGTTCTTAAAGACATTTCGTTTTCGGTTAAAGCAGGTCAGACAGTCGCTATCATGGGTGAGACCGGATGCGGAAAAACTTCGCTCATACATCTCATTCCGAGGTTCTATGAGCCTACGCACGGTGATATATATATTGACGGTGTAAATGTAAATAAATATAAGCTTCATCAACTAAGAAAGAATATCGGACTTGCGACTCAGGATGTTTTGCTCTATTCCGACACGATAGACGGAAACATCGCATACGGTGATTCCACGATATCCAAAGAAGAAGTACTTAAGTTCGCAAGATATTCACAGGCTTCGGAGTTTATCGCAAAGATGCCCGAAGGCTATGAAACGATCGTCGGTGAGAGAGGCGTAGGACTGTCGGGAGGTCAGAAGCAGAGAATTTCACTCGCGCGAGCACTGGCCGTCAGACCTTCGATACTGATACTCGACGATACGACTTCCGCAGTAGATATGGAGACCGAAAAAGAGATACAAAAGAGTTTAAAACATCTCGATTTCGATTGTACAAAGATAATAATAGCTCAACGTATTTCCACTACAAAGTCAGCTGATAAGATAATCGTTTTAAAAGACGGTGTCATAGCCGAAGAGGGAACTCATCAGCAGCTTATTGAGCAAAAGGGATATTATTACGAGCTTGTAAAACTTCAGACAGGTGAGGAGGTGGTTTAAATGGCCGGAAGAAATACTTACAAAGAAGACGAGATCCTTGAAACACCGTTTGACTACCATCATTTGCTTCGCGCGGGTTCTTACATTAAACCTTATGCGGGAAAAATGATACTTGCCTTTCTTTTAAGCGCCATAGGTGGTATATTTGCCCTCTTTGGACCGTATATCACTCAGAAAGTTCTTGACGAGGCTGTTCCGAACAGAGACTATAAAATGCTTTACATATGCTGCGGATTGATGATCCTTGTTTTTGCGGTCAGTGTCATTTTTACCACCGTTAGACAGAAGACTATGATAAAAGTCAGTCAGAGCATCATCTACGATATCCGTAAAGATGTTTTCGGTCATCTTCAGGAGCTTCCTTTTCAGTATTACGACGATCGGCCTCACGGAAAGATACTGATAAGAGTCGTTAACTACGTTAACTCTGTTTCGGATATGCTTTCAAACGGCCTTATAAATATCGTTTTGGAGATCATGAACCTTATATTCATAGTGGTCTTCATGTTCATCGTGGATGTTAAACTTGCGACCGTTGTTGTGAGCGGTGTTCCGATACTTGCCATATTCATGCTCTGGATAAAGAACAAGCAGCGTAAAGCATGGCAGCAGGTGTCAAATAAAAATTCAAATCTTAACGCCTATCTTCAGGAAAATATAGTCGGAGCCCGTATCACACAGATATTCGCAAGAGAAGATGAGAATGCTGAGATATTTGCGATGCTTTCGGGAAAGTGCCGTAAAAGCTGGATGTGGGCGGTAAGATATACCAACCTTGTATGGCCCGGCATAGACAACATTTCGGTGTTGGTAAGAGCGGCAATCTACATATTTGGTTTATTGGTATTTGTGGGAAGCGGTGATATCAAAGTCGGTGTTATTGTGGCGATCACAAGTTATGCCGCACGATTCTGGCAGCCTATCATGAACCTTGGCAATATATTTAATAACTTTATAAACAATATCGCTTATCTTGAAAGAATTTTTGAAACGATCGATGAACCGGTAACTGTTAAGGATGCTGAAGATGCGATCGAGATGAAGCCTATCGTTGGTGCTGTTTCTTTTGAAAACGTTACTTTTGCATACGAAGAAGGAAAGAACGTTTTACACAACATTTCCTTTGATGTTAAGCCCGGTGAGAGTGTTGCTCTCGTAGGTCCGACCGGAGCGGGAAAGAGTACGATCGTGAGCCTTATTTCAAGATTTTACAATCTTGATAAAGGCAGAATACTTATTGACGGACAGGATATTTCGAAGGTTACGCTTAAGTCTCTTCGCTCTCAGATGGGAATAATGCTTCAGGACAGTTTTATATTCTCGGGATCGATAAAAGATAACATTCTTTACGGAAGGCTTGATGCAAGCGATGAAGATGTTGTGAAAGCATCAAAAGTTGTTTGTGCCGATTCGTTTATATCAGCCATGAAGGACGGATATGAGACTGAAGTTAAAGAAAGAGGCGATATGCTTTCCCAGGGACAGAAACAGCTTATAAGCTTTGCGAGAACGCTTTTGTCCGATCCAAAGATCCTTGTTCTCGATGAAGCAACGTCGAGTATAGACGTACAGACAGAAAAAGCGCTTCAACAGGGACTTGATGCTATGCTTAAGGGAAGAACCTCGTTTATTATCGCCCACAGACTTTCGACAATAAAGAATTGCGACAAGATAATGTATATCGATGACGGAGGCATTGTCGAGTGCGGAACCCACGAGGAGTTGCTTGAAAAGAAGGGAGCATATTATCAGCTGTATACGTCGCAGATGAGGGATATTGCGTAGGTGCGAGGAAGAAAGGATAGCAAGATTGAGAATGGTAATCATATTTTTGCTCTGCAAAAATATGATTACTGGAGGGGGAGGATAACAAGAGGGCTGAGGTTTCGCTTCGCTCTTGTTAACATTTGAGATAATGGTGCTGACGCACCTATATAAAACAAAAAATAGACACGTTTACGAAAATAAATTTTCGACACGTGTCTTTTCTTTTGTTTT
>JAGCTJ010000014.1 GCA_017963665.1 Lachnospiraceae bacterium | reverse complement strand
CCCGAATGGCCTTCTTCTTCCTTTGAAATGATGCCGATCGCAAGTATCGCCGCAAACATGGCTCCTCCGAGTCCGTGAACGGTACCCACTTCGGTAGCGAAGAAACCTTCCACCGTCGCGATGCTTAACGTGCTCATGCCGAATGCGTCCGAAAATGCTCCCATGTTTGAGAAAGCGTCTGCCATGGAAGCCACATCTCCTTCCATCGACTTGTACAAAGTGATGCAGTAAAATCCCATAAGTCCGACAGTCAATGTCCATATGAGAAAACTCTTTAAGTTGTTTCTTATCTCTTTAAGGAAAATAGTCTTCATTATCTGTCCTCCTCATCTTCGTAGAAACTAAGGAATGTTTCGTCGTCAATCTTTGGGCTGTCAAGCATCGTAAGCCTTCCCTCGCGCATTATCGCCGCGTTCTTGCAATACTTGTTGACTTCCGAAAGCACGTGAGTGGAAAGCAGACATGTGGCGCCCGCATCCACGTACTCGTTTATGAGTTGAAAGAAATGCTTTTGCATCAAAGGATCGAGTCCGCCGGTCGGCTCATCGAATATGAAAAGCTTCGGCTTATGCTGCATCGCGCAGACGATGCTCACTTTCTTTCTGTTACCAAGCGACAGCTCTTTTATCTTTTTGTCAGTATTTACTTTAAGCCTTTCGCATATCTTTGCGGCTTCTTCTTTGCAGTCGAGACCTCTTACGTCTGCCGCATATTTGATCACGTCGCTAACTTTCATCGAATTGTAGAACCATGCTTCCGAGGGCATGTATCCGACATTTTTAAGTATCTCAACATGGTCCTTTACGCTGTCCATACCGAGTATCTTTATCTCGCCTTCGTCGAATTTCAAAAATCCGAGCATCGAGCGTATCGTCGTCGATTTGCCGGCTCCGTTGGGGCCCAAGAAACCGAAAATATCTCCCTCGGGGATCTTAAGTGATACATCGATCACCCCTCTGTTCTTTCCGTAGCTTTTTGTAAGGTGGTTTATTTCGATCACGTTGTTCATACGCTTTCCTCCTTTGCTTATATGCTACAAATAACAAAAAAAAATTACGGGAACAATAGCTGTTCCCGTAAGGTGCACTTATTTGGCCCTATCATTCACTTTTATATGATCAGTCTTTTGAATCGGCCTCCGAATCTTTTATCACAATACGTCCTTCTCCGAACGGTTCGGCGTATTCCTCGCCGATGGTTCCGCCGAGAGTATCTGTGATGTAATCGATAAGAACCTGGTTGTCGATCTTTACTCTGTCCTGTAAAACGGTTGCTCCGTCAAACATCGTAAAGCCGTCGCCGTGTCCAAGCAGCATGTAATCATGACCTGCCAAAGTATATTTTGCTTTGGGGTCGATAGGCTTGTCACCTACCATTACGTTTGAAACTCTTCTCTTTCCCTTTATCTTTACGAACATCGAGTTGTCGTCTTCCACACAGGGACTGTCTATGGTAGCGTCGATCTCATATGTTAGACCGGATACCTGTATAAATCCGCCGTTCTCGCCGGGAACCGCTTTTGCGCCCCACTCGAGAGCGTCGAGTATCTGCTGACCCGTAACTTCTATAACGGTAAGCATGTTTCCGAAAGGATGGACCGCGATGATGTCACCGTATGTGATGTCGCCCTTTTCGATGCTCACACGGATGCCGCCGCCGTTTACGAACGCTATGTCCGCACCCGACTGATCGCGGTATGCGTCCGCGCAAAGATCGCCGAGGTTCGTTTCGGTTCTTCTTATGATACGTACCGCTTTGCCGTTCGAATCAACGACTTCGAGATCCGAGATTGTAAGATCCACTTCCGTGGTGGCAACGACATTGCCGAGTTCCTCTTCAAGTTTTCCTTCGGCTTCGTCAACTTTTGTTCTTATATCGTTTGTGATATTTAAAAGCGTGGGTGCATCTATGGGATTGTTCCATACAAAACTTGATGTTTCTTCGATCTCACCGTCTGCATTTATGTGGCTGTATCCGATGTTGCTCATCTTTGTACCCACTGCCACACGGGTTACATCGTTGCCCTCTTTGTCTTTCATAACAACTTTGTCGGTATCATGGCTGTGACCGTCAAGAAATACGTCGATACCGGTCGTATTGGCGATAACATCGGCATAAGTCCAAGGTTCACACTCGGCTTCATTGCCGAGATGACCCATTACATATACGTACTCGGCCCCATCATTCTTAGCGGCATCTATCGCATCCTGAAGTGCTTTATAAAGCGCTTCGCCTGTCTTGTCCTGCATGAATCCGTAAATGTATTCTCCGTTCTCATCCTGGAAATATGCGGGAGTGGAGCTTATAAGAGTCTCCGGAGTCGTTACACCCACGAACGCGATCTTCTTTCCGAAAACTTCCTTTATCACATAGGGCTCAAGCACAAGCTCGCCTTTGAGATTGAAGTTACAGCTTATATAAGGGAACTTCGCTTCTTTAGTAATCTCAAGGAAACGGTCCATTCCGTAATCAAACTCGTGATTTCCGGGGATGGCGACATCGTAACCGACATCGTTCATAAGGGAGAGTATCGTCTCGCCCTTCGTTACGGTTCCGATGGCTTCACCCTGAATGGCATCACCGTCGTCAACAAGTATCGTCTTTATACCCTCGGCTTCGAGAGTGTCTCTTATCTGCTTAAGACCTGCGAAACCGAAATTCTGATCTATGCCGCAATGAATGTCGCTCGTAAAGAGAATGTATATATCGCCGTTTTCTTCGGGTTCCGGTTCTACGGGTGCGGGCTCTTCTTTTGGCTCTTCGACAGATGCCGCGGGCTCTTCGGGTTTTACTTCTTCCTTGGGTTCCTCTGCGGATGCCGGTGCGGGCTCTTCAACCTCTTTTTCATCGGGCACGATCTCTTCTTCGGCCGGTTCAGGTAACGAGTCGGGTGTTTGTATCGCCGGCTGATGCTGTGTTCTTCTTACCATATCACCGACTGAACAGCCCGTTAAAGAAAGAACCGCTGCGAGCGCCAATATGAACGCTGCCGCCTTTTTCAATGTTTTCATGATAAAATTCTCCTTTTGATCGTCTTAAAGATAAGCTTGCTCTCCAAAAGCCATAAAAGTATTCCGAGTACAACGCAAATCGCCACGGTTATAACAAAGCTCAAAAGCTCGTTTATGTTTGCAAAATAACCGTATCTAAAACAGTTTTCGTATAAAACAAAGTAGACCATCTGAACGAGGAAGACGTCGAAAGAAGCCTTTCCTACAAGCTCAAGAGGCGCAAACTTCACTTTTAACATCTTGACGATGATGAACATGATCGGTGCGATGTAAAGCGTTGTCGGCGCTGACGTTGTCGACCAGAAAGTGAAAAGTTTCGGCTCGTAAGACGTATACGAGAATAACAGTACGAAGAACACACCCAGAGCAAATATACCTTCGATGAAACCCCTGTAGAGTCTTCCCTGTTCTTCTTTTTTGCCGACGCATGCGTAGCAGCCGAACGCGATGATGAAAAGATATCTGCAGATGAGCAGACGGTATTCCGATTCGCTCATCCCAAAAGCAAGCTTTAACACTTCGTAGGCGATGTTGATGATGAATATGTTGATGACGGCTTTGATGCCTTTTCTTTTTACATAAGCGTAGATAAGCGGGAATATGAAGATGAACTGAATCATGAGCGGAAAATAGTAAGAGCCCATACCGATGCCGCCTCTTAAGTAATCAAAGAAGAGCGCGCGCAGGCCGTACTCGACTATTCCGACTGTGTATATTCCGAACACTCTGAACAGTATCTGTTCGGCGATGAAAACGATCGTGAAAGGTATGATGAAACGAAGACACTTTATAAGAAGATCTTTTGGGGCATACATGTCTTCGAGTTTTGAGAAAGCCTTTTTTTCGTACGAAAGGGCATAAACATATCCGGAAATAAAAAGAAAACCGGGCACCGCAAACTCAACCCAAAAAGGAAACAGCAATCTGTGACCGAGATCGTTTGCAAAAGGAAAATGCAACGCGATCACAAATATGATAAATATTCCCTTTAAGAAATCCAAAGTCCGGTTCCGATTTTCACTCATTTCAGTACCCCGCGAAACTGTATTCTATGCGGGCTTTCCCAAGTAATATCCCTGAAAAAGATCCACACCCAGAGAGACGAGGTATTCGAATTCTTCTTTTTCCTCTACTCCCTCTGCCAATACAAGTATATCGCGAGAATGAAGATCGAGCACGGTTTTTTTTACATTTTCCTGTTTTTCGGGTAAATGATCTATGCCCGATATAAGATGACGGTCCAGTTTAACGATCTTTGTTTCGTACATATTGACAACACTCATATCGTTTATTCCGGTGCCGTAATCGTCTATGGCTATCATCAAATCCTGACAACTGCAGGCTCTGTTCTTGGCATCAACGGCCTTTTGGTCAATGTAAGGATACTCCAGTATCTCAACGATTCCGATTCCTAAGCAGTCCCCGTAAAAATCATTGAAAACCTTGGCCTCTTCGGGTGTAAAAGCCTCTGAGGGAAAAGAGTTTATCGATAACTTGCAATCGTATCCTCTAAGCTGGTATTCCTGCATGGCACCGAAGAATGTCGCCACTTCAAGCACATGCAAAAGGCCGAGCTTGGTATAGTCTTCGATGAGCTCGGTCACTGTCATCTGCGTGGGACGCATAAGCGCTTCACGGGCAAATATCGTTTTCCCGTCAGCTTCAAAGATAGGCTGAAAAACATAATTTATCGACAGTTCTCCAAGTGCGCTCAATATCTCGTTGTCTAACGGCAGGTTGTCGTAATATATCATTTGCTTTCCCCTTTTAAAAAAGCACCGAATCAAATGACTCGGTGCTTAAGTATACCAAAATGAAATTAACGAATAATATGTTTATATGCTCACATAATTGTATATTTCTATACCGATCCCTTCGCAGCCTTTCTGCTTTCGATCTTTTTGTTGATAAACTCCACATCTTTCTTTGTCTTGAAACTGTCGAGAAAATAGCCCAGGACAGCCACGACGCCCACATATATGAACGCCATCCAGAAATTGCTTGTAAAAAACCATCCGACGATAAACCCGTAAAGCATTACGATGGCCGTAACTGCAAAGTATTTCACTATGTAGCTTGAAAGTATGGAAAGAGTCGACACTTCATCGATAAAGAAGTTTATGCTCGACAAAATGAGGGCCAGTCCGAAAAGCTTTATCACCAGCATGATCTCGCTTGTAAGCCCCGACCATATTATCGAAATCAAAAATACGCACAGTATCATGAGTGCGGCCAATATGCATGTGTCTCTGAGTATTTTCTTCATACATTTTCACCTTTAAATATCCGCTTTATGTCCGGAAGATATTTTCTAGAAACGATCAGTTTTTCCTCGTTGTCCATTACGGCCTCCAGGTGACTGTTCCTTATCTGCCTGATCTCCTTTAAATGCGCGGTGTTCATGATGCAGGTTCTCGATATCCTTACAAGTTCCGTGCCCGAAACGACAGACTCGATATCGGTCATGGATCTGTCATAGCGGAAAACCTCCTTATCGGTATAAAGAAAAATCTTTCGCTCAACATTCTCTATGTAGTAAATATCGGATATACCGATGCTCACCGTTCTGTCATCGGCCTTCCCGGTAAAAGTCAGATCCGCCTTGCTTATCTTGTCGATAAGTCTCTCAACCGAACTGTTCCACTCGGGATATTCAACTATGACCGTTAACGGCCTGTCTTTAACCTGTCGTTTTTCGATTCTCATTTAAGCCTCGTATAAGTTTATGAAGCGTTACGCTTTCTTCTTACATAATCTTATACTCATAAACAATATGTCAACAATTAACATGGCCATGGCACCGCTCATGCTGTAGGGTGCCCATACCTTAAGTATCTCCTTCATTCCGGCTCCCAGTATCATTGGCATTAAAACGATGAGCAGTATAAGAAGTACCGCTGCCGCGATGTCCCATACTATAAGCGCAGTCTTTTTGAAACTTATGGATGCGATGAGAAGTCCTGATAAAAGCACCGTCAGGATCGTAAACACCGTGTCAAATACCGTCCATACATCGGTACTAATGGGTTTAAGATCGTCGCCGTTAAGTTTTCCGTATATCGAATTGCAGAAGCTGTCCGTCGATGCTGCCACGTTCATGTCCGTAAGCACGCATACGCCGATCTCTTTATCTTTGGAAAATACCATTCTCGAAGAATAATTGGGGGTTCCCCCCGAGTGGCCCAATGTGTCCTCGCCGAAACTTTCCCATCCGCAAAAGTAATCGCCTGTGTCTTTGAGGTTTCTTTTTACCTCTTCTATCAAGGGTAAAAATTCGGCGGGAACGTCTTCGCCCTTTGTCCATATCTTAAGCCAGCGTCCCATGTCTTTTGTGCAGGAATAGAAGTATCCCGCAGGGATGGCGCCCTCTCTTACTCTTATTTCGTAGGTAAAGGCTTTTCTGTAGCCAAGTCTTGCGCCTTCTTCGACATAACCCCTGTCCGGAATGCCCACATATGTGTTTTCAAGAGAAAGGGGCTTAAGTATCTCCTCTTCCATGTAAGACTTGTAGGAAGAACCCGTTACAGACTCGATCACTGCGCCAAGCAGGTTAAAGTTAACGTTTGAATAAGCGTATTTCTCTCCGGGAGCGGAAGAAAGTTCTTTTCCGGATATACTGTTAACCCAGTCCGAAAGAGACATGCTCATTTCGGCGCTGGGATAATCGATCTCGTTGTTCGTGTAGCCGCTTGTCTGACTTAAAAGCTCATCTATGGTAATTTCAACAGGCTTTCCGTTGTAATATGCCTTAAAACCTTCAAGGTAATTTGAAACGTTGCCGTCATGAGCGACTTTTCCTTCGTTTATGAGTTTCATGACGGCAAGTCCCGTAAATGCTTTTGTCATAGAGCCGATCTGGTAGAGAGCGTCTTCGTCTCCGTAAAATTCAAGTTCCCCGTGATCAAGGGTAACCACGCTTACACTGTCGCATTTTGTCAGGTCCATGAATTCGTCTTTGTATGCGTTTATATCATCCGCAAACCTGACTGCGCCGCAGCCTGATAAGAGCATCATCGCTGCTACCAAAAAGATGATCAGAGTTTTATAAGTTTTGATCTTTAACATGCTTTTCCTCCGTGACTTGTCTTGTGGACTCATCATAAAGAAAACAATTTCAATAATCCATACGTGTAAACAGATAATGCAAATATGCATTCACTTGTTGCAAAGATCAAAACTTTAAACCGCGTCTTTCGGCTCTTTCGCGCTGTCTGACCCACACCGCGATCTCTTTCTTTTTGGCGTAATTTCTTTGATTTTCGGCTCCCAGGTTTTTGTAAAGCATAAGACGCTCAACCGTCAGTTCTCCGCTTTCGATGGCCGCCTTTATGGCACATCCGGGCTCGGTGTCGTGTTTACAGTCACTGAACCTGCATCGACTTTCAAGCTCCACGATATCGGAAAATGTGTCGTCAAGTCCTTCTTCGACCTGCGCCATTCCTATCTCTCTCATACCGGGAGTATCGATGACAGATACGCCGTTTTCAAGTTCGATAAGCTGTCGGTGTGTGGTCGTATGCTTTCCGTGATCGTCGGACTCTCTGACTTCACCCGTCTTCATGACCTCCTCGCCGCATATGGCGTTAAGAAGTGTGGACTTTCCCGCACCCGAAGAGCCCATAAAACATATGGTAGTGCCCGGTGTCATATACTCGTCAAGTTCATCAAGTCCTATTCCGTAGATCGCTGATATGGCATGGACTCTTACTTTCTCGGATATGGTTTCCACTTCGCTTACGAATCTTCCGGGATTGGAACAAAGATCCGATTTTGTAAGCACAACCACCGGAATCGATCCCCCTGACAGTACCACCGATGCGTAGCGGGCTATTCTGTTGTAGCTGTAATCTTCGTTAAGAGACGTGATTATGAAAACGTAATCAACGTTGGCCACCATGCCCTGCATTGTGGCGGTCTTTGCCTGATCGGGTCTTTGAATGTAGCTCTTTCTCTCTTCAATCGAGAGTATCACCGAGTCTCCAATGGGATTGTACTCAAAATCGACGTAATCACCCACCACGGGAAATTCGTTGGTATTCTTTTCGTAAAAGGATCCTTTCAGTTTTGCGGGAAGGTCTTTTCCCTCAAACCTTATGGTAAAGCTGTTTTTCCTTATCTCACAGATTCTTCCTCTGTCAGTTTCTTTTTTGTTTACTGTATTCATTTTTCTGTTCTCCATTTCTTTGATAATGCTTTGTATGGAGACTTCGGTGGGTGAAATTGCCCGATTTTGAGCACAAAAAAACCGTGGGTCATTGCCACGGTTTGAAATCTTTAGAATGTTTAGACTAAAAAACGCAAACCGAGGTCTTCATACGATCGATTGTTACAAACTCTGTTCTGTTTACACGCATAATCAAATACCTCGCTTTCTTTTTTACTTCCTGCATAAATTACCATATTGGTTTTCAGATGTCAATCTCTCTTGTGAGATTCTTATTTTCTTGTATTTCTTAGCGCGTAAAGATAGAATACAACACAGGAGCGATTAATACAATGAAAGTATACTATCACCTTCCCGGTTTATTTGAATTCTATGATCTCTATGAGATCTTTTTACCTCTCTTTTATGAGCACAGAGACTATTTCTACGATTGGTGTGAGATAGGGTCCGTTTACGGAGCGCCGTCGGATTGTCTCTGGGGCAGCGGACGCGTCGGATTCGGAGACGCCGATGCGAAAGAGGTGGCCGCTCTTATGAGGGAATACTCTGTCTCATCCCGTCTTACTTTCAGCAATTCGCTTCTTGAAAAAGAGCATTTATCCGACAGAAAATGCAACAGACTCTGTGAGATGTTTGAGCATAACGGAAAAGCTGAGAACGGGATAATAATATACTCCGATATGCTGCTTGAGCACATTAAATCAAGATTTCCGGATTTCTATTTTGTTTCTTCCACCACTAAGGTATTAACCGACTTTGACGATCTGGAAAAAGAGTTAAGCAAAGACGAATATCGCTACGTGGTACCCGATTTCAGATTAAACAAAGCTTTCGAAAAACTAAAAGAACTGCCTGAGGGTAAAAAGAAAAAAATCGAATTCCTTATGAACGAATGCTGCGAATTTAACTGCACGGCACGTAAGGAATGCTATGAAAACGTAAGCAGGAAAAGTCTCGGAGAAGACTGCGAAGATCATATATGTGTCTCTAAAGACAAAAGCGGATATCGCTTCTCAAAGGCTATGGAAAATCCTGCGTTCATCGGAACGCAGGATATAGTAAACACATATCGGCCCATGGGCTTTGATCAGTTCAAGATTGAAGGACGAAGCCTGGGAAGCGCCGTCATTTTGGAATTTTTACTCTATTACATGACAAAGCCCGAATATCGGTTAAAGGTCAGAGAGCATATATATCTGGACAGCTCTCTGGATCTGTTTTAAGCATACTTTTTTATTATGGCGCACATGACGTTAACCACCGTGTCCATTCCTTCGGCGGTGATATGCTCAAGGGGACCGTGGAAAGCGTATCCTGCGGTTCCGAGGTTGGGACATGGAAGACCGCGATAAGAGAGCATGGCTCCGTCGGTTCCTCCTCTTACCGGAACGTCCAAAGGCTCAAAGCCCTGTTCTTTGATACATTCTTTTGCCGTATCAACGATATGCATGTGAGGCAATATCTTCTCTATCATATTTCGATACTGCTCCGTGATCGTAAGTACAACGGTGCCTTCACCGTATTTCTCATTCACGATCTTCTCAATCATGTTTAAAGTCTTTTTCTTTGCTTCAAACAAAGAAGCATCGTGATCTCTTACGATATATGAGATCTCCGCATTCTCAACGTCACCCTTTATGTCAGTTAAATGATAAAAACCTTCTCTGTCCTGTGTATGAGCGGGAGTCTCCGCTGCGGGGAGCATGGAAGATATTTCGCAGGCAAGTAATGCGGCATTTATCATTCTGTCTTTGGCATCACCGGGGTGAACGCTTACGCCTTTAATCTTAAATACGGCTTTTGCTGCGTTGAAATTTTCGTATTCTATCTCGTTTTCGGGACCGCCGTCCACCGTATAGGCAAAATCGGCTCCGAATTTTTCTATGTCAAGAAGACTCGCTCCGTGACCGATCTCTTCGTCGGGAGTAAAAGCAATGGCGATGTCACCGTGAGGAATGCCTTTTGTGATAACCTCCTCCGCCATGGTCATGATCTCCGCAACACCCGCTTTATCGTCCGCACCCAGGAGTGTGGTTCCGTCGGTGGTAATGAGAGTTCTTCCCTTAAGAGTCATAAGATGAGGGAACAGCTTTGTGGTGATGGCCCGCCCGTTTTTAAGGAAAACATCTTTACCGTCATAGTTTTCGTGAATGAGGGGTTTTACGTTTTCACCCGAACAATCCGGAGCGGTATCAAGATGCGCGATAAATCCGATCTTCGGAGCATTCTCACATCCCTTTGTGGCAGGAATACGTCCCGTAACGTAGCAATGTTCGTCGACACTGACATCACTTATTCCCAGTTCTTTCATTTCGGCTTCAAGCAATCTTGCAAGATCAAACTGAATATTTGTTGACGGAACGCTCTCAGACTCCTCGTCCGAAGTTGTGTGTACCACAACGTATTTTAAAAGTCTTTCGTAAGCTCTCATATTTAGATCCTCTTTCTTTTTACCCTGTTATTGTCTCATATTTCTTAAACATGGCCTAATGCTTTTTCCGCGAGGGCAACGGTCTCAACATGGCAGCTGTGACAAAATTGATCTGCGGGACGGACTCGCTCCAATTTGAATCCGTTTTCCGAAAGAATCTTAAGATCACGGGCCAGAGTTGCGGGATCGCATGATACGTATACAAGACGCTTCGGGGCAGTATCGATTATCGTTTTTAACAGTTTTTCGTCGCAGCCTTTACGAGGCGGATCCACCACGATGACATCGGGTATGGGAAGCGAAGGAGCGATATCTTCCGATGCCCCTACAAAAAACTCCGCGTTCGTGATGTTATTGATCTCAGCATTGATACGTGCATCGTCGATGGCTTCCGGAACTATCTCAACTCCGTAAACTTTCTTAGCTTTCCTTGCAAGATATAAAGATATCGTACCGATACCGCAATAAAGATCCCATACGACCTCATCTCCGGTAAGGCCCGCAAATTCCGCCGCGACATCGTAGAGTTTCTTTGTCTGATAAGGGTTTACCTGGTAAAAAGAAAGGGGTGAAATACGGTAACTTATATCGCCGATGGTGTCGGTTATATAGAGATTTCCGTATAAAAGCCTGCATTCATTTCCCAGTATGACGTTGGTTTTCATTTTATTGATGTTCAAACAAAAGCATGAAAGCTTATGCCCGTTTTCTTCGCACACTTTTATTAGTATGTCTTTAAGTTCATCGCTTCCGGGCACCTTTTCGCCGTTTATCACAAGACAAACCATGACTTCATGTGTAAAGAAACCTACACGAGTGTATATGTGTCTTATAAGGCCTTTTCCGGTCTCTTCGTTGTATGGCGCGATGTTTTTTCTTCTCATAAAGCTTACGACTGCTTCTATGAGGGGTTTGTTAATCTTTGATTCGATGGCGCAGTCGGTGTTCTCGACTACATCGTGACTCCTTACACGGTAAAAGCCCGTTATGAAATTGCCTTCTTTGTTAAGCCCCGCAGGAAACTGAGCCTTGTTACGGAAATGATATATGTCATCCGCCGCTATGATAGGCTCCATGGGAGGATTCTTAATTCCGCCTATTCGCTCTATACAGTCTTTGACTTTATTTTCTTTGTACTCAAGCTGCTTATCGTAAGAAAGATGCTGAAGTGTACAGCCTCCGCATTTGGCTGCAACAGAGCACTCTTCTTTCACACGAAAAGAAGAAGGTGCGATAACCTCCCTGCAAATAGCATAAAGACAGGTTTTCTTCACCTTCACTATGTGAGCGAGCACTTTGTCGCCGGGAACGGTGCCGGGTATGAATACAGTCATACCGTCGCTTAACCGGCCTATTCCTTCTCCGTCGTTTCCAAGTGCCGTAATATCAACCGTAACTTCTTCATTCTTTAAGTAAGGCAAAACATCATTCCTCTGATCTGGTCATTCTTATGTTGGTATCAAGCATCTTGTTAAATCCAAGCCAGTCGTAATTGTTGGTGCCCTCCAAAGCTTCTTTAAAGGTCTCCATCTTGGCATCAAGATCGTCGGCATAGTTAAGTGCCACCGCTTCAATGAGGGCAGGCTTCTTGGGTGAACCGAATTCAAGTTTTCCGTGGTGAGCAAGTATGCAATGCTTTAACTCATTTTCAAGACTCTTTGGAAATCCGTCGATGTTCTCGCATGCTTTTCCTATCATCTCGTAACCCATCACGATATGTCCCAGAAGGTTTCCTTCATCCGTATAGTCGTTTATGGGAAAAGCGGAAAGTTCTTTTGTTTTTCCTATGTCGTGGCAGATGGCCGCGGTAATGAGTAAGTCTCTTTTTATGATGGGATACTTTGAAGCGATGTAATCACAGGTTCCCGTAACGGAAAGGGTATGCTCCAAAAGTCCTCCCACAAATCCGTGGTGAACGCTCTTTGCAGCACTCGTGGATCTGAAAGCTTTCTTTAACGCCTCGTCTTTTACAAAGAAATACTCCAAAAGCTCTTTAAGGTAGTGATTTGAAATTGAATTAATATATCCTGTCAGTTCATCGTACATTGTGTTGATGTCTTTTGAACTTACGGGAAGGTAATCTGCGGGATTGTATTCCCCTTCCTCGGCCACTCTCGCTCTTTTTATAGATAACTGCATCGCGCCGTTAAATATGGATGCATCCGCAACTATATCTATATACTCAAGTGCTTCGAAATCGGCGATACCTGCGCTCTTTACATCCCAAATCTTGCAATCTATGGAGCCGGTCTTGTCCTGCAAAATAACATTTTCATACGGTTTTCCGTTCTTTGTCACCGCGCTTGTTTTCTGTTTGCAAAGATAGATTCCCTGAATCTGCTCTCCGTCACGTATCTCTTTGATGAATTTCATAATGTTACTGTGTACCTCCAAGTAATTCCGGAACTATGGCAAAAGTCATGTTCTTGTAACCCTCTACCGACTGTCTGCTTACTGTGATCTCGGTTTCTTCGTCCGGTGTCATATCTTTAACCTCTGTAACCAGATCCATATATCCGGTTACAGGTCTTCCGTTTACGGCTGTTATGATATCTCCTGCCTGTATGCCTCCGGCCATTGCGGGAGAGTCCATTTCCACGGTTCTTACAAAGGCTCCTCTGGGCGCATTGTATAACAATACGGCTTCTCCGGGAACGTTTGCTCCGGTAACTCCGAAACGAACGAGTTCCTTGCCGTTTATCATGTTCTCGATAGTTCCCTTAAGTTCGGTTATACCGATGGCACTTATAAGGTTCTTAGTATCGTTATCCGAGTATTTCGTGTCTATTATTCCCAGTATCTCGCCTTTTAGATTGATAAGAACTCCCGTAGCGGATGAACTGCCGTAAATGTCGGTGGTTATCTGTCTGTAAAGACGATCGACTACGTTTATCTCTTTGTTCACGGATGTGATCATTCCGTAATTTAATGAGCCGTAATTACCCATGGGGCTTCCTATGGCGATCACAAGACTTCCTGTCAGACGCGATGAATTCGATCCGCCTAACGTGGCGATCTCATAGCTTTCCTTTGTTTCTTGATTTATAGAATCAAGGGGAACGCTTAAAACGCAAAGGTCGGTCCTTGTATCCACCGAAACTATCTCGCCTTTTAACGATGTATCGTCGGGAAAGGTCAGATATATCTCATCCGCCTTCAAAAGATCTTTCAGATAAGTGACTATGAACAGGTCGATCCCGTTGTCGGCAATTATGAGACCGCATTTCTCGCTGGTTTCCTCGAACATGTTATCAAACCAATCCGTATCGGTCTTAAGTGCGCTGACACGTACGATGGATTTCTTGGCGGTATTGGCTATCTCGGTTAGTTTTTGATAAAGCTTCTGATAATCGCTTACCGTAAACTCAACCTTACTCATGGCTTTTTCAATCTCTTCCTCGGAAAGAGATGCCAGTTCACTAAGATCGATAGCGGGATCGGGAGTGATGAGCATGTCTTCGGGATTGATCTCGTCTTCGAGAGGCTCATTGGGAAAGATTACCTGAGGCCTTGGTTTTTCCACTTCCTCTTCTTTCTCAAAATAACCGCTTACAACCGGACCCAAAGCGTAGAACGCAACGCAGGCAACAAGACCGAAAACAAGGGCGGATACCGCCGAAATTAGCGTACTCTTTGCAAGCTTTCCCTTGTTTACCGGACGTGACTTTATCTTCTCACGGATGATCGTGACGTCGCGGTTTTCTCCTTCTTCGGTTTTTATCTCTTCGGTTACTTTTCTTTCTTCATCCATATATCATTCCTCCGATAACGGAAGTGAGAATATAAATTCGGTTCCCACTCCTTCGGTACTGATCACGTTGATATGCTCGTTATGAGCGTTGATGATCTCTTTTGTTATGGCAAGACCGAGTCCCGTTCCCTTCTTGTCCTTACCTCTTGAGATGTCGGACTTGTAGAAACGGGCAAACACGAACATGATATCGTCTTTTGGAATACCTATTCCCGAATCCTTGACCGATACGAATACTTTGTTGTGTTTCTCGGTAGTTTCAATCTTGATGGACGAATCGTGATGCGAAAACTTGATGGCATTGTCAAGAAGGTTATAAAGCACCTGACCTATCTTCATCTCGTCGGCATGAACATAAATATTCTCGTCAAATAAAACAAGATCGATGGTAATGCCTTTCTTCTGGCAGGTTCCTTCGAAAGAAGCTGCCGTCTGACGGATAACATCGTTTATGTCAAAATCCGAATAATCAAGCACAACGCCCTTCATGTTAAGGTTGTTAAGAGCAAGCAATCCGTTTGTAAGCTTTGTAAGTCGCTCGGTCTCGCTTAGTACTATTCCCAGATATTTTTCGTGCATTTCGGGAGGAATGGTACCGTCGATCATAGCCTCCAGATATCCTCTTATGGAAGTAAGGGGAGACCGGAAGTCGTGAGATACGTTTGCGATGAACTTCTTTTGATTGTCCTCGCCTCTTGCGATCTCGGACGCCATGTAGGAAAGAGTGGCCGCGAGATATCCCATTTCATCGTCCGAATCCACGCTGAACTCGTAGTGAAGGTTTCCCGAAGCGTATTGCTCGGTAGCTTCCGTGATCTTTTTAAGCGGGAAATAAACCATCTCCGTAAAGAAGAACAGGATGATAAGAGACATTACGAAAAGAATAGCCAAAAGAAGGTACGATATGGCAAGGAAGTTGTCACTCTGCTTTTCTATCGTATCGATCGAATAGTGGATGACAACGTATCCGTTTACTTTAAACTCAGCCACGATGGGCGCAAAAACACTTAACTGCTCTTCGGAGAAACTGTCAAAGAAAGTACCTATTGTGTACTTTTCTTCACCTGCTATGGTGGGATCGAAGCCCTGTACTATGATCGGATTCTCGACGTCGATTGGTTTATCGGTCGCCATGATCATTCTTCCCGAAGGGTTGATGATCCAGATCGTTGCGGGCATGAATTCGGCAAGAAGATCCATCTGCTCTTTCACGTCAGAAAGCGCTCTGTCTTTTGTGTAAAGATCGACAGCATAAGTGTTTGCGATCAGGTTGGCTTCACGATAAAGTGCGGACGCCTTTTCTTTCACCAGACGGTTATATGTGGTCTGGGAAACAAAGGAACTGACTATTATAAAACCAAACACACCGAAAATCAGATATGCCAGCAAAAATTTTAGATACAGTGTTCTTTTCATTGTTTATCCGTCTTGGTTTCGAACTTGTAACCTATTCCCCAAATTGTGGATATCTTCCACTGCTCGTGGTCGTTTATCTTCTCACGAAGACGCTTTATGTGCACGTCAACGGTACGAGTGTCACCGACGTAATCGTAGCCCCATATCTTATCCAAAAGCTGCTCCCTTGTGAAGGCGTGGTTGGGCTGCGATGCAAGAAAATACAAAAGTTCGATCTCCTTTGGCGGCATCTCCACCGTCTCGTTGTTGTATGTTACGGAATAATCGGTAAGGTTTATCAAAAGATCGGGGTATCTGACGATCTTTTCATCTGTGGTCTCTGCTGCGGGAGCACTCTGCTTTGTGCGTCTGAGCACCGCTTTAACTCTGGCCACGAGTTCTTTTGAATCGAAAGGTTTTTCGATGTAATCATCGGCTCCCAGTTCAAGCCCGAGAACCTTATCGAAAACCTCACCCTTGGCGGAAAGCATGATTACAGGAGTCTGAGATTTCGTACGGATGGTTCTGCACACCTGATAGCCGTCAATGCCCGGAAGCATAAGATCCAGCAAAACAAGGCTGGGCTCATAGGAATCGAATATCTCCAGTGCAGATTCGCCGTCGTTGCAGATCTTCGTATCAAAGCATTCTTTTATAAGGTACAAAGAAACCAGTTCCGCAATATTGTTGTCATCGTCTACGATCAATATTTTTTGCCTGTTGACCATTTAGTCCCCCTTTTCGCTACTTGAAAGTAACTATTGTGACTCCGGCGTCACCTTCTCCGTGTTCGCCGGCTCTGTATGATTTAACGTAACTTAACTTCTTTAAATGGCTTTGTACCGCACTTCTTAAAGCGCCTGTTCCCTTACCGTGAACTATTCGTACACTTTCCATGTGGGAAAGGTATGCGTCGTCAAGGTATTTGTCCAACACCGCCAAAGCCTCATCAACGGTCTTTCCTATAAGGTTGCATTCGTAGGAAATGCTCATGGCCTTTGACATCTTCATGCCCGAAGAAAAGCTCTTTCCCTTCGAAAGACCCGGAGCAGTTATCTCCTGTTCCATTACGAGAACAAGATCTTTTATGTTCGTCTGTGACCGAATGATACCGCACTGAACATACAGATTTCCCTTTGAATCGGGAAGTGTGCTTACGGTTCCTTTAAGTCCCATGGAAACGATCTTTACGCTGTCGCCGACTTTGATATCTTTGGCATTAAGTCCGCTTGCTTCGTCGGGCCTTTTCTTAACCGCCAGCTTTCCCGATCGGTCTTCCATCTTGGTGCGGATGTTCTGACGTCTGTGTTCCAGCTCTTTCATGGAAATGTTGGTGCCCGCTTTTTGCATTATGCGAATAGTTTCGTCGGCATAATCCTTGGCGTCTTTTAATATGTCACGGGCTTCCTCGTTGGCCTCGCGAAGTATCCTGTCTCTTGATTCGTTCAATTTCTCGAGTTTTTCGTCAAGATACTTTCTGTCAGCTTCTATCTTCTGTCTTTCTTCGTTAAGCTCTTCTCTGTCGCGCTCCATCTTTACGCGCTTGCTTTCAAGATCGGAGATAACATCCTCGAATCTTTCGGAATCCTCGGATATCTGAGCTTTTGCGCTTTCTATTATGTCGTTTGAAAGTCCGAGTTTTGACGATATCGCGAAGGCATTGGATTTACCCGGAATACCGATGAGAAGTCGGTATGTGGGGCTTAAAGTCTCCACATCAAATTCACAGCAGGCATTCTCCACAAAATCAGTGGAAAGAGCAAACAGTTTAAGTTCGCTGTAATGAGTCGTAGCCATCGTGCGTATACCGCGGTCATGCAAAAACGAAAGTATCGCGATGGCAAGAGCGGCACCTTCCGTGGGATCGGTTCCGGCACCCAGCTCATCAAAAAGACATAGCGACTTTTCGTCCGCGTTTTTAAGTATATGAACAATGCTCTTCATGTGAGAAGAAAAGGTGGACAAACTTTGTTCGATACTCTGCTCGTCACCGATATCCGCAAAAACTTCGTTAAATACGGATAGTCTTGAGCGGTCTCCCGCGGGAATATGAAGTCCGGCCTGTCCCATCAAAGTAAACAGACCGACAGTCTTTAATGTGACTGTTTTTCCGCCGGTATTGGGACCGGTAATGACCAGAAGATCAAAGTTCTCACCAAGAGATACATCTATGGGAACAACTTTGTTTTTATCAAGAAGGGGATGTCTGCCCTTTCGTATGCTTATTATGCGATCGGCGTTAAACACGGGACGGGTTGCATTTTGTTCAAGGGCCAGGCCTGCTTTTGCAAATATAAAGTCAAGCTTTATCATAAAGTCTGCGTCGGTCTTTAACTCTACGGTATGTTCTGAAAGCTGTGCGGAAAGATTCGCAAGTATAACGGCGATCTCTTTTTCTTCGTCAAGCTCAAGCTGTCTTATCTTGTTGTTCAGTTCAACCACCGCCTGAGGCTCTACAAATATGGTGGCACCCGTGGAAGACTGATCGTGTATCATACCCGAAACCTGGCTTCTGTGCTCGGCTTTTACCGGCACACAGTAGCGGTCGTTTCGCATGGTAACGACGTGATCCTGAAGGTAGGAAGAAAGACTTCCGTTTACCAGCCTGTTAAGCTCGGCGTGAATCTTTTCGTTGGTCTGCTGAAGGCTCTTTCTTATGGACTTAAGGGTAGGACTTGCATCGTCCGCCATATGACCGTCTTCGTCGAGGATGCATTTGTTGATCTCTTCTGCGGTACGCGTCAGAGGCTCCAGAAGATCAAAGTAATCATCCAGCGAATCTGCGGTCTCATCACCTTCGTCTCGCTTTCCCCATGATTTGACTCTGTTTACGTTTGAGAGAAATCGGGCGAAAGAAAGAAGTTCCGCTGCCGTAAGTGAACTGCCTATCTCAAGACTTTTTAAAGAAAACCCGAAATCCTTTACCGAACCGAAAGAAATGCTGCCCTTTTTGATAAGACGGGTAAGGGCATCCGAGGTCTCCTGCTGCGCTTCTTCGATAAGCCTAATATCGGTCATGGGTTTAAGCTCCCGGCAAAGCTTTTTACCCGGAGCTGACCCCGCCTTTTCTTCCAAAAGGCGGATCACATTTGTATATTCAAGAGTGTTTAATACTTTTTCGTTCATCTTCTTTTTCCTTTGTGCATATTTTAGATAATTTTAGCACAAACTACGGGCTTTTACCACAATCGGTCATACTTAAACAACTGGAATAGCAAGTAAAGATATGATATGATTTTTTAAGAAATTTTATCAAAAGGCTGTATCGGAATGAACAAAAAAAATTTTTCTGAAACAATAAGATCTTTACTGGCATTTAACAAAAAGAAACTGATATTTTCTCTTATCTTCGGCTTTCTTCTGGGCTTATCGTACGTGCTCGGATATCAGCTCGAAAAATACAATATGACCTTGCCGGGCTTTTCCGGAAAAGGTAAGATCTTTCTTTTTTCCTGTCTTATCATGATCCCTGCGGGATTTGTTTCATATCTTGCATTTGGTATAACGGAACTTTTCTTTAAAGAAAAAGAGTGCACCGTAAATCCCAGGAAGACTTTTCTTGTAAGTTTTCTCTTCATGGAATTGCTCCGTGTTCCCGTGTTTTTGGCTTATTACCCCGGAGTAATGAGTTATGATTTCGGCAGACAGTTAAACGAAGCCGTAAGCGGACATAATTGGTTTTGGGATTATCAGCCCCTCATACATACCGAACTTATAAGGATCTTTTATCTTCTGGGCGAAAAGCTCGGTAACCTTGCCATTGGAATGGCGCTTCTCTCGATCTTTCAGTTTACTGTGGTTTCATTGATACTGGCCTATTCTATAAGTCTTATCTACCGTGTTACCAAAAGATTGTCTTTTTCGATTATTTTAATTACCATCTATTCACTGCTTCCCGTTCACACCCTTATAAGCGTGATCATGACAAAAGATGTTCTTTTCTCTGCTTTCATGGTGTTATTCGTATGCCTGATCTATGAACGAAGCATAAAGAAATCTTTGTTGCTTGATATTGCGATCATATTGACGGCAGCGCTTAATATCACATTTCGTAAAAACTCAGTTTATGCAATGGTTTTTCTCATTATAGGATTTTTGATCTACGAAAAAACTCTTAAAGAAAAACTCTTTTCAGCTATTCTGATTGTTTTGTGCATAGGCGCAGGAATAGGCGCACATCAGGCGATGGTGCACGGCTTCGACGTAATACGCGCTAACAACACGGAAATGTACAGTGTTCCGATGATGCAGATCATGAGAGTATATGTTTATCAAAAAGATAATTTAACGGATGAACAATACGAAATGATAAACAATGTGCTTCCTTTGGAGGAGCCCGGGCTTTCTTATGCCCCGTATTTTGCCGACTCCGTTAAAAACTTTACAGGCTATCGCCCCGGAGTATGGTCGGGAAGTCCGAAAGCTTTTTCGAAAGAATGGTTTGCTCTCGCCAAGGCTTATCCCAATGATTTCCTGGATGCATTCCTTTTCTTAAACAAAGGATACTGGTATCTTCCCGATAAGATGTATGCCGAAGTTTTGGGCGTGGGCGCCGACATCGGAAAGGGAATACTTCACACTTACAATTGCACCTATGATGTAATCGAAGGCGGAATCGAAAACGTCGATCTTTGTCCTATAGCAAAACGATTCATTGAAAAGAGCATAAACGAAAACGGCTTTTTCAAATGGCCTGTGCTGAATCTTTTGTTCCGACCCGCTTTTTACTTCATACTTTTGATGTTTACGACCTTTGCGGCTTTGTACAAAAAGAAACGTATCGGATTTATCATGATCACTTATCCCTTATTGTATATGGGAACACTTTTCTTCGGGCCCCTTGTATACTTCAGATATATCTATCCGATCATACTCACCGTTCCCGTTCTCATTGCCGTCGTACTGTTTGACAAGGTTAAAGAATAGATGGAAAAAGAGCTTTTCGATCCGATAAAAAAATATTTCCAGGCTTTGGGCTATGTCTGTGACGGTGAAGTCGGCGACATAGATCTTTACATGGAAAAAGACGGTATGTCCGTTGCGATCGAACTCAAGCAGACTCTTGACTTTAAATCGATCCAGCAGGCCGCTCTAAGGCAAAAGATAGTCGATGACGTCTATATCGGAGTCTTCAAGCCCAAAGACTTATACTCAAAGTCATATAAAGACAAGATATATCTTTTAAAGCGTCTCGGAATAGGGCTTATAGTGGTGGGAAAAAGGATCCGCACCGTTGATATCGTATCCGAACCTATAGTCAGCGATCTTAAAAAGATAAAATCTCAGAACAAACGCAAAAGAACGGCTCTTGAAACGGAGTTCAGTCACAGAAGAGTCAAGTCAAATACCGGCGGAGTTACCGGCACAAAGATAATGACCGCTTACAGGGAAGATGCTCTTTTGGTGCTTGACGCATTGGCTGAACTTGGGGGAGAAGCGGCACCCAAAGACGTAAAAGCAATCTCCGGGGTAGAAAAAGCCGCAGGAATACTTCGAGGCAATCACTACGGCTGGTTTGAAAACTTCGAAAAAGGAAAATATCGCATCCTGGACAAAGGCTACGAAGCCCTTGAAGAATTTGAAGATGCTTTAAAGATCTTAAAAGGATACCATACCGACAAGTAAAGACATATTAAGGATATGATCACAGATACGATCTTCACTGCGGTAGGTTTATACATGACACTTACGATCCCGGCTTTACGGTCGGGATTTTCTATGCTTAAAAGTCCTTTTTTATTCTTGTGGACGGGAAGCGCTGTCTTCACTCCGTCCTCATCGGTAATGTATGCTTTGTAGCCTTTGTAATATACAAGCGGTAATGTATACATTTCCACAGCTCCGTCGGTATCCTCAAAGCTGTATTTGTTATAACCGAAAGATGAAAGTTCCTGCCCGAAAGGAATCTCGAAATCCACATCCGATCCTTCAAAAACGACTTTGATCTCTTTTCCGACATACGAAAACGTATCGGCTTCAATGGGAAGCCACTCGGTTCCCATTCCCACATAGTAGGTGCCTTCCGTATCGAGGAACTCTTCTCCGAAGGATAAGGACAACTCCGTTGCTTCAACTCCTCTGTTTTCATTGACGGCAAATACTATGGAAAGAACTGCAATTACGGCAAAAGAAACCGTCTTTACGGTCCGATTCTCCATAGACAAAACAAGCACAAAGCCCGATATGATAAGACATATCGCTATGGGGAAAAGTCTGAAGGAAAACTGAAGACTGTTAATGGGAGTATTGTTAAACACCTTCCAAGGGAAGATATCGGTGATCAGCAAAGAAAGAACCGTACCGATAAGCGTCGGTACCGCTGCCGCCAATCTCTTTTGTTTTATTGCAAAACAGACGGTCAAAACTGCCAATATCCAGATCGACACACCAAGACCTACGCAGGCGTTATAGTCTACCGTATAAGCCCTGATCGTGAATAGAGATTTAAAAGACACCACAAAATCTCCGATGTTTACGAGAGGCTTTTCATAATAAAAGTGTCCCGATCTCATCTGCTCGATCATGGGAAAAAGATAGAAGGCTGACAATCCCAAAGTTAATCCGGCATAAGAAAGAAGCCTCTTTACGGAAGATGCATTCAATATGATCTTTCGATACTTGGGGATAAACAATAAAACGACAAAGACAATGACCGTTACAAAAAAAGCCGCAGCCGCCGTCATTACATGGGAAAGCGCCATTCCGAGAAATGCTGTGGTAAAAAGATATGTCTTTTTGCACCGCTCCTCTTTACCGCCAAAAAAGTCGAAAAGAGCATATGCAAGAACAGGAAAGAACATCGATGCGATATATGAACTGATTCCTGCTCTGTACACTATCTCCCAGATGAAATAGATCGACGTCGTGTTAACGATCGCCGCCAAAAGACCGATAACACGGTCTCCGGAAATCCCTTTGTAGCAAAGATAGGATATCGTAAACGACATCGAAACGATCAAAGCAATAAACAATTTAAAACTCTGTGTGGGTGAAAGTCCGATCATCCTTAGAAGGGCAGCGGGCACAAAGAAAAAATCCGGATAAAACAATGGAGTTCCGTAGCCGTATCCTCCGAAAAATCTCGGATATACGCTTGCGAAAACATCGCCGTGTTTAAGTGCGTCTTTTAATCCCTCTATACGCTCAAGTGAATATATAAGATCTATAATATGGCCGGGAATACCGTTTTTTACGTACGGAAAAAGACTTACCGCAACACATACCATAAGTGAAGCGATAAATCCCGCCATATACAGTATCTTATCTTTTTCCGAAACCTTTTCCTTCACTGTTGATTACTTAAGCTCCATTGTGATCTCGAAATCATTTCCGACAGCATTAACTTTTCCGTAAGCTCCCGAAATAAAGGGAATCTGCGGAGAAAGATGGCCAAGGTCTATATCGTATACTATCGGAACATTATACTTTTCGAGCAATCCCGTATACGCTTCGTAGGGCTTAAATCCCAAAAAGTCGTCATCATGCTGAAGGGGTCTTCCGATCAAAAACCCCGTAACATACTTAAACCATCCGGCCTGTTCCAAATTGAACAAAGCCCTTCTCATGCTCATCACATTAAGATCGCAGCTTTCCAGAAACCAGATGATACCCTCTTCTTTGTATCTTTCATTAAAATCCGATACTTTATCAAAGCGTGTACCCGCCAGATTAACAAGACAATCAAGGCAGCCTCCTATGAGACGTCCCTCAAATACGGCTTTATCGGCTTTATGTATCTTCTGCGAATAAGGTTCGGTGCAGGTGTAAGGCCTTAAAGGCTCTTCATCGCTTCCATCCCATTCTTTTTCCCATTTATCGTAATTTGTAAACTTAAGTTTTTTGCCCGTAAGTACGCTGAAAGCATCTTTTATCGATTCATGCCAGGGCTCCATTCCGAAATCCGATGCACAAGGTCCGTACACTGCCGCAGTGTCACACAAAGTCGGAAGTAAAAACGTAAGGTTTGTGTTATCGGAATAACCCAAAAACCATTTGGGAGTCGAAGCATTTATCCCTTCAAAATCAACAAAGGGAAGATCCTCGCACATAAGCTCCCCGCCGCCGCAGGAAATGATCACATCGCTTCTGTCATGCATAAAGAAATCGTTTATCTCTTTGCCACACTCTTCGTCGGTGTTACTCTTTCCGGGTGCAAGGCTCACCCTTGTGTTTGGTCCTTCAGTGATGGTGTAACCCATATTCTTAAATGTCTTTATCGCATTTTCAAATCTTGCGCTGTAAGGCATGGTGGCGCATCCGAAAGACGGCGCGATAAAGCCGATATTGCCATTTTCTTTCAAAAATTCAGGATATCTCATATTAATCTCCTAGGAATCCCAATGAAGTCTGTGAAGTTCCCCCTCAAACTCCATTCCTTTAAAGCCTGTCTGCCTTAACGCTTCGTAAAGCACGATCGCTACGGAATTGGAAAGATTGAGTGAACGAATCTTTTCTCCCATGGGTATGCGTATACAGTTTTCTTCGTTGGCTTCGTGTATCTCTTCGGGAATTCCCGCCGCTTCTTTTCCGAACATGATAAAGTCGTTATCCGAAAAAGAAACATCCGTATAGCATTTCTTTGCTTTCGTGGGGGCATACCATATCTTCGCACCGGGATTTTTGCTTATAAAATCCTCGTAGTTTATGTATCTTTTAAGATCGAGATGATCCCAGTAATCCATGCCGGCACGCTTTATGGATTTTTCGTTTAACAAAAATCCCAGGGGCTCAATTAAATGAAGGGGCGTATCTGTAGCTACGCAGGTACGCCCTAT
>JAGCTJ010000013.1 GCA_017963665.1 Lachnospiraceae bacterium | reverse complement strand
TTTATTTTTCCTTCTTTTATGAACTCTTTTATCTTACTTAAATAAGAAAGCGACCCGAACGCAACGATCACGTCATCTTTCGCAGCCATCAAAAGTGCCGTTTCAACTGCCTCAGGAATGCTGTCCGCCGCGGTCACGTTAAGGTTTACTTCCCGTACCGCCTCCGCCAATTCCATCGCCGGCAAAGCCCTTTGCCTGTTGGGACTCGTCACCGTGATAACCTGCCATGCAAGGTCACAGGTATTTCTTATTACTTTATCATATTCTTTGTCTTTTAGCACACCAATAATGAATATTAATCGGCGATTTTCGAAATATCGCGTTATATTTTTGGCAAGAACTTTTGATGCCGGTTCATTGTGGGCTCCGTCTATCACAAACAAAGGTTTTTGGCATATCACTTCAAAACGCCCCGAAAGTGAAGCTTTAAAAAGTCCGGCTCTCATTTGTTTTTCGCTTATCTTTGCGCCAAGAACGATAAGTTCTCTTACGACCCCGATCGCCAAGGCGGCATTTAGAGGCTGATATTCTCCGGCCATGGAAAGTCTCAATGCTTTATACTCATTCAGATCGAATACCGTTTCGTTAAGTGTATATAAGGCATTCTTTACTTCCCCGGGCTCGACGGCTTTTACGTTTGCGTGCCTTGCCGCTGCGATCGTTTCTATCGCAGCGTCGGATTCTATGTTTGACTTTATGTAAACCGCGTGTCCGTTTTCTCTTATTATTCCGGCTTTATTTGAAGCAATATCTTTAAGAGAATTTCCAAGATATTGCATATGGTCCATACCGATCTGGCAAAATACCGAAACAAGCGTATCGGACATCGCGTTCGTAGCATCTTCCCTACCGCCCAGACCGCATTCGATCACCGCGTACTCACAGCCTTTTTGATAAAAATACAAAAGTGCCAGTGCCGTCTCAAGTTCAAACCTTGTAAAAGACAGATCCGTGTTCTTTATCTCTTCGATCAGGTTTACATAATCCTTTTCGGATATGTTCCTCCCGTTCACTTTTATGATCTCTCGCTCTTCAAATACGGCGGGGGACGAATAATGACCGGCTTTATATCCGCTTTCTTTGAGCACGGATGCAATAAATGTACCTGTCGATCCTTTGCCGTTCGTGCCGGCGATGTGGATGATCTTAAGGTGCTTTTCGGGTCGGCAAAGTCTGTCGAGCAATGCGTTCATTGCATCAAGTCCGGGCACTATTCCCTTACTGTTCAATTGTTCCAGATACTCGTCGCATTCGCGCTTTGTCATACTCATACACCTATCTTACAGTCGGGAAAAATAAAGTCAACGATTTGGGTGAAAATTATGAAATCTTTAATTGATTATAAATGATCTCTATGTTATTCTTTTTTCTAAGAATGAAAGGAGGTCATACATGAACGCTACAGAATGCATTAAAGGACGCAGAAGTATACGTACATTCACTTCCGAACCTGTTTCACATGAACTTCTTGATGAGATTGTAGAGGTAGCACGTTTTGCTCCCAGCTGGAAAAACACTCAGATTTCCAGATACATCGCCGTTGAAGGTGCCAAGAAAGCAGAGCTTGCCGAGAAATGTTTCGAAGCATGGAAAGGCAATGCGGATATGGTTGCCGCAGCACCCATGGTGATCGCTCTCACATACGTTAAAAACCGTTCCGGTTTTGAGCGTGACGGTTCTTATTCGACTTCCAAAGAAGATCGTTGGCAGAATTTCGATACCGGTATCGCAGCCGAAGCTTTTTGTCTGGCAGCTTACGAGAGAGGACTCGGAACCGTTATTCTTGGTATCTTCGATGAATTCAAGGCCGCAGAAGTGCTTGGTGTTCCCGAAGACAGAGGCGTAGCCGCTTTCATCGTGATCGGACATCCCGCTAACAGTCCCGAAGCTCCCAAACGTAAAGAGGTTTCGGAATTGGTTACATATTTAAGTTGATCAAAGAGAAGGAGATTTCCTTCTCTTTTTTATAGCAGTTTTTATAGGAGGATTTTATGAGACATTTGATGAGTCCTTTGGACTTCTCCACCGACGAACTTGAAAGACTGTTCGTACTGGCAGGCGACATTGAAAAGAACATGCCCAAATATGCCCACGTTTGTGACGGCAAAAAGCTTGCGACCTGCTTCTATGAGCCCTCGACGCGTACCAGGCTCTCTTTTGAAGCCGCTATGCTCAACTTGGGAGGCAACGTTTTGGGATTTTCGGAAGCATCCAGTTCTTCCGCGGCAAAGGGCGAAAGCGTATCCGATACGATCAGGGTCATCTCCTGTTACGCCGACATCTGCGCCATGAGGCATCCCAAAGAAGGTGCTCCGATGGTAGCCGCAAGCCGTTCAAGGATCCCCGTTATCAATGCGGGTGACGGCGGTCATCAGCATCCCACGCAGACTCTTACCGATCTGCTTACGATAAGGAGTTTAAACGGTACACTCAACAACTTCACGATCGGTCTTTGCGGTGATCTTAAGTTCGGCAGAACCGTTCATTCACTCATAAGAGCGCTTCTTCGCTACGAAAACATAAACTTCGTGTTCATCTCTCCCGATGAACTCAAGGTTCCCGACTACATCACAAACGCTCTTGACGAGAAGAATGCTCCTTACAAAGAAGTCACCAAACTCGAAGATGTCATCGGCGATCTCGATATACTTTACATGACAAGAGTTCAAAAAGAACGTTTCTTCAACGAAGAAGACTACATAAGACTCAAAGATTTTTATGTGCTCACCAAAGAAAAGATGGCTTTGGCCAAAGAAAACATGATGGTGCTCCATCCGCTTCCCAGAGTTAACGAGATCTCCGTAGAAGTCGATGACGACCCCAGAGCCATGTACTTTACGCAGGCTCAATACGGCGTATACGTAAGAATGGCACTGATAATGACGCTTCTGGGACTTGCTCCCGAAGTTTTGGATAAGGAGGCTTAAAGATGTTAAATGTAGGAAAGATCGAAGAAGGCTTCGTGCTCGACCACATAAAAGCAGGCGCCAGCCTTGATATTTATCATAAACTCAATCTCGATAAGCTTGATTGCACCGTTGCGATCATCAAAAATGCCAAGTCCAACAAGATGGGCAAAAAGGACCTTTTGAAAGTCGAATGTGACGTTGAAATGCTCGATCTCGATGTTCTCGGCTTCATCGATCACAACATCACCGTAAATGTCATCAAAAACGGCGAGATAATCGAGAAAAAGATACTTACGCTCCCCAAAGAGATAACAAACGTTATCAAATGTAAGAATCCTCGTTGCATCACTTCCATCGAGCAGGAGCTTCCTCACATCTTCGTGCTTACAGACCCGGAGAAAGAAACCTATCGCTGCAAGTATTGTGAAGAAAAGGCAACCAAACACTAAACCCGCCTCTCACCGCCACGAATAGTAAATAAAAAGCAACGTACCTGCGATCACATCGCATTTACGTTGCTTTTTCTAAATTGAACCAACACCACCGTCCCCTAGGGTCAATGTTCGGACATTTCAGCCGCTATCGTATCTTCCGAATCGGCCATAGCCTTAAGTGTCATTTCAAGAAGCTTATCAAGCTCCCATCCGAGCTGATCCGCTCCTCTTTCGATAACTTCTCTGGAGCAGCCTGCCGCAAATCCTTTGCTCTTATACTTTTTCTTAAGCGACTTAAGTTCCATATCCTTGCAGCTTTTCGACGGCCTCATAAGCGCAGCCGCTCCGATGAGCCCCGTAAGTTCATCGGCTGCAAAAAGCACCTTTTCCATCTCGTGCTCGGGTTCAACATCGATCGTAGCTCCGCAGCCTACCGTGATCCCGTATCCGTGTGAACAATCCGCATGAATGATATCGTCGCTCACTCCGCCTTCTTTCAAAAGTTCCGGAGCTTTTAAACAATGTTCTTCGGGGTATAATTCAAAATCAATGTCGTGCAAAAGTCCCACAATCCCCCAGTATTCATCCTTATCCCCGTATCCGAGCTCCTTTGCATACCATCTCATCACAGCTTCGACCGTCAGCGCATGCTGTATATGAAACGTATCTTTATTGTATTTTTTTAATAACTCAAATGCTTCATCTCTTGATATCATCTTTCTTTCTCCTGCTTATACTAATACATAATAAAAACTGTCTTTTATATTTTAACATATATAATGCAAATTTATTACCAAATAATTACGATTCTAAAATAACGATTAAAAACGCTTTATCGCCCTTGACTCTTTATAAAAACAGGACTATAACGAAGGCGAACAGAGGAACAGAGAAGACCGAAAGAACTTATGGTTCCGATGATCCAATCCCTCCTTCCCCTTGCTTGAAGGCTTTAACGTCATTAAGTAAAAAGGAGGTAATCATTATGTTAAGACCTAGTATTTTTGGAGAGAATCTGTTTGACGACTGGTTTGATTTCCCGGATTTTTCGGATTTTGATCGAACCGAAAAGAAGCTTTACGGTAAGAACGCAAGCCGACTTATGAAGACTGATGTCCACGAACAGGACGATCATTATGAAGTCGACATCGATCTGCCGGGATTTAAGAAGGAAGAGCTGAAACTTGAACTGAACGACGGATATCTTACCGTCAGTGCGGCTAAGGGGCTCGACAAAGACGAAAGCAAGAAAGGTAAACTCATCCGTCAGGAGCGTTACGCCGGAGCAATGCAGCGAAGCTTCTACATAGGTGAGGATATCACCGAGGAAGACATCAAAGCGTCATTTAAGCACGGTGTTCTGACTTTAATTATTCCAAAGAGGGAAAAAGAAAAAGTTCCCGAAAAGAAACACATCCTCATTGAAGGATAATGATAATTTGAGGCCTGCGGTACATGCTGCAGGCCTCTTTTTTTGTCATTTGAAAATCCAAAAGCAACGTATTTAGCCTCCAAGGCTTTATACGTTGCTTTTTGTTAGGTCGTTTATTATCTCGCCTGCGATTATAAGGCCTGCGACGGAAGGGACAAATGCCGTGGAACCCGGAATGTCGCGACGCTGTGTACATGTCCTTGCGGTTCCCGGCGGGCAGATGCAATGCTGCCTGCAGCTTATTGACATATCTTCCAAAGGCCTTGTGGGCGGCTCTTTTGAATAGACTACTTTAAGGTGATCGATGCCTCGTTTTTTAAGTTCACGTCGCATGACCTTAGCAAGAGGACATACGGAAGTCGCGTAAATATCGGCAACTTCGAACTTTGATGCATCGGTCTTGTTGCCTGCTCCCATCGAAGAGATCACGGGTACACCTGCAGCTCTCGCCTGCTCTACGATCGCAATCTTGCCCGTAACGGTGTCGATCGCATCCACCACGTAATCGTATTGCGTAAAATCAAATTGATCCTGTGTTTCAGGAAGAAAAAACGTCTTATACGTTCTCACTTCGCAATCGGGGTTGATATCGAGAATGCGCTCCTTGGCGACATCTACCTTGTATTTGCCGACGGTCTTTCTTGTAGCGTAGATCTGACGGTTAAGATTGGTGAGACACACCTTATCGTCATCGATAAGATCAAGTGCCCCCACGCCGCTTCTTACCAGCGCTTCGACAACATATCCGCCCACACCGCCTATACCGAATACGGCAACGCGGGACGCTGCAAGCTTCTCCATCGCTTCCACACCATATAAAAGTTGTGTTCTTGAAAACTGATTTAACATTAAAGCCTACTCCTCGAAAGCCGCTCTTATTTCTTTATCGTTTCGTTCATGCTTCCCATGCGATATCCCTTCATATCGATGGTGACAAACATAAAGCCGATCTCTTTGAATCTCTTGTATACAGCTTCTCTTATATCGTCTGAAGCAAGCTTTTCTATATCTTTGGCCGGAACTTCGATCCTTGCCAGTTTGCCGTGGAGCCTTACACGCTCTTCCAAAAATCCCCGCTCGATCAAAAACTGTTCGGCTTCATCTATCATTTTAAGTTTCTCTTCGGTTATTTCCTCGCCGTAAACAAACCTTGACGCCAGACAAGCGTAAGAAGGCTTGCTCCATGTCGGAAGTCCCATCGCTTTTGAGATGATGCGGATATCTTCTTTATTGAGCCCCGCTTCACGCAACGGACTTTTGACATCAAGCTCCGAAACTGCTTTAAGTCCCGGTCTGTAATCGCCCAGATCGTCGAGGTTCGAGCCTTCGGCGACATATGATATGCCGTTTTCTTTGGCAACTTTTATTATCTCGCTGAAGATTCCTTTTTTGCAATAATAGCACCTGTCGGGACCGTTATGACGATAGCCTTCTTCTTTCATGGGATTGGCATGGATGATAAAATGACGTATCCCGCGTGCTTCGCAAAACTCTTTTGCTTCTTTAAGTTCACGCTCAGGCACCGAAGCATCGGCCTGAGTTACCGCGATTGCTTTTTCACCCAGGACATTATGAGCCACGACAAGCATAAAAGTCGAATCGACGCCGCTTGAAAAGCCTACGGCGAGTGAACCGAGATCCTTTATGTATTCTTCGAGTTTTTCAAGTTTTTCTTTGTGCTGTATTGACAGATTTTCTGCTTGAGTGATCACGCGATTTCTCCGATCTCTATGTGCAAAGGTTGGCTTGTCTCATTTTCTTTTGGCGAACTTGATGTTCAATAAAATGATGGCGCAAAGGATCAAAATGATACCCAAGGCCGAAAGAAAAGTGAGCTTTTCCGAAAAACATACTATTCCTATCAATGTTGCAACGACAGGCTCCACAGTCGCAAGTATCCCGGCCTTGCTTGCTTCCATACGGTTAAGTCCGAGTGTATAAGCCAAAAACGGGATAACTGCTGTGATAAGTGCCGTCAAAATACAAAAAAACATCAAAAATACGAGCGAGCGGGCGGTAGTAAACTTTGATAACATATCCCCCGGCTTACATATGAACCACGATCCCACAGCTGCAAACACGAATGCATAAGTTGTGACCGTAAAAGGCGAATAGCGTTTGAGCGCCACCGTTCCCAAAATGCTGTAAAGGCCGTATCCGATACCGGACCCGAGTCCGAGCATAAGTCCCCCGAAGGTTATCCCTTCGCCCGATATCCCCGAAACGAGCACGCATCCCAAAAAGGCCAGTATCAATGCCAGTATCTTTATTGCCGTAAGTCTTTCCTTGAAAAAGAAAAAAGACATCAGCATTATCCAGATAGGCGAAGTATACAATAAGATCGCCGCGGTGGAAAGAGACATTATCCTTATCGATGCAAAATAGCAATAAGCGAAAAATAAAACGCTTCCCACGCCGAGTCCCAAAAAGAGTGGCAGGTCTTTAACCGCTATCTTAAAGCCCGATTTGTCTTTAAAAAACAATATTATGCAAAAAATTAGTGCCGCCAGCGTAACGCGAACCGACACTATCTGTATTGAACTGAAGCCGTATTCGGTCAATCTTCTTACGAAAATCCCCATACTTCCCCAAAAGCAGGCTGCAAGAATTATCAATAATGCACCGGCTTTCTCGGTATGTTTCTCCATCAGCTGTAACTTCTTTCCGATCCTTTTTATTTCTCTTTATCTTTACTCTTCTTTTTTTCGGCCAGAATGTCATCCTTCAACTCTTCGACCTCAGTTTTGAAGACTCTTGAACTCAAAGAAGGGTTACCTTCAAACAGACCTCGTCTGTAAAAATCTCTGAAAAATGTACGTTCTTTTCTTTTTTCGTTATCACTTGCAAACCGGCCCTTAAGTTCAAAAAACTCTTCCTTCATGTTGTCCGGAAGCGATGCTATGCCGTCTTTGATCTTAAGAAATGCCTTCTCGATACCGTCCGACATTACGCTTATCCTGTCGCCGAAGCCGTCCGATATCTGTTCCATCTTCTGTTCAATACCTTCCGACCAGTTATCAAGCTTTTCGAATGCTCTGTCCTTTGTATCTCCTATGCTGTCGTTAATATATGCGACCATGACATCAAGTCGTTTCTGAATGAGCGAGAGCTCGCCCTTTGCCCTGTTAAGACCCTCAACAAAGGCTCTGACATCGAACGCCGCCTTGAAAGCCAGCGTCAGATCGACGATAAATATTGCCGATCCTGTGACGGTCAGTACCAAAAGAAGCGAATAAGACATCGTTGTGGCAAGATACTCCACCGGTCTGTGAATAACATAGTTTAACAATAGTCCGAGAGCTCCCCACGAGAGACTTGTTCCCATACAGACATAGCCGTTTATATTAAGCGGCTGATTTGTGTAGTCCCAATATCTTATCTTGAATACGGCTTCCATTATCATTCCGGCGATGTATTCAAGAATGGTACAGCTTATCATTCCGGTAAAAAACACAAGCACCGGATATTTTAAAACGGTAATGCATGTGAGGCGAAGCGTAAGCGCACCGAGTCCGTATATCGGAATGACGGGGCCTCGCATAAATCCTCTGTTTATAAATTTGTGCTTGGTTATCGAAACGTATGTGGACTCTATTATCCAGCCCATAACGCAGTATATCAGGAAAAAGAAAACTACCTGGGCAAATGTATAAGGTATCATGAAAAGCCTCTACTGAAATGATATTACTTCGTCTTTCGGTGCCTTGCAGGGTTCTATCGTAAGCGCCTTGAGCACGGGACCTTCCGCTTTGTAGCCGTCAAAATACTCTTTGGCCACCTTACAGGAAAGCTTAACCCAGTCTTTATCCTTCAAAGTGCTTCTTTTGTCGCTAAAGCATGGAAATCCTAGGAATTGTATGTCTTCCGCGCAGCATGTCATTACGGCACGTCCGGGAACAAACATATCCTTAGGGAAACCGTCGGCGATAAGACAATTGGCCGTAAAGGTAACGGTCTTTCCAACGTATCTGTCTATATTATCCAGCATATCGAGATACCATATGCCGAAAGTGGCATCGGTAAGATCGATCTTGTCAGCAGCAACATCGTAGGGAAGTTCTTCGTCAAGCGTCAAATTGATCTCGCCGTTCTTGTCTTCAAAGATGATCTCGGCAACCTGATTGAGTGCTTTGACGTTTCTTTTGTACGTGGGAAGTTTTTCGTTCAAACCGTCGCAACGGTTAAAGATGATCATCTCCGATCTCTTCATCATCTCACCGAGAAGCGAACGCATATTGGTATAGTACAGTTCGAAAGACTTTGCGTCTATCATCGTGATCTGCTGCTCAAGTCTCCAAAGTATGGGCAGCTTGAAATTCTTGTAATTCCACATGCCGTTATACTCAAATACTATTCTTTCGGGCTTGTACTTTTTATCAAGTTCGATAAGCTTTTCGGGTGCGATCTCACTTTCGTCTTCCACGGTCACTACCACGGTGTTGGTGGCTTTTAACATGACGTCGTCGTATTCTTCTTCACCCTCTTCGCAAAGGATAAGAAGCGTGGTGCCTTTCGTTCTGAAATAAGGTTGCGAAAGCGTATATGAAATGAAAGAAGTTTTTCCGCTGTCCAAAAAACCGTTAATAACAAATACGGATTTCATAAATATCCTCCCGGTCAGAATGTGACCTATTTATCTCCCTTGCGAACCAAAATGAGATCTTTGATGTTATCCTCTTTAAGATCGGAACCGATCACGCAAATCTTGCCGGTATACTCGGGATTACCGTTACGAACGTTAAGCTCACCCGGAACGTAATCGAAGTAGATCCACTCGCCGTTTTCTGCTGCAACCATACCTTTTGCTCTTAACACAAGACCGTACTCGGCTTCATTCTCCAAAGCCTCAAGAAAGGCATTAACCTGCTCCTTTGTATAGTGAGCACTTGTCTCCATACCAAGGCTTGTAAACACTTCATCTGCATGATGGTGATGATGATCGTGATCGTGGCAGCCGCAGCTGCAGTTATCGCCGTGATCATGGTGATGTTCATGATCATGCTCATCGTGATCATGATCGTGATGATGCTCATGTTCATGCTCATGATCATGATGGTGCTCATGTTCATGTTCGTGTTCGTGATGGTGCTCATGCTCGTGCTTGAACTCTTCAAGCAAAGCATCTTCGAATCCGGTTACGGCTTCGAATGTCTTTAAGATGTACTCGCCCGTAAGCTGATCCCAGGGCGTTGTGATTATCTTAGCGTCTTTGTTGTGCTCGCGGATCATATCCACAACTTTCTCAAGCTTCTCGTCGGAAAGATTCTGGGATCTTGAAAGCACGATCGTTCCCGCATGCTCTATCTGATCGATAAAGAACTCACCGAAGTTCTTCATGTAGATACGGCACTTTGAAGCGTCGACTACAACTACCGACGATCCGGCTTCTACGCCTGCTTTCTCGCTTGCTTCATGAACGGCTCTCTGAACGTCCGAAAGTTTGCCTACTCCCGAAGGCTCGATAAGAACACGGTCGGGGGCATATTTCTCAATGACTTCCTCCAAAGAAGCGGTGAAGTCACCAACGAGTGAACAGCAGATACATCCTGAGTTCATCTCTCTTATCTCGATACCCGAATCCTTCAAAAATCCGCCGTCTACGCCGATCTCGCCGAATTCGTTCTCGATAAGAACAACTTTAGTACCTTTTAAAGCTTCGCTTAAAAGCTTCTTAATGAGAGTGGTCTTACCTGCTCCCAAAAAACCTGAAATTATATCAATCTTGGTCATACTGAAACCTCCTTGTGATTTATGTAAACCTAATCGTCTTTTTCAAGACAACCAAGTATATCTTCTGCTTTCACGCACACCGCCTCACCGTACTCGCTTCCGCCCGCAAGTATGGCAACGAGTCTTCCGTATCTGTCATAGATGGGACAGCCGCTGAGCCCGGGCATTGTATCGGCATAAAGAAACAGCATGTTGGCATCAAAATCGGCCACATAATAGTCGGTTGATTTAACCGTTCCGATGGTTGCGTTTGCCGCAGTTCCCACCGCCGAACCGATAATGAGCACTTCATCGTCAAGTTTCAATTTCCTGTAGCCATCAAGGCTTACCGGCGTTTGCGCAAGGTATTCGTATGCTCCCTCATCAAGTGCATCACGGTCAAAAGAAAGAACGCACACATCCGGATTGTCCGAAATATATTTGACCGTTCCGAACCCGATCAGTCCGCAGTTAAACGACACGATTCCCTGCTCATAACCTTCCATAAGATGCCCCGCCGTTACGATATCGACCCGTTTATCGTCAATGTTCACGATAACTCCGCTTGCGTGCTTTTCGCCCACATTTATCATAACGACCGCGTCACTTACTTTCTCAAGCAGTTCTTCGTCGCTTAACACTTTTGCCTTATCCGAATTTATCCCTTTACACCAAATAAGCCATGCCGCCGTAAATACGAGCGCCACAGCACATATGATAAGTACTATTTTTCGCATGTTCAATTAAATAAATATAAAATAATATAAAAGAAAAATACGAGCCGGACTGTAAGCCGGGTGATGTATTAGATGATCATCTGTCTAGGACCGA
>JAGCTJ010000114.1 GCA_017963665.1 Lachnospiraceae bacterium | reverse complement strand
AGAAGGGTCATTAAAACTATCCTTAACCCCAAATCTTTCGGCACGTCCATAAAAAGCCATATAAACGGTAAAAAGAAAAAGGGCAGCGTTGCCTTAAACAACGCCAAAAGTTCAAAGGACAGATACCAAAGCAAGAGAACGTATCCGTTGCCGCCGTAGTAAAACAGTACGGCAAGCACCAAAACCGCCGCCATGAGGGCGATGGCTTTTCCTTTTTCAACCAGCTCTTTAACCGTTATGAGCGCAAAAAATAACGAAATAAGCAGGAGTATCCCAAAAGATACTCCTGTCCTTTCCTCGTTTCCGTAATATGCGACGGTCCCGTAAATGATGAACGAAACCACTATCGCAAGTCGGATCAAAATATGAAGGTTTTTCTTTAATTGGTCCCCCATTCTTCGGTCCTTTTCATCTTAAGGCCTAAAGCGCCTATACTTAATATCGCAAGAATGTATGCTACTGTAACACATATTATCATAACAAACACATTATTGTCTTTAACAAATATCATCTCAACCGCATCGATGAACCACTTCTGAGGCATTATCGATGAAAGTATCTTAAGCCCTACCGTAGTGTACTTGATGGGGAAGTACATTCCGCTGAGTAAGCTTGACATACACCAGATCGTGAATGCCGCGATCGTTGAACTCATTACGTCTCCGGCGAGGATTCCGATAAGCATGCTTATGGAACCGAATATGAGTCCCATAAGGAATACGAGTAAGTAATACTTAAACCTTTCCATTCCGAAATCGTCAACGCCCATTATGAAGCTGTAAAGTACCGCGAATGCCGTAACCAGTACCGTTGTTACGAACACCGTAACGAACTTTGCAACGAAATATGATGCCTGGCTCGTTCCGGAAAGATCCACTCTTACCGTAACACCGTTCTTTTGCTCGGTTATGGCATTGTAAGCCACGAAGATTCCGCAGAATACATAAGCAAGGGTAAGGAATACGAAGGAATAACCGATGTTGGTCTTCATATTTGTCTGCTCTTTTGTAAGTGCTTCTTTTCCGCTTCCGGAGATCGAAACCAGTTCTTTTTTCGGAAGGTTCTCATCCGCCTTTTCAAGCATCTTAATGAGTGCCTTATCGGTTTCTTTGTCGCTGTACATGGCGGCATAATCTTTAAGCGATTCCATCTTTGAAAGCTGAAGACCCAGGGTTCCCTCAACAGCCTCTGTACGCTCATCGTCGGAAAGAGCGTATAAGGTGACTGCCTTGGAAGCTTCCCCGTTAAGCACCAGTTCGTCGAAATCGGGAGCGATCACCAGCACTGCGCCCATACGGTCTTCTTCGCCGTCGAATGCCAGGCGGTCATCGATGAAAGACTCATCCAAAACGCCGTCCTTAACCTCTGAGGTAATGTCTGCCCTCATTACCAGGATCATGCCGGTCTTTGCCGTTTTATCAAGAAGATAGTTGCTGAGCGTACTGTTTGAAGCGTCGTAGACTTTTAAAAGGTACTCGCCTTTTCCGCCGTAATATGCGACTTTCTCATCCGCTCCGGCAAGCTCCTGAACTTTTTGCTCGAAACCCGTAACATATGCCATTGAAGAGTCCATTTTGGACCTTAACATAAGTGTTGAAAGAAAAGGTACTATCAGGAGAAAGAACCAGAACGCCTTTGCTCTGAAAAGTAGTTTTAAACTGGATTTGATCATTGTTGTCATGATTTAACTTTCCTCCTTGCCATACCTGCAAATATCGCGAGAATTGAACATACTGCCATGATGGATAAAGAAAACAGTATGGAACTTGATACGAATCGGCTATCCCCCATGCTTGAAAGTTCCACCAAAGCCCTGTTGGTGTGATAAATGGGTGACAACAGTTTTAAAGTCATAGGCTGAGCGGAGAACATATATGTTTCAAAACTTCCTCCGAAGAAGCCCAAAAACCATACGATGGTGAATGTGGCGATTATGGTGACTACCATGTTGTCCGTAAAGGAATGAAGCATAAGACCGAATGCCGTTGCCGCCGCCGCAGACAAAGCCACTATGAGAAGCGATAAAAGTATGTTGCCCCAATTAACTTTAAAGAGAACTACCGAGAGCACCGCCGCGATCACCGCTCCTGCGATAACCACCACCGCCATGGGTGCAAACTTTGAAAGATAGAGTTTGGGTTCCGAAATGTCGGCTACGATGTATTTGTTCTTTATCTTATATTTCTTTTCGTTCATGAAAAGCGAGGCACCGCATACGATGGCGCACCAGCCGAAGTAAACCACCTCAACTATTCCGTAATAATCCGTGGAATCCACCGGCTCTACGTAAAAGGTTTCTTTCTTACTTATTGTCACTGCCTCGGTGTCAACGCCCATGGCGGTTGCTATGGCGCTCTCATAGAATGTTCCGATCAAAAACTCGATCGCCTTGCCGGCCTCTTTTTCTTCCTCGGTCTCGTACACCGTGTAAGAATCGCCGTCAAATACCACGAATCCGCTGAGTTCCTTGTCGCTCACGATGTCCTTTATCTCCCCGGTCGCGTACTCGGTAAGGTCGACTCCGTTGTCCTTTGCTATGTCCGCAAGGGCTTCCACGACTTCCTTTGAAGTATCGGTGCCCTCGATCCTGTAGCCTGCCTTTAAATTCTCATCACCTTCATACTTCTTCATAAGGTCGTCGAAGGAGCTTGAAAGAACGGCTATCAAAATGAGAGGCATTACTATATAAAGAAAAATGTTTATGGGGCTTCTGCCCATCAGCTTAATATTGTTTTTTATGACGTAACGTATCATCTTTTCGCCTCTTTCTTATATGTCTCGTAATTTCTTGCCGGTAAGTGTAAGGAACACTTCTTCCAAAGTGATGGTGGAAGGATCGCTTACCACCATCTTCTTTAACTCTTCGCTTGTTCCGATGGCGATTATCTTACCGTTGTCCATGATCGCTATTCTTGTGCAGATGGCTTCCACCTCTTCCATATAGTGGCTTGTGTAGATGACGGTGGCGCCCTTTTCGTTGGACTCTTTGATCCTTTCAAGGATGAAGTTTCTCGACTGAGGATCGATACCTACCGTAGGCTCGTCGAAGATGAGAAGCTTCGGATCGTGACCGATGGCACATGCGATGTTAAGTCGTCTCTTCATACCGCCCGAGAATGTCTTGGCGTACTCGTTTCTTTTATCAAGAAGTCCTACGTACTCAAGAGACTCATCGATTATCTTCGTAAGTTCTTTTCCCTTTATTCCGTAGAGTGAAGTGAAGAGCTCTACGTTTTCCCAGGCTTTTAAGTTGCCGTGTATGGCGAGCTGCTGGGGGATGTAACCAAGCTGTCTGCAAAGCTCTTTTCTGTTCTTTTTGAAATCCTTGCCCAGGAACTCGACTTCACCGAGAGTGGGTTTTACGATCCCGCATATCATGTTCATGGTGGTACTCTTGCCGGCGCCGTTGGGTCCGAGAAGTCCGAACACCTCACCTTCCTCGATCTCGAGGTTTAAGTTATCTACCACGATCTTGTTTCCGTATTTCTTTGTAAGATCTTTTGTTTTAAGAATTGCTGCCATGTTCTCTCCTTTTATGTTTACGTTTTTGCGTTTGGTTTCTTTGTACAGTACCATCTTACAAATGGAGGCGTCGTCTTTGTAGTGAGATAAGTTATGTTTTGCATGTGACTTTTGTCATGTCCCGAAATTACTATCTTCATCAAATCTTAATACGATTACGTATTCCAACTTAAATCCCCTTCATACTATAATTAAACTCGTCGGGAGGAAGAAAATGCATGCCTAACATATTAATATGTGATGATGAAAAAGATATTGTAAACGCGTTAAAGATCTATCTGTCCGATCCGGATTATACGCTCTATGAAGCCTATAACGGACAGGAAGCACTTAAAGTTTTGCAAAACAATGATATACAGCTTGTCTTAATGGACATCATGATGCCCGTTATGGACGGAATTACAGCCATGGCAAAGATAAGGGAATTTTCCAATGTGCCGATAATCGTGCTTACGGCCAAGAGCGAGGACACCGACAAGATACTCGGTTTGAACGTAGGCGCGGACGACTACATTACGAAGCCCTTCAATCCTTTGGAGGTGACCGCAAGAGTCCGCTCGCAGTTAAGACGCTTTCTTAAACTGGGTGGCGGCACCGAAGTTTCGGGAACTCTTTCCATCCGCGGTCTTGAAATAAACGATCGCTCGAAAGAAGTTTTCCTGGACGGCGAACCGGTCAATCTCACTCCCAAGGAATATGACATTCTTAAGTTGTTGATGACCAATACGGACCGTGTTTTTTCTCCCAAAGAGATCTATTCCACGGTCTGGAAAGAGAAACCGTTCGGTTCGGACAACACGGTGGCGGTGCACATCAGACATCTTCGTGAGAAGATCGAGATCGATCCCGCGGACCCGCGTTATATAAAAGTTGTTTTCGGACAGGGGTATAAAATTGAAGGAGAAAGAAAAAAATGAAACGATTCATTCGTTCGATAGCCGGAAAGATAATAATGTTCTTTTTCTTTATCGTTTCCGTGCTTACTCTTACAGCATGTATCGCAGGTGTATTCTTCTACAATGAATCGAGCGCAGACTGGTACAATGCCTCGGAAGAAACCTGCATTGAAAGTGTAACGGATAAATTGGTCCAGAGCTACGCATGCGACATCATGTTCAAGGAATTCATGTATCATGATCTTGCGGACGACTTCGAATACTGGGTGACCGACGAATTCGGAAAAGTCATTGCGGAGACTCCGGGTTTCAGATCCGTCACCGAGAAGAAATATAAGGCGGATTTCGGAGTCTTAAGGACCAAACAGGGTGAAGTGACTGACTTCTTTTACCACTCACCTTTGACAAAGAAAGATGACGCCATACCTTATTACAGTGTATCGCTGGTCCCAAAGCCTCAAAGTGCGGCTTTCACAGAGTTGGAAAGAGCATCGCTTTTTGGAAGTATTGCATACGAACTCAGATACGCCATCTATGGCATAGCGCTTGCTGCACTGACAGTGATGATTTTGACCTTTATCGGGTTGATTGATTCCGCGGGACGAAGAAACAAAACCGAGGAGATCGTGGTGGCGCCTCTTTGCAAGTTTCCCTTCGATCTTTTGCTTGGGGCACTTTGCATAGGCTTTGTGTGTGCAATCTATGCGGCAGATCTATACTTAAACAGACTTGAACTTATATTTGTCGGTATCGCTATCTACGTGACCGGAATAATTTGTGCCGTATTCGTATGCATGATTTCCGCCACAAATGTAAAAAGAAAGATGTTCATAAAGAACCTCCTTATCTATAAGATCTGCCATTTCATTTGGGTGGTTCTTAAAAAGATATGGAGCGGGATCGAGAAGATACCTCTTATCTGGAAGACGACTCTCGGCGTTGCAGTGATCGCCGCCTGGGAATTCTTTATAATCGTCGTAAGTGACGGAAGTCAGGAAACATTTGTGATATGCTGGTTCTTCCTTAAGCTGGTCGTCATTCCGATCGTTTTATATATCGCTTATATGCTTAAGAAGCTGGAAACCGGCGGAAAAGCTCTTGCAAACGGAAATCTTGCTTACAAGACCGATACAAAGGGAATGATCTTAGATCTTAAGAACCACGGT
>JAGCTJ010000113.1 GCA_017963665.1 Lachnospiraceae bacterium | reverse complement strand
CTCCGATGTTATCGTAATCTTAATGTGTTTTGCGTATGACAATACCGAAAATGCCATGACATCTTTACGCAAAGATATCATGGCATTGAAATTATAATATATACAATTATCCGCACAGAGAGGAAAGCCTCTCTATGAACGAGGTATGTATCCATGATATTAAGCGTACAAAAACAAAGTCAATGGCAACCATACCATTAACCCAATTATCACTGATCCTCTTAGTTCAGAAAAATCAGCAATAGTTATCTAACCACGCTTAACATAAAATACCTCGTCTTACTTTAGTTATTTACTGCAATCCCTTTATAACACGAAAACGGGATGTTGTCAATTACTCATAAAGGCCGAACCGCTATACCCTTTTATCAGTTTTCTTTTTCATACTCAGACGTGGGATAAAGTTTAAAATCAATCCTGCTTCCGTTATCGTCTACCTGTCCCATAAGGTAAGCACCCGGCTTTTCTGCGATGTAATAGATACCATATGATGTTTCCTTGGAAACAGGACCTTTTCCGTCGCCGTAATCGATCGAAATATAGTAATAGTAAGAATCACTTGATTCTTCGTTGTGAACGACTTCTTCGCTTCTGGAATTGATCGTGACATCAACGACGGATATTTTCGCACTCTCGGGAGCGGGTACTTTGACACCCCAAATATCATTATCTATTATCCTAAAAGCGATGGTGATCGTAGGAATAAGAAGGAGCGTTGCCAAAATACTTAAGATACTTATCTTTTTCTTTTGCTTGTAAAACAAAAACAGATAGCTTATACCTGATGTTCCTCCTGCCGTAATGAGCAACATTATAAAGATTCCTTTGCTCATTTTAGTGGCAAAATCGGAGCCGCTTTGTTCACCCAAGTAATAAATCTTATAATCTTTTAACAAAAACGCAGGAGTGAGGATCGTTTTTCCGTTTTCGGGATCGATATTGTTTTCTTTCAATTCTTCATATTCATCTATGATCTTCTGCTCTTCCGGGTTGTCGAACCGCATCAGATCTGAAAACACCCCAATTTGTAGGTGAGCGATGACAACGGCTATCGCGATCACGATCGCGATACGAAGAATTGACTTTAAAAAGCGAACAAAGAAATTCGGGGGACTTTTTTCCAAATACGAAGGCGCGTCAGGAGTGTTATTAAAAGACTTGGCGAGTATCTTTCCAATAAAGATGTATCCGAATATAGGTATTCCAAATACCAATATGAACAAAATAGATGTATTCATTCCTTCAAACATACCGATTACCCCCTCATATACTTTTTATAACGGTATCATATTATAAAAAAGACACCCTATCAACGATGATCTGAGCGAATTAGCGGCTTTTTTTCGATTTGAGGAGCGAAATCCATAAAAATATAGGGAGTCTAAACAGACTCCCTATATCATGTAATATCAATGACTGTTCATCGTTGATTGCTGCCTGTGCTGCCGCAAGTCTTGCGATGGGAACTCTGAAAGGCGAGCAGCTCACATACGTAAGGCCTACCTTGTGACAGAACTCAACAGATGAAGGATCGCCGCCGTGCTCACCGCATATACCGAGTTTGATGTCGGGGCGGGTCTTGCGTCCTTTTTCGGCTGCCATCTGGATAAGCTGTCCTACGCCGTTCTGATCGAGTTTTGCAAAAGGATCCGATTCGTAGATCTTTGACTTGTAGTATGAATCGATGAACTTACCGGTATCATCACGTGAGAAACCGAATGTCATCTGTGTTAAGTCGTTTGTACCGAATGAGAAGAACTCAGCCTCTTCAGCGATCTCGTCAGCCATTAAAGCTGCACGGGGAATCTCGATCATGGTACCGATATGATACTTGATGTCGGACTTCTTCTCTTTCTTAACCTGCTCTGCTACTTCTACGATAACCTTCTTAACGAACTTAAGCTCTTTCTTGTCGCCTACGAGAGGGATCATGATCTCGGGTTCAATGTTGAATCCGTACTTCTCATTTTCTTCGATAGCGGCTTCCATAACGGCACGTGTCTGCATTCTTGCGATTTCGGGATACGTAACTGCAAGACGGCATCCTCTGTGACCCATCATGGGGTTGAACTCGTGAAGAGATTCGCATTTAGCCTTAACTTCTTCGTATTTAAGGCCCATATCCTTGGCAAGCGCCTTGATGTCTGCTTCGTCTGTGGGAACAAATTCATGAAGCGGAGGATCGAGGAAACGGATGGTAACCGGACGACCTTCCATTGTCTTGTATATACCCTTAAAGTCTGATTTCTGGAAAGGAATAAGTTCATTAAGAGCTGCTTCTCTTTGCTCAACCGTATTGGAAAGGATCATCTTTCTGATCTTCGGGATACGATCTGCATCGAAGAACATGTGCTCTGTACGGCAAAGACCGATTCCTTCTGCACCAAGCTTAAGAGCATTGAGTGCATCTGCAGGTGTATCAGCGTTCGTACGAACTTTAAGCTTACGATACTTGTCTGCCCAGTTCATGATACGTTCGAAGTTACCTGAAATCTCAGCGTCTCTTGTACGAAGGTCGCCTCTGTAAATCTTACCGGTGGAACCGTCAAGTGAAATGTAATCGCCCTCGTTGAATGTTACACCGCCGAGTTCGAACCACTTCTCGTCTTCATTGATGTTGATGGCGCCGCAACCGGATACACAGCAGGTACCCATACCACGGGCAACAACGGCTGCATGTGAGGTCATACCGCCACGAACGGTAAGAATACCTTCGGATGCATGCATACCTTCGATATCTTCGGGTGATGTCTCAAGACGAACAAGGATAACTCTTTCTCCGCGTCCGTGAGCAATCTTAGCTTCCTCTGCGGTAAAGTAAACCTTACCTGCATCGGCACCGGGTGATGCGGGAAGACCGATACCCATTACTTCGCCGTCGCGAAGAGCGATGTCATCAAATGTAGGATGAAGAAGCTGGTCAAGAGACTTAGCTTCGATTCTGCAAACTGCTTCCTGCTCGGTGATCTTTCCTTCATCAACGAGATCGCAGGCAATCTTTAAAGCTGCCTGAGCGGTTCTCTTACCGTTACGTGTCTGTAAGAAGTAAAGGTTACCGTTCTCAATGGTGAACTCCATATCCTGCATGTCTCTGTAGTGCTCTTCGAGTTTGTTTGCGATTTCCATGAACTTCGCATAACACTCGGGACGATCTTCTGCAAGTTTGGTGATGGGCTGAGGTGTACGGATACCCGCAACAACGTCTTCGCCCTGTGCATTTATAAGGTACTCACCGAAGATACCCTTTTCACCGGTGGAAGGGTTACGTGTAAATGCAACACCTGTGCCCGATGTATCGCCCATGTTACCAAATACCATTGCCTGTACGTTTACGGCAGTACCCCAGTCGCCGGGGATGTCGTTCATACGACGGTATACGATAGCACGCTCGTTGTCCCATGATCTGAATACCGCTTTAACGGCTTCCATAAGCTGAACCTTGGGATCCTGAGGGAAATCTTCGCCCATTTTTTCTTTGTAGATAGTCTTGAAGCGCTTGATAACGCCCATAAGATCGTCTGCGTTAAGTTCCGTATCGTAGTGAACATGCTTCTTGTTCTTTACTTCGTCGAGTACACGCTCGAAAAGTGACTTCGGAACTTCCATAACAACGTCAGAGAACATCTGAATGAATCTTCTGTAAGAATCGTAAGCGAAACGCTTATTGCCCGTTTTTGCCGCAAATCCTTCAACAGAAACGTCGTTAAGACCTAAGTTAAGAATTGTATCCATCATACCGGGCATGGAAGCACGAGCACCGGAACGAACGGAAACAAGCAACGGATTATCGGTATCACCGAACTTTTTCTGCTGCTTTTCTTCAAGCACTGCAAGTTCGGCAAAAATCTGATCTTTGATCTCGTCGGAAATCTTTTTTCCCTGATTGTAGTAATCGGTACATGCTTCGGTGGTAACAGTAAATCCCTGAGGGATCGGAAGGCCGAGGTTGGTCATCTCGGCAAGGTTGGCGCCTTTACCACCAAGAAGGGGTCTCATATCGGCCGAACCTTCTTCAAATCGGTAAACCCATTTTGCCATTATTGAATTCTCCTTTTTTTAGAGTTAATCAGAGCACCTCGACCGACAGGTCGACGTGCCACTAAAAAAGTATACCACATTTAAGCCCGTTTTGCACCAATAAATTACACTGTTTTTCTTTACTTGCTATTCCGAAAAGAAACGGTCAAGAATCTCGGAAAGACCGTCTTCGTCGTTGGTCTTTTCAATTACGATATCAGCCGCTATTTTTACCTTTTCGGAGGCATTTGCCATTGCCACTCCGGTGGCCGCAGCCTTAATCATTGAGATATCGTTTTCTTCGTCCCCCGCTGCATAAGTGTGAGACATCGGCATGGAGAAAAGATCTGCGACCACTTTTATCGCGGAGCCTTTTGTAACGTCTTTCGGAAGCACTTCAAGATATCTGTCGTTTGAAAATACGCATTCGACCTCATCAGGAAGTTTACATAATATTTCTCCTTTTATCTCCTCCAACAAAGGTCTGTTATCAAGGCTGATTATCTGAACTTTATATGCACCGTCCCTTAAATACCTGGCGATATCCGTGACGGTAATGAGTGGCATATGAATGCGTGAATGGTAAAACTCCATCTCGGCGTCGTTCTTTAAAGCGATGATCTCTTTTTCGGTATAACTGTGAACGTGCACGTTCTTCTTAACGCAGATCTTCTGCACCTCATCGATCACGTTCATCGAAAGTTTCTTTTCGAATATCTTCTCTCCCGTCACGTTGTCGACGATGAGCGCCCCGTTGTTTGAGACGATGTACATGTTCTTAAAGTTAAGGTTCAAAAGATCCATACGCTCTTTTATGCTGGGAAGCGGACGCCCCGAAGCGATAACAAGCCTGTGTCCTTTGTCGGTCATGGCCTTTAACTTCTCACGCATGTTTTCGCTCACGGTCGAGTCGTTCAAAAAGAGTGTTCCGTCCAGATCGGTAAAAAGAATGTTCTTTCGTGCAAGTTCAATGTCTTTAAGAAGGCTGTCATCGACATAAATGTGTCCCAATCCGGTACCGAGGTCAATCTTTTCTTTGTTGGCGCCGTGGAAATCGCTGCCTCCCGAAAGGAGCAGATGATACTTCTTTGCAAGTCGTCTTATCTTTCTTTCGTCGTCGAGACTGTATGTTGAATAAACGGCCTCTATGCCCATGAGTCCTTTTTCTTTGAGTCTCTTTACAAGGGCATCGAGTTCTTCGTCGGGGAGTTTGTAGAGGATGGGATGCGCAAGTATCGGTACGCCGTCGGCTTTGAGTATGAGCTCAACAGCCTTCTCCGGAGTGACTTTTTCGCGGGGCACATAGCACGGAGCTCCGTTTCCGATATATTTTTCAAACGCTTCGTGCTTTGTCGATACAAAGCCGTGTTCAAGCATCCATGCGGCGAAATGCGCACGGGTGATGACCGCGTCCTGCACGGACCCTTCGAGATCTTCATAAGTGACCGGGATTCCGTGTTCGCTGAGACGCTTGCACATTTTGATGTTACGGTTTTTGCGTTCGTCCACGAATTCTTTCAAGTATTCCCTGAACTCGGGCGAATCGCAGTCTATCATGAGGCCGACTATGTGGACGTCTTTTCCGTTTAAGTCGGTCGAAAGTTCGATTCCCTTGATGATCCTCGGAACGTTTCTTCTTCCCTCACTGCATAACTTTTCGGCATACGAAACAGCCTCCGCGATACCGTCCGTAGTGTCGTGGTCGGTAAGCGCAAAAGCGGAAAGTCCTTTTTCGATCGCATAATCTACAAGTTCCGTAGGGGTGAAAGTTCCGTCCGAGCGGCATGAATGTACGTGAAGATCGATCATCTTTTAATCTCCGTAATCTATGACGTAAAAACGGCGCATGAAAGCGCCGTTATCTGTTTTATTCTTCGTCGTCCTCGCGGTTTGCGGTGAATATGGTACGTTTTCTTGCCATCTCATCGCTTGCAAGGTATTCGTCGTAAGTTGTTATCTTATCGATGAGCGAACCGTTCGGAAGAATCTCCATGATCCTGTTTGCGGTCGTCTCGACAAACTGGTGATCGTGACATGAGAAAAGCTCTACTCCGGGGAACTTTATAAGTCCGTTGTTAAGGGAAGTGATCGCTTCCATGTCCAGGTGGTTCGTAGGCTCGTCAAGTACGAGACAGTTGGCACCCGAGATCATCATCTTGGAAAGAAGGCAGCGAACCTTCTCACCACCGGAAAGTACTTTTACTTTCTTTACTCCGTCTTCACCGGCAAAGAGCATACGTCCGAGGAAGCCTCTTACGTAGGTGATATCCTTAACCGGAGAATATCCCATGAGCCAGTCGGTTATGGTGTAATCGTTGTTGAACTCTTCGGTGGAATCCTTCGGGAAGTAAGCAAGGGAAGTTGTAACGCCCCACTTGTAGTTACCCGAATCGGGCTCCATCTCACCTGTAAGTATTTTGAAAAGTGTTGTCTTTGCAAGCTCGTTTCCGCCTACAAACGCAACCTTATCGTTTCTTCCGAGAATGAATGAAATGTTATCGAGAACCTTCTCTCCGTTTATCGTCTTTGTAAGGCCTTCAACTGTAAGTACTTCGTTTCCGATCTCGCGGTCGGGTCTGAAGTCAATGTAAGGATACTTTCTGCTGGAAGGCTTGATCTCATCAAGTTCAATCTTTTCAAGAGCACGCTTTCTAGAAGTAGCCTGCTTTGATTTGGAAGCGTTTGCCGAGAATCTTGAAATGAATTCCTGCAATTCCTTAATCTTCTCTTCTTTCTTCTTGTTTGCTTCCTTCATCTGCTTGATAAGAAGCTGGCTGGATTCGTACCAGAAATCGTAGTTTCCTGCGTAAAGCTGAATCTTGCCGTAATCGATGTCCGCGGTATGTGTGCAGACTTTGTTTAAGAAATATCTGTCGTGGCTTACCACGATAACGGTGTTTTCAAAGTTGATAAGGAACTCTTCAAGCCATGCGATGGCGTCGAGATCCAAGTGGTTCGTGGGCTCGTCGAGCAGAAGGATGTCGGGGTTACCGAAAAGCGCTCTCGCAAGCAAAACTTTGACCTTCTGATTACCGTCAAGATCACCCACCAATGAATAATGAAGCGAAGTATCTATTCCCAGGCCGTTAAGTAAGCTCGCTGCGTTGGAATCTGCTTCCCAACCGTCCATCTCCGCAAACTCCGCCTCGAGTTCGCTGGCGCGGATACCGTCTTCGTCGCTAAAGTCCTCTTTTGCGTAAATTGCTTCTTTTTCCTTCATTACATCATAAAGATGCTGATTTCCGGCGATGACAGTATCGAGTACAACACAGTCATCGTATTTGAAGTGGTCCTGCTCAAGAACCGACATACGCTGTCCGGGTGTGATGGAAATATCACCGTTGGTGGTCTCCAAAACTCCCGAAAGTATCTTTAAGAAGGTTGATTTTCCCGCTCCGTTCGCGCCTATAAGGCCGTAGCAGTTACCTTCAGTGAATTTGATGTTAACGTCTTCAAAAAGCGCCTTCTTACCTACACGGTAAGTTACGTTGTTTGCTGAAATCATGTATATCTCCTTATTTCCAAGCGGCAATGCAGCCTATACCATTGTACAGAAATGGCCGCATTTTGCAAGTAAAAATCACTCCACGAGCATTCTTGTCCATTTTGAAGGGATTCTGGCGATAAGAAAACATATCGCATAACATACCACATAAATACGTATGCAATCGAATATGGTATATGTTTCCATCTCGATCCCGATGTTTCTGTGGGAGATGAAATAATGCAAAAGCGTTGTCACAAGTCCCTGCATACAATAGATTCCGAGAGTATATTTCGTCATCCACTCGATGATCGTACGCACAAATTTCGGAAGCTTTTCAAGAGGCGGAGCGAAGCATAAGAAAACAAGGATCACTGCCACCACTATCTTCTTAATACCTGCATATCCGAAAGTCTGAACCGAAGGATCGGCAAACACACCGAACCTTCTTACAAGCCAAAGTGCCACTACGGTAAATATCATCGTAATGATCCAATGCTTTCTCGACTTTTCGATAAGTCCGAAGTAAGCCAGCATGTAGCCAAGAACCGCTAACGGGAACATCTCATGAATTCGTCCGAGAGACCCTGCCAGTTCGGATCTGTAATTGTTGATAAAGAGCATAAGTCCCGCATACTCCGCATAGATGCATGCAATGGAAAGAAGTCCGAATATGGGATTGTGGAATTTGTTTGTGATAAAAACGATGAGCCACAGTAAGATCGTGAGCACTATCAAAACTGCCTGAAACCACATGGCACGGTTAAGATATATGCTGTTACCGGTTACCACCTGCCACAAAAGATCTTTAACCGTGATCTCGTAACCCGGATATAACACTTCCTGCAAAACCTTATAGAAAGCCCAATAGATCACCGCCCACGCAAAAAGCGGCACCACGAGCTTTAAAAGTCTCTTTAAAAGCCTGTCGGTATCCGAAGAGGCGATCATCTTCTCGCTGAAATAGAATGCAAGTATCATAAAAACAGCGACCGAGTAATCTTTAAGGTAATTCACCCATCCAAGTGCTCCCGTAGTCGCCACGTTTATTTCCCAGTTTCCCGAAAGGATAACGCAGAAACATGCAAACATTCTGAGTAAGCATATTCCCATGTTATATCCGGAATAATTTTTGTAAGATCTGCTATCAGACATTTATATCAATCCTTTACTCTTAAGAGTCTTGTAAAGACTCGGAACGGGAAGCCCGACAACGTTCGAGTAATCACCGTTAATACATTTTACAAACTTTGCGCTCTTGCCCTGGATGGCGTAAGAACCCGCCTTGTCCATGGGCTCACCTGTTGAAACATACTCTCTTATTTCGTCTTCGTCAAGTTTTTCGAAGGTAACTTCGGTAGTTTCGAAAAAAGAAACCTCTTCTCTTGAATTTCCTTTATTATAGATAAGTGTAACACCTGTTATCACTTCATGGACGCGCCCCGAAAGTTCTTTTAACATCTTGACGGCGTCTTCTTCGTCCTTGGGTTTTCCAAGTCGTTCATCACCCAGGAACACCAATGTGTCCGCAGCTATGATAACCGTGCCCGGAGTAATTTCGACTTTTCCGGCCACGTCCTCTGCCTTAAGTTTTGATAACTCGACCACTATTTCGCTTGGTTTAACTTTTGTAACTTTTTCTTCCACATCGCTTACGATTATCTCAAAATCCATACCCATATTCGCAAGCAGCTCTTTTCGCCTCGGCGATGCCGAAGCAAGTATCACTCTGTTCATTTATCAAGATCCCTGTTCATATAATCAGCCTGGAAGTTGTATCCTTCTTCTTTCACATCCCGGCTGTAATATCTACCGTCTTTGGAAAGTTTTCTCGATTTAACATCATCCTTTAAAAGGTTTGTTAAAATCAGATTTAACTTTCTTCTCAACTCTTCATCTTCTATCGGAAACATAAGCTCCACGCGTCTTTCAAGATTTCTCGGCATCCAGTCCGCACTGGAAAGATACAGTTCGGGAGCACCGGCGTTTTCGAATCTGAATATTCTGTTATGTTCAAGAAAACGACCTACTATCGATCGTACCTTTATGTTATCGCTCACACCGGGCACGCCGACTTTAAGGCAGCATATGCCTCTTACGATAAGATCGATCTTAACACCGGCGCATGAAGCTTCGTACAAAGCCTTTATCACATCCGGATCGCAGAGGGAATTCATCTTGGCAACGATCGCTGCACTCTTTCCTGCGAGAGCGTTTTCTTTTTCCCGTTCTATAAGTGAAAGAATACGTTTCTTTAACGAATCCGGCGCAGTGATGAGTTTGTTCATGGGCTTATCGTCCGAAAAACCGCTGAGACGGTTAAAAAATTCGGTCGCATCCTCGCCCATCTTATCGTCCGCAGTAAACAATCCGATATCCGTATAGCGCATCGAAGTCGTGGCATTGTAATTGCCTGTTCCCAGATGCATGTAGCGTTTGATCTTTGTACCTTCTTTTCGAATAACGAGTGCTATCTTTGCATGGGTCTTAAGTTTGGGAAGACCGTATATTACGTGAGCGCCGGCCCTTTCAAGCATTCTTGCCCACTCTATGTTTTTCTCTTCGTCAAATCTGGCTTTAAGCTCCACAAGCACCTTAACCTGTTTGCCGTTCATGGCGGCTCTTGCCAGTGCATTTACGATCTTGGACTTCTTATCCACTCTGTAAAGTGTCTGTTTGATCGCAAGTACGTAAGGATCGTCTGCGGCTACGTCGATAAGGTTCACTACCGGATCGAAACTCTCAAAGGGGCAGAAAAGAAGCCTGTCCTTTGCCGCTATGCTTTCGTATATCTTATCTTTTTCGCCCCACGCGGGCATCTTCGGAACAAACTTTGACTCTTTATACCTGTCGTAGCCTTTAAGGGCATATATCTCTTCAAGAAATGTAAGATCAAGGGGACCCTGTACAAAGAAAAGGTCTCTGTCGGCCACTTTTAATGCGCTTGTAAGCTTGGAGAGTATCCTTCCGTCGGAGTTGTTTTCTATATCAAGCCTTATGACTTCGCCCCATTCTCTTTGCTTTACCTGCTCTTCTATCTTAAGGAGCAGATCTTCGGCTTCTTCAACGTCAATCGTAAGATCGGCGTTACGCATTATACGAAAGATCGTGGTAGCTACGATATTTCGGCCTTTAAGCAGTTTACCGAGATTATCCTTTACTATTTCTTCGGTAAGGATAAAACGCTTTTTAAAATTATCTTTCGAGATATCGATTAGTCTGTTGACGTTTGAAGGAACCTCTACGATAACGTAATCGAACTTATCGGGATTGCTTTTTGCCTCAAGCAATACCGCAATGTTTATCGTTTCGTTTTTGATAAGCGGGAACGGTCTGTCGGGCTCCACCGTAACAGGTGTAAGTATGGGAAAAAGAATGGAATCAAACACCGCATCGGTGAATTCCTTTTCCGATTTTGAAAGAGAATCCGCCGAGTCGATTATTTCGATATCGGCTTCTTTTAGTTCACATAACAACATGTTATTGTAAACCGAATACTGATCGTTTATGAGATCTCTGGCAGATTGTGCTACAAGGCTCAACTGAACGGTAGGATTCATTCCGGCTATATCGTTTCCCGTAAAACCGGCATGAACAAGATCTTTTAAAGACGCGACTCTGATGACCGTAAATTCATCAAGATTGGATGCACTTATAGACAAAAAGCGCATTCTTTCAAACAAAGGATTGAGATCGTCCTTTGCTTCTTCCAAAACACGAAGGTCAAACTGAAGCCAGCTCAACTCTCTGTTTCTGTAATACTTTGAATCATCAAGATTAATGATCTGCCCGTCTTCGCGCATAGCGTCTAAATGTTTCCCGTGCCTTTAAGATAGTTGATGAACTGAACCGCCGTACGCCCCGTCATACCACCGTGTGCAAGTTCCCATTTGTTGGCCAGAAGTAAAAGCTTGTCATTGTCAATATCGAGCCCTTCACGCTTGGCAAGCTCGGTAACGATGTTGTTGTACTGTTTTTTGTCGGGTGAACCGAAGTAAATGGTTACGCCGAATCGGTTGTACAAAGAAAGTTTTTCCTGCATGGTGTCGCCGAAATGCACTTCATCTTCTCTCGCGTTCTCGCCGCGTTCCGAAAACTTCTCGTTTACGAGATGTCTTCTGTTTGACGTAGCATAGATGAGAACGTTCTTCGGCTTCTTCTCAAGACCGCCTTCGATCACGGCCTTTAAGTATTTGTATTCCGTTTCGAAAGTCTCGAAACTTAAGTCGTCCATATAAAGGATGAACTTGTAATTTCTGTTCTTTATCTGAGCTATAACATCGTTTAAGTCCACAAACTGATGCTTGTAAACTTCTATTATCCTTAAGCCGTCTTCATAGTATTTGTTGGCGATGGCTTTAATGCTGGAACTCTTACCCGTACCCGCATCACCGAAAAGAAGGCAGTTGTTTGCCACTCTGCCCTGCACGAATGCCTCAGTGTTATCGATGAGTTTTTTCTTTGCATCTTCATACCCGATAAGATCGTCGAGACTCACATGAGCGATATTGGTGATGGGTATGATGTTCGCACCGTTATCGGTATGCTCTATTCTGAACGCTTTATGTAAACCAAATCTGCCTACGCCGTAGTCTTTGTAAAAAGCGGTAAGTGTCTGCTTCATCTCGGCGGGAGTGTTGTTTTCATTGAATTTCTTAGCCAGTTCAACGATACGTGAGCATATTCTCGTATTGTAAACTTTGCTTTCTCTGGAAGAACTCGTATAATCGAGGGCCAGATTGAAATCTCTTATCCCCAGAGCCGTGGTCATGTCAGTAAAATCATAATCATAGAGTTCTTTTAAAATCTCCATGTCATGAAGCACGCAATCATTTATCGTTCCGGTGACTTCTCCGACTATCTCACAAGCCATGGAATAACTGTTTTCATTGTTCACCAAAAGATTTGAAAGATAGCAGTGCCAAAGATTTCCGTAAAAACCGAAGTGTCCCGCAAGTTCCAAAAGCTTGTGGAAGCAGGAATAGAACATTGATTTAAGCTTATCCGTATCGGCCTTTTCGTCTTTATAGTTATCCATCAGATAAACCATATCGTTTAACAAAGCACCGTCTTCGAAATCTTTATATACGATTAGTTCCCGTTCTTTCATTTACTGTCCTTTCCGTTAAGCACCGCATCTCTTGCTTCGGTAAACTCGATCACATAAGGATCGCCGTATGTAGGGGTGCAATATACCGGCACATCCGATCCGAAAGTCGAGAAATATACGTAAGTCGATGTAGCGCCGATATGATTGTAAACGCCTTCCGCAATCGTCACCACGCCGGTTCCGTCCGTATTCATACGCTTAAGGGCGGGATTTTGTCCCGACGTCTGATAAAAGATGAAATTGCCGTAAACGTTGAAAAGATCCGTTCTTTCTTTTGACAATATCTCAATTGTATTGTTGGAGATTGAATATCTGCAAAGTCTGTAATCGTTTAAAACGTCCATGTAATACACGTAAGTGCCGTCAAAGATCGGATTCCAGATATCGCCCTCCCAAAGAAGATTTTCGGTATTTGTGTCCAGATTGTAGGCATAAAGAAAATGGTTGTCGTACATACCGTTATAGTAGATATTGTTTCCCCAAAGACATGCGGGATTGATCATGTAAGGAAGCAATTCCTCGGACTCATGCTTGCTTACGTCCATGACTGCAAAGGTGGTTCCGGTCTTTTCGGTATAATGCTGATAATATATCTTGTTTCCGTAAAGGATCATGCTTCTGGAGATATCTTTTGTGAGCGCCTTTAGGTCTTTGCCGTTCTTTTTGATCATATACATTCCGGGCTTTGAAACTACGCTTCCGATACCCGAAGTCGTGTTGGAAGGAACGCCGTAAAAGAAAACGTAATCGCCGCCGGCATTTATATACTCAACATCAAGATCGATAATCTTTTTCAAATCCTGACGGCTTGGCGTCATCGAATAAAGAGCGCCGTTATCGTATGCGTTCGAAAAATAGACCACGCCGTCCTGCTCGCAGTACCAGCCGTAGTTGTTAAGATTACCTGCGGTGTTTCCCACAACTCCCGCAGGCACAGCCGCAGCTTTTCCTTTATGGATCGAATATGCTATCGCTCCGGCAATGAAAAGTATAACCGCCACTATAACGATCGTATTTCTCAAAGTTTTTGACATGTTCTTATTCCTTATGCGTGCAATTTCTTAAGCATCATCTCAGGGGTGTCTCCGGTTATGGGATGTCTCTTACCCGGAGCGATCTCCAGAAGAGGCTTAAGCACAAAATCTCTGTTCTGCATATCTTCATGAGGGATGATAAGTTCGTCGTCTCCCATCACAAGATCGTCGTAATAAATGATATCCAGATCGAGGGTTCTGGGGCCCCAGCGCATGGTGCGTTCCCGCTTTTCGTAAGACTCGACTTTATGGAGTCTGTCCAGCAGTTCGTGGGGTTCAAGAAGCGTACGAACAACGATCATACCGTTTAAAAAATCCGGCTGATCCGTAACTCCGTAAGGCTTTGTGGAAATAAGACGACTCGATTTATAGAGTACGATATCGTCTGCTTTTGTAAGATATTCGACACCTTCTTTAATGATGTTCTCGCTGTCTCCGAGGTTTGATCCCACGGCAATATAAGCCGTGTGCCATCTGCGTCTTATGGTTACCGAAACATCCTCAAAAGGCACGGTAATAGGAGCGCTTGGCTTGTGAACCGTCACTTCCACCTCGTTCAAATGCTCAAACTGTTTAAGACATTTGTCCGCAAGATATTCTGCCGCGGCTTCGATAAGTCTGAACCGCTTTTCTTTAAATACGGTATACACGAAGAAAGAAAGCTCTCCGTAATTCACGGTCTTCTCGAGATCGTCACTTCTTCCGGCATCCTTTGTGGAAAGAAATGCAGTTATGTCAACCAGGAATTCCTGACCGTTCTTTTCTTCGTCGGCTCTTACGCCGTGGTAGGCGAAAACCTTTAATCCTTTAACGCTGATCTCGTCCATACACTGCCTCCAACATATCAATGACCCGTCTGTTTTCTTTGATATCGTGTACCCTTACAAATCCGTATCGGTTAAATACTGCAAGTGCCGTAAGTGCAAGTGTTCCTTCCAGTCTTTGATCCACAGGAAGATCAAGTGTGTTTCCTATAACGCTCTTTCTTGAGTGAGCAAGCATCATGGGAAACTTAAGTTCATTAAATCTTTCAAGGTTTCTCAGTACCTCGAGGTTCTGAGCGGTATCCTTCGCAAATCCGATACCCGGATCCAGAATGATCTTGTCATCTGCTATTCCTGCGCATTTTGCGATGTACAAAGAACCCTTTAAATCCTTTATGATGTCATCCATTAAGTTTACATAATTTGTGTTCTCGCGGTTGTGCATTATAACACAGCTAAGCCCTGATTCTGCAATGACCGAAGCCATTTCGGAATCACCTTTCAGACCGTCTACATCATTAATTATGTCAACCCCTGCGGCAATTCCGGCTCTTGCCACTTCCGCTTTTCTGGTGTCCAAAGAAATAAGTACGTCATACTTTTTCTTTATGGCTTCAATGACAGGAACTACCGCTTCAATCTCCATGTGCGCACTTATGGGAGTAAACCCGGGGCGTGTTGATTCGCCGCCTATATCGATAATGTCGACGCCCTCCGCGATCATCTGATCCGCGTGGGCCAAAGCCGCCTCGAGATTGTTGAACTTGCCTCCATCCGAAAAAGAATCCTGCGTTACATTCAGGATTCCGAATATATAAGTGTGGTTATTGACATCAAATTCTCTACCCGAAATTTTCATACCCCATACTCCTCTTATCTTTTTAACATATCGAAGAATCGCCACTGAAGCGATTTGTTCTCCGCAAATTCACCCCTGGTGGCTATCGTCGTGGTGGTGCTTCCCGGTTTCTTTACACCGCGCATCGTCATGCACATATGCTCGGCCTCCACAACCACCATAACTCCCTTGGGAGACAGATATTTGTTTATCGCATCCGCTATCTGCGAAGTCATACGTTCCTGGAGCTGCAAACGCCTTGCATAAACCTCAACACACCGTGCAAGTTTGCTGAGTCCCACTACTTCTCCGTTGGGAATGTATGCGATGTGAACATGCCCGAAGAAAGGGAGCATATGATGTTCACACATGGAAAAGAAAACGATATCACGTTCCAATACCATTTCACTGTTGTCTACTTTAAATCTCTTTTTGAGTATCTCGCCGGGGTCTTCCTCGTATCCTGCAAATATCTCGTGATACATTCTCGCGATACGGTCGGGAGTCTCAACAAGTCCCTCTCTTTCGGGATTCTCTCCCATTCCTTCTATGAGGCTTTTTACCCCTTCTTTTATAAGATCGTCATCAAACATTTATTTTTCCTTCTTTT
>JAGCTJ010000112.1 GCA_017963665.1 Lachnospiraceae bacterium | reverse complement strand
TGGGTTAAGGATATGGGCGGCCTTACAGCTATGAAGGCTCACAATGAGAAGAAGGCTAAGATACTTTATGATTTCCTTGATCAGTCAAAGATGTTCAAGGGTACCGTTGAGAAAGAATTCAGATCTTTGATGAACGTTCCTTTTGTTACCGATTCCGCAGAAAAGGACGCAGCTGTAGTTGCTGCCACAAAAGCGGCAGGTTTTGATAACCTTAAAGGACACAAGAGTGTGGGCGGCTTAAGAGCTTCCATCTACAATGCTATGCCTATCGACGGGGTTGAGGCACTTGTAGAGTTTCTTACAAAGTATGAAAAGGAGAATGCGTAATGTTTAAATATAATTGCCTTAATTCGATCTCGAGTGTAGGTCTTAACAATTTTACCGATAATTTCAAGATGACCGAGGACATCAACGAAGCCGATGGTATCTTGGTAAGAAGTGCTGCAATGCATGATATGGAGTTTTCGGACAACCTTCTTTGCATAGCAAGAGCGGGTGCCGGCGTTAACAACATTCCTTTGGACAAATGTGCCGAGAAAGGTATCGTTGTATTCAATACTCCCGGCGCTAACGCAAACGGTGTTAAAGAACTTGTTCTTGCAGGAATGATTTATGCCGCAAGAGATATTGTAGGTGGTATCAATTGGTGTGTTAACAACCGTGATGATGAAAACATCGCCAAGACAGCCGAAAAAGAAAAGAAAAACTTTGCAGGTACAGAAATTTCAGGCAAAAAGCTCGGTGTAATCGGACTTGGTGCCATCGGCGGTCTTGTTGCCAATGCTGCGGTTAATCTCGGTATGGAAGTTTACGGATACGATCCTTATATTTCCGTTAACGCAGCTTGGGGATTGAACCGCCAGGTAAAGCACGTTACCGATGTAACGGAAATTTACAGGGAATGTGATTATATTACGATACATGTTCCGCTTCTTGAGAGCACAAAGAAAACCATTAATGCGGAAGCTATCGCCATGATGAAGCCCACAGCAATCGTTCTTAACTTTGCACGTGATCTTCTTGTTGATGAAGAAGCAATCGTAGACGCGCTTACTGCCGGCAAGATTGCAAAATATGTTTCCGATTTCCCGAATTCCACTACCGTGGGAACAAAGGGATGTATCGTAACTCCTCACCTCGGAGCTTCAACCGCAGAGTCTGAAGACAACTGTGCTAAGATGGCCGTTAAGGAGATGATCGATTATCTTGAGAACGGTAATATCGTTAACTCTGTTAACTATCCCGCAGTTGATATGGGTGTTTGCACAAAGAAGGGAAGAGTAGGTATCTTCCATAAAAATGTTGCTAACATGATCACCAAATTCACTGCATCATTCGGCGACCTCGGAATCAATGTTTCCGATCTTCTCAGTAAATCAAAAGGTGAATTTGCATATACTATGCTGGATCTTGATGATGAAGTTACGACTGATATCGCCAATAAGCTTGCAGCTATCGACGGAGTATTACGTGTAAGAGTAGTAAAATAATGAGTATATTAAAAGGCGGAACCGATTAAACGGTTCCGCCTTTTTACATACAGACTAATTCAAAACTGTTCAAACTGCATGAAATCTCCGTATTTATCCATGTGCCCCATGGTACTTTGGAACTTCTTTTCACTGTCTACAGATCTTTCGCTGGCAGCATCCATATATTTTATGAACACGTCTTCAACGCTTAATCCAAGTTCTTTGGCGAGTTCTTCCATACAGGGCTTTAACTTTTCCAGTTGGAAAGAAACCTGTACTTTTTGAGGGTCGATACCGTCAAGTACTTCATCCGCATAAGCACTTACTTTATCGCATATATATTTTTCAACGTTTTCCATGATTTTCCTCCGTTTATGGCATGATTGCGATGGATTAACTATATCACTTTTAAGTTGTTGTTTCTATCATATTTTGATAAAATCAATAAAGCAAACAAGTTAGGAGATTATCATAATGTCTACCGTCAGACCTTTTATGGCAGTTCGCCCGGCAAAGGGACTTGAGTCCGAGATAGCCGCATTACCCTATGATGTATTTAACAGAACAGAAGCAAAAGATTATGTAAGCGACAAACCGCTTTCATTTTTGCGTATAGACAGAGCCGAAACACAACTTGACGACAGTGTTTCAACATACGATGAATCCGTATATAAAAAGGCAAAAGAACTCTACGAGGAAATGCGCGATAAAAAGCAGTTTGTAAAAGACAAAAAAGCTTCTTTGTACCTTTATGAACAGATAATGGACGGTCGTTCTCAGACCGGCCTCGTTTGTACTGCTTCGGTTTATGAATATGAAAACAATATCATCTTAAAACACGAGAATACAAGAGCGGAAAAAGAAGTCGACAGAATCAATCACGTTGATACTTTAAGTGCGCAGACAGGACCCATATTCCTTGCGTACAGAGATGACAAGAGTCTTTCGAAAGTCTTTGAGAAGATCAAAGCGGCCGGTCCTTATGCCGAGTTTAAAGATCACGACGTTACTCAGCGACTTTTTGAGATAAGCGATGATAAAGATATCGAGTTTATAGTTAATGTCTTTAAGAACATAAAAAACCTTTACATTGCGGACGGCCATCACAGATGTGCTTCGGCTTGCACGGTTTCCAAGTTAAGAAGAGGCGATGCCGATGCAAGAGATAACACAAAGGAATACAACTACTTCTTAAGCGTTGCTTTTCCCGATTCGGAACTCATGATCATGGATTACAACAGAGTTGTAAAGGATCTTAACGGTTATGACAAGGATACATTTCTTTCAAAAATAAGTGAACGCTTTAATGTAGCCGAGAGAACAAATGATTTATCCAAGCCTTCAAAAAAAGGCGATATTTATATGTATCTTGACGATAAATGCTATGTTATTTCGTTAAAGAGCGAATATCTGAAGTCCGATCCCATCGGTGTGCTTGATGTATCGGTTCTTCAGGAAAATCTTTTGGCTCCGATACTTAATATTACCGATCCCAAGACCGATTCCAGAATTGATTTTGTGGGCGGAATAAGAGGAGTTGAAGGCCTTAAAGATCGTCTTAATAAAGACGCACGTGTTGCGTTTGCAATGTATCCCACATCGCTTTCGGAATTGTTTGATGTGGCTGATGCGGGGCTTTTGATGCCTCCCAAATCAACCTGGTTTGAGCCCAAACTTTTAAGCGGATTGTTTATTCATGAAATATAGTTAACAGGGGGTTATTTCATGCGTAGAGAATTAAAGATAAAAGATCTTTCGATAAAAAACAGATTCGCCGTTCCTCCAATGGTTTGTTTTTATTGGACGGATGATAACGGTTATGTGACAGAGAAAAACATAGAGCATTACAAAGAACTTGCCCAAGGCGGATTCGGCTTAATAATTGTTGAGGCTACCGCGATAACTAAAAGATCGCGTCTTGCAGATACCGAGCTCGGAATTTGGGATGATTCTCAAATCGAAGGGCTCAAAAAGATCACCGATGCCGTACATGAATACGGAGCAAAATGCTTTATACAGCTTCTTCATGCCGGAGGAAACGGTATCGACAAGGAACCGGACGCTCCCAGCGATATGGTGTACAGAAATGTAAATCACGCCAAAGAAATGAGCAAAGAAACCATCGACAAAACCATCGATGATTTCGCAAAAGCCGCCGTCAGAGCAAAAAAAGCAGGTTTTGACGGAGTTGAACTGCACGGCTGTCACGGATATCTTTTGTCCAATTTCTTTAACTTGCGAAATAACAAAAGAAACGACGAATACGGTGATAATAAAGCATTATTCGCAATAGAAACATTAAAAGCCGTCAAGGATGCTGTGGGAGACGATTTTATAGTCGGCATACGTTTCGGTGCATTCGAACCTACCCTTGAAGACGGTATCAAAAATGCAAAAGCGATAAAAGAGTATACCGATTTTATCGATGTATCTTACGGCGGAGATTGCGACGCGTCTGCTCCGGAGGGATTTAAGTGTTCCCCTGCGGTATACGGTGCAATGAAGATAAAAGAGATCATGCCCGATATGCCCATATTTGCGGTTCATAACATTAATTCCAAAGAAGATGTCATAAACGCCTTGGAAACAGGTGTTGATATGGTTGATATCGGAAAAGGCAGCCTTGTGGATCCTCATTTTGCCAAACATATTTTAAACGATGAGCCTTACGGACATTGTTTGCATTGTTCAAATTATTGCAGATGGAATCCGTGGGAAATGGCAGATCCGAACAAAAAATGTCCCGGAGCGATCAAATTTGCCGATATTGTTTTAAAGTAATAAATTTACAGAGGTTTTTCTTTCATGGATAACAAACTTTACAAAATGATGAACTGGCCCGAGATAGAAAGCATTATTTATTCCGAATGCGATCATCCTCACGATCTTTTGGGCAAACACAGTGTTAACGGAGGAACATTGATACAATGTTTCTTTCCCGGTGCCGTATCCGTTCTTATAAAGGGTGCGGAATTAAAAGCTGACATTTTGATGAGTCTTGTGGACGAAGAAGGTTTCTTCGCTTATTGGACTTCGGATCGTAATTTTCCCGAATATTCATATGAGGTTTGTTATAAAGACGGGGCGATAGAAGAATGTTTTGAATCTTACAACTACTTGCCCAAACTAGACAAAAGCAATGTAGATAAGTTTTATGCCGGAATATTATATGATATGTATAACATTCTCGGTGTTCATGAATGCGAATACAAAGGCGTCAACGGCTTTTCGTTTATGGTTTATGCTCCCATGGCTTTAAGAGTCAGCGTGGTAGGAAACTTCAATAACTGGGACGGTCGAATAAGCCAGATGACAAGACTGGATGAAACGGGTATATTCTCGATTTTCATTCCGGCAGCAAAAGAAGGCGATGTATACAAATACGAGATCAAGCTTAAAGACGGAATGACATATCTTAAAAGAGATCCGTTTTCCGTTGAAATTGAAAGAAACGCACTGCGGGCATCCATAGTATCTAAAGATGCTTTCTTTTCTTGGAATGATGACGAATATAACAAAAACACATATTGTCTTAACGATTACAGCAAACCTTTATCCTTCGGCGAGATATGGCTTCGTCATTTCCTCACAAAGAATGCGTCCGTATCCGATGCTCTTGACGGAATAGTCAAGTTTATAAAGGATTATGACTACGATGCCGTTATATTCGACAATCTTACAAAAGAAGACAACAAGATATGTTCTTATTCTCTGTTTTCCATTAACGGTTTTGACCGAGAAGATATCAAATATATCGTAAACGGTCTTCATAAGGAAAATATTCCCGTTATTTTCACTCTCGATCTTTCTTCCATGTCCAATGACAACGAGGGTCTTAAAGGTTTTGACGGCAGAAAACTTTACGAAGCTTTGGATGACAGAGAGATCAACCAAACCATTACCTTTGATTTTTCAAAGAAGTATGTGAGAAACTATCTTATCAGCGCCGCATTTTATTACCTCAAAACATTCAGATTTGACGGTTTTGTATTAAGAAATACAGACAGGATACTTTATCACAACTATTCAAGAGGAGAGAATGACTATACCGTAAATATATACGGAAAACCCGAAAATCTCGGTGGCGAAGAATTATTTAAGCATTTAAATTCTGTGCTTCATAAGAAAAACGATCGGATAATTACCATCGCCGGTGATTCGCTTAATTCCTTTAATCTTACTAAAGCGTTGGAAGACGACGGTTTCGGATTTGATTACAAATTCGACAATCATCTTCACGGTAGCATGCGTTTATACTTTAAACACAGTCCGGCAGAAAGAAAACTTCACTATAACGAACTTACAAACGTTTTGATAAACGCTTTCTGTGAGCGTTTTATTGTGTTGCTACCTCTTGGTGATTACGGTAATACCGAAGAGTTGCTTGTGGATGAATTTGACGGAAACACAGAAGACAAGTACAAAAACTTCAAACTTATGCTTGCCGCATTGTTTACTGTGCCCGGGCTTAAATGTCTTCCTTTCACTTCATTTGAAAACGCAACGCTTACAGATTATTTGAACAAGCTTGATAACCTGTATAAAACTCATCCTGCTTTCAATACACGCGTAAACGAAAAAGAATGTTTTGAATGGCTTGATACGACCGATCCCGACAGATCTTCCGTTACATTCCTTAGAAAAGGCGACGAAAAGGAAATCATGGTATCCTTTAATTTCTCAGACAAGCCCAAGACTGTTGAACTGGATTTTGCCACGAAAACATCGTTTATAGAAATATTTAATTCAAACGATGTAATTTATGGCGGTGATCATACCGTTAAAGATACACCTCTTGTATCCCATGCCGATAAATCACATAAAGACAAGAACACGATAAAGTTCACGTTAAGTCCTTTATCCGTTTCGATGTTTCACAAAATATAATCTTGTCAAAACAAAAATCTTTGATTATAATAACCTTTGTCGTTATTTTAAGGATGCTTCCGTGGCTCAGTTGGTAGAGCAACGCATTCGTAATGCGTAGGTCGCCGGTTCGAGTCCGGCCGGGAGCTTAAAGAACAGGCATTTTGTCTGTTCTTTTTTTGTCATTTCCACTTGTTTTTATGCAATTTTATATGTCCATATTTATTGAATTGGGGTATAGTATATGCTAAAATTAGATTTAATTTCTAGATGAAAGGGAAGAGTAACGATGGCTCAGCTTTGGGGAGGACGTTTTACCAAAGAAACGGACGAACTTGTTTATAAATTTAATGCTTCGATAAACTTCGACAAGGCCATGATAAACGAGGATGTTGAGGGCAGTATCGCTCATGCGACAATGCTCGCAAGAACCGGTATCATCTCTAAGACAGAAGGTGAAGCCATTATCGAAGGTCTTAAGTCTATTTTAGAAGACGTAAACGAAGGCAAGCTTGAAATAACCGAAGAATATGAGGATATTCATTCGTTTATGGAAGCCAATCTTATAAAGCGTATCGGCGATACCGGCAAGAAACTTCATACCGGAAGAAGCCGGAACGATCAGGTGGCTTTGGATTTCAGGCTTTATACCAAGAAAAACGTTCTTTTGATCAAAGAAGATCTTGTCAGACTCTTAAGAACGATTCTTTATATAGCAGAGGACAATACAGTCACTTACATGCCAGGTTTTACTCATCTTCAGAAGGCACAGCCGGTTACTCTCGCACATCATATGCTTGCATATTTTGAGATGTTTAAGCGAGACGTATCAAGGCTTGATGATATAGTCAAAAGAATGAATTATTCGCCTCTGGGCGCAGGTGCATTGGCAGGAACAACGTATCCTTTGGACAGAGATTTTGTGGCAAAGGAACTTGGCTTTGACGGACCGACACTTAACTCGATGGATTCTGTTTCCGACAGAGACTATCTTATCGAGTTTTTGAGCGCTTTATCGACGATCATGATGCATTTATCGAGATTGTCGGAGGAAATGATCATTTGGAATTCGAACGAATACGGTTTTATTGAGATAGATGATTCTTTTTCCACCGGTTCATCAATAATGCCTCAGAAGAAAAATCCGGATATCTGTGAACTTGTTCGCGGTAAGACCGGGCGTGTATACGGTGCTTTGATGAGCATTCTAACAACAATGAAAGGACTTCCTTTAGCATATAATAAAGATATGCAGGAAGATAAGGAAGTTTCATTCGATGCATTCAAGACGGTACATGATTGCCTTGTAATGTATGACGGAATGCTTTCAACCACAAAATTCAATAAAGACACTATGGCATTAAGTGCCGTTAAAGGTTTTACCAATGCTACGGACGCTGCCGATTATCTTGTTAAGAAGGGCATGCCTTTCAGAGATGCTCATAAAGTTATAGGTGAATTGGTTGTTTTCTGTATTTCAAAGAATATTGCAATCGACAATCTTAAGATCGATGAATTAAAGAAGTTTTCCGAATTGTTTGATGAAGACGTTTACGAAGAAATTTCTTTAAAAACCTGTGTTGAAAAGAGACTTACCGCAGGCGGTTGTTCTGAAACTTCTGTGCTTAAGACGATCGAAGCAGAAAAGAAATTTTTGAATCAGTTTTAGTTATCAATAGTTGGAGGATAAAGCAATGGAAAAGTTAAAAGTAGGTATTTTAGGCGGAACGGGAATGGTCGGACAGCGATTCATCTCGTTACTTGAGAATCATCCCTGGTTTGAAGTTACAACTATAGCAGCCAGCCCCAGATCCGCAGGAAAAACTTACGAAGAGGCGGTAGGTGACAGATGGAAAATGCTTACACCCATGCCTGAATCTGTTAAGAAAATCATCGTAAAAGATGTAACGGAAGTTGAAAAGGTTGCTTCCGAAGTTGATTTCTGTTTTTCTGCAGTGGACATGACCAAAGATGAGATCAGAAAGATTGAAGAAGAATATGCAAAGACCGAAACACCCGTAGTTTCCAACAATTCAGCACATCGTTGGACGAAAGATGTTCCCATGGTCATTCCGGAGATTAATTCCGATCATATCAGACTTATTGAAGATCAGAAGAAGAGACTCGGAACAAAGCGCGGATTTATCTGTGTTAAACCCAATTGTTCGATCCAGTCATATACTCCCGCACTTTGGGCGTGGAGCGAATTTGAGCCCTATGAAGTAGTTGCTACGACGTATCAGGCTATTTCCGGTGCGGGTAAAACTTTCAAGGATTGGCCTGAAATGATTGAGAATGTCATTCCTTTCATCTCCGGCGAGGAAGAAAAGAGTGAACAGGAGCCCTTAAGAATTCTCGGAAAGTATGAAAACGGTGAGATTGTTAAGAAGGATGGACTTGTTATTACAACGCAGTGTATCCGTGTTCCCGTTCTTGACGGACATACGGCTGCTGTATTTGTAAAGTTTAAGAAGAAACCCACCAAGGAACAGCTTATCGATGCTTTGAGAAACGCAAAGGGTCGCCCTCAGGAATTAAAACTTCCTTCGGCTCCCGAAACGTTCATCCAGTATCTTGAAGAGGATAACCGTCCTCAGGTTAAGGCTGACGTAAACTTTGAACACGGAATGGGAATCTCCATCGGACGTTTAAGAGAAGACTTTGTTTATGACTACAAGTTTGTAGGTCTTTCTCACAATACTGTAAGAGGTGCCGCAGGCGGTGCGGTTCTTTGCGCAGAGCTTTTAAAAGCAGAGGGTTACATTACCGCCAAGTAATATTTGATCGTTTAAAATATTTATTCTTCCGTCGGGTTTTTCCCGACGGAGGATAAAAGAGAAAGGTATTTTGTTATGGACGATTTGTTATATCAGGTCGATATGTTGTCGGCACTTAATAAAACATATACCGCCAACGAGAAAATATACGATCTTATATTGAATTCGTTTAAACGAACATTCATCTATTACAATCCCAATACTTCCACTTTAAACACATACGGCAACTGGGATGAATATTTCGATTTCAAGTTAAATGAGTATTCGGATCTTACAAGAACGCTGGAAGTTATCTGTGACGAAGACAAGGAAAACGTCAGAAATCTGTTTTATCTGGAGAAAGAACACAAAGACGAAGAAGTTTATGTTGCAAAACTGACCGACAACAAAACCTTTGTCGAGATTCAGTCCGTTATTCATTACGATGAATTCGGCGCGATTTCTGAAAAACTTATTTCTTTTTACGACGTAACCAAAAGACAGAATCTAAAAAACGAGCTTTCTTTCATGGCTTATTATGATTCTGTGACGGGTCTTTACAACAGAAATTATTTCATTCAGAAACTAAAAGATTTTCTTGAAAAGGTAGAGAAAGAAAGAACCATCGTTTCGGTCTTAATGATCGACATCGATGATTTCCATAAGATCAACGACGGAATGGGAATCATATATGGCGATGAAGTGGTACAGGATTTCGGTATCTATTTGAGAGAATTGTTAAACGATAAGATAATCGGTTCAAGGTTTGACGGCGACATTTATGCCCTTGCCATATATGATCCGGCAGGTCAGACGAGAGTCGATGCGATATGTGATGCAATTAAAGAACGGACATCAAAACCTTTCAAACTCACCAACGGAAGTGAAGTATCTTTTACCGTAAGCATAGGTGTCTCCGAGTATCCCGAAGGCGGTACCGGCGCCCTTGAACTTATAAACGGCGCCGAGATAGTAATGCTTAAGGCAAAAGAAGCCGGAAAAGATACGATTAAGTTCTTTGATACAACGGTGTTGAATGAATTTAAAAATTCCATAGATATTGAGAACAGATTGAAAATTGCGGTTAGCAATATGGATTTCTTCTTAAATTTCCAGCCGCAGTTCAATTCGGTAACTCAGACGCTTCGCGGTGTTGAAGCATTGATACGTTGGAAAAATCCCGACGGAAAGATAGTTTCTCCCGGAATCTTTATACCGCTTGCCGAAAAAACAGGTTCCATCATTGCCATCGGTGATTGGGTGCTGGATACGGCGGTAAAGATATTTATGGAATGGAAGAAGAAATATGATTATGACATGATATTGTCGGTAAACATATCTTCAATCCAATATAAACGTCCTGACTTTGTAACAAAAGTCATGTCTACGGTAAATAAATACGGACTCGATCCATCAAAACTTGAACTCGAGATCACCGAATCGGTTTTAATCGATGATATGAAAACGGTCTTTGAAAAAATGGAAGAGTTACGTGACTTTGGAATAAGGATATCGATCGATGATTTCGGAACGGGGTATTCGTCGCTTCAATATCTTAAGTCTTTACCCGCTGACACGTTAAAGCTGGATAAAACATTTATCGACTCAGCCGAAAACGACAGTTCAACAAAGATCATTATAGAAACGATGATCGGCATGTCAAAGAAACTCGGTTTTGAGACCGTGGCTGAAGGCGTTGAAACAAAGGAACAGCTTGAAATTTTAGAGAATATGGGTTGCGATATCATACAGGGGTATTATCTGGGGAAACCTGTTTCCGATGAGGAAATAGAGAACCTGTTACTAAGAATTATATAATAATCGGGATACATATATGATAATCGGAAGAAATGCTGAACTTAAGCAGCTCAGTACTTATTACGATCGCGACAAAAGTCAGATAATCGTATTGTACGGTCAAAAATATATCGGAAAAACCGCGCTTATCAAAGAATTTATGATGGATAAGCCCGGATTCTATTATTGTGCATTCCCCGCATCTGAAAGAGAGCAGAAGTACAGATTCGGTATTTGGCTCGCATCGCTTGGTGTGAGAACTTTAAAGTACCCTGAATTTTCCGAAGTTTTCCAGTCTCTCGGAAAAGAACACTCTCAGAAGAAGGTCATCGTTATCGATGAATTTCAGCACATAATCAAAACATGTCCCACGTTCATGGATGAATTGATCTCTTTTATTCACAATTCATGGAACGATCAGGAATATCTTGTTATCTTGCTCAGTTCTTCCGTCGGATTTATTGAAAATTCGATGGTTTCACGTATTAAAGAAGCCGCTTTTGAATTGTCGGGCTTCATCAAGATGAAAGAACTGTCATTTGAAAACCTGAAAGAATATTTCACAATTTATACAAATGAAGAATGTTCTTATGTATGGGCCATACTCGGTGGTCTTCCGGGACTGTGGAAGATGTTTGACGTTAAACTCAGTCTGAAAGAAAACATCATTCGAAAGATACTTCGTGACAACGGTCCGTTACGTGAAGTGGGATTCAATCTTGTAAACGAGGAACTGAGAGAAACCGGAGTTTACAATACAATTCTTTCAGCTTTGTCCGAGGGAAAACATAAACTCAACGAACTGTTTGAACATACCGAGTTTTCTCGAGCCAAGATAAGTGTTTACATCAAGAATCTTATGGAACTTGAACTTGTCAAAAAAGTGTTCAGCGTAGATACCGAAGGCCGTGATTATGCTCAGAAAGGCATTTATTCGATCTCAAATCATTTCGTTGATTTTACATATTCCTATCTTTATAAAAATCTCAGCCTACTTGAATCAATGTCCGCCGAAGATTTTTATAAACAGATTGTTCATCCGACGCTTAAAAACTATGTTCAGAGATATTTCCCCGAAATATGCCTTGAATATATGCAGAAGTTAAACGATAAGAACAAACTTAGCATTAAAGCCGATTCCTTCGGTACTTGGGTCGGAAAGCCCGGTACAATTGATATTGTATGCTATAACGAAGAGGGAAGAGCGACTCTCGGTCTTTGCAATTTCGATAAACCGATGTTTACGTATGACGATTACGAATGGCTTATGTTCTGTGCAGACAAGGCCGAACTCCCCACTGACGAGATATATGTATTTTCATCGAGTCGTTTTGATGAAAAACTTACTCTCGAGGGTAAGATCAGTAAGAATTTAAATCTGGTCCTTTTGGACAGAATGTAATATATGGGAAAAAACTTATTTATTGCCGAAAAGCCAAGTGTTGCAAAAGAATTTGCCAAGGCTTTAAAGTTAAACACCGTAAACAAAGACGGTTATATGGAATCCGATGACGCCATTGTCACATGGTGCGTGGGACATCTTGTTACGATGAGTTATCCCGATGCTTATGATGAGAAATATAAGAAATGGTCATTTGATACACTTCCTTTTATTCCTTCGGAAGGAACATGGAAATATGAGATCATCGCAAGTGTTAAGAAGCAGTTTTCAATCGTAAAAGAATTGCTTACAAGAGAAGATGTGGAAACGATATATGTTTGTACCGACTCAGGAAGGGAAGGTGAATACATATACAGACTTGTGGATCAGGAAGCTCATGTAGATAACAAGATAAAAAAGCGTGTATGGATCGATTCTCAGACCGAAGAAGAGATCAACAGAGGAATAAGGGAAGCAAAAGATATTTCCGCTTATGATAATCTTGCGGCAGCCGCTTATTTAAGAGCTAAAGAAGATTATCTTATGGGCATCAATTTTTCAAGAGCCTTAACTTTAAAATACGGTTATTCCGTAAAAGAGTTCCTGAACAAAGACAAGGCTGTCATATCTGTTGGCAGAGTCATGACCTGTGTTTTGGGGATGGTCGTCGAAAGAGAGAATGAAATAAGGAAATTTGTGGAAACACCTTTCTTTAAAGTTCTCGCGACATTACCCATCGGAAACGGTTCCTGCAAAGGTGAATGGAGAGTATGTGACACCAGTAAATATTTTGATTCACCAAAGCTATATTCCAATAACGGGTTTAAAGAAAAAGCCGATGCAGAAGATCTGATCTCGTCTTTGGATCCTTATAAAGAAACGGATGCGAAAGTATTAAGCGTTGAGAAGAAAAAAGAGGTTAAAAATCCGCCTCTTTTGTTTAATCTTGCCGAACTTCAGAATGAGTGTTCCAAATTATTCAAGATAAGTCCCGATGAAACGCTGAACGTTGTTCAGGAATTATACGAGAAAAAGCTGTGCACGTATCCGCGTACCGATGCAAGAGTATTGTCAAGTGCGGTGGCAAAAGAAATATATAAGAACCTTAACGGTCTCACGGGATATCCGCCCGTTGCGGATTATGCAAGACTGATACTTGATAAAAACGGATATGCAGGTATAGCTAAGTCAAAATATGTAGATGACAAACAGATCACCGATCATTATGCGATCATACCCACCGGTCAGGGCTTGAATAACCTGAACTCACTCAGTGATCGTTGCAAAAACGTATATGAAGTGATAACAAGGAGGTTTATCGCGATCTTTCTTTCTCCGGCAATATATAAAAAGATCAATCTTTTGATCGATGTCAAATGCGAGAATTTTGCGTTCAATTTCAAGGCGACCGAATCGGAGGGTTATCTTAAGATCATGAATTATTCTTTCTCCAAAAAGAAAGAAGACGATCCTGACAAAGATAAAGATGACGAACTTAAGCTTTCACCCGACGATCTCGAAAAAGTCACTCAGTTAAAGAAAGGTTCAAACGTTTGTCTGAGTGCATTTGAGATCAAAGAAGGAAAGACTTCACCTCCCAAAAGATACAACTCCGGCTCAATGATACTTGCCATGGAAAACGCCGGAAAACTTATAGAAGACGAAGAACTTCGTGAACAGATCAAAGATTGCGGTATAGGAACAAGTGCCACGAGAGCGGAAATATTAAAGAAGCTTGTTAACATCGGATATCTCAATCTAAATAAGAAAACACAGATACTCACACCGACACAGATGGGTGAAATGATCTTTTGTGTCGTTTTGAGGAGTATTCCGCAGCTTCTTTCCGCCAAGCTTACGGCAAGCTGGGAGACCGGTCTTAACCTCGTTTCAAAAGGTGAGATCACCAATACCGAATACATGACAAAAATGGATGATTTTGTTTCCAAATATACAAATCATGTAAAAGAAGTCAATAAACTCTCGGATTTAAAAAGAGACTATGCCTACGTGGCTCAGTTTTATAAATGATCTTTCCGAATTGTCGGAAAAGAAAGGAAGATTATGGCAGATATTAAGATCAAAGATCTCTACACACTTGATGAGACGATCGCCAAAGAATTTCTTGAAAGATTTGAATATCCCTGGGAAGCACTCCCTCACATCAAGGAATTCATAATTGAACTCGGGAATACTTTAAACCCCGATGAATACGAAAAAAGAGGGGATGACGTTTGGGTTGCCAAGTCGGCAAAAGTTTTTGATTCGGCATATATCGGCGGTCCGTGCATAATAGGAAAAGACGCCGAAGTAAGACAATGTGTGTTCATACGCGGTTCAGCCATTGTGGGAGAAGGCGCTGTCGTAGGAAATTCGACGGAACTTAAAAATGTTATCCTGTTTAACAAAGTGCAGGTGCCTCATTACAATTATGTCGGTGATTCCATTTTGGGTTATAAGGCTCATATGGGCGCCGGTTCCATCACTTCAAACGTTAAATCCGACAAGCAGCTTGTAGTCGTTCACAATGAAGGACAAAACATTGAAACCGGTCTTAAAAAGTTCGGCGCAATGCTTGGTGATAATGTTGAAGTCGGATGTAACAGCGTTCTTAACCCCGGAACCGTTATATGCAAAGAATCCAACGTATATCCCACATCATGTGTAAGAGGAGTGATTCCCGCATCCTCTATACACAAAAACAACGGTGAAATTATTAAAAAAATCTGACATTTTTTACTGGATTTTTAATGTCAATTATGTAAAAATAATGTTTGCTTAGTTGATTAATCGAAAGGAGATAAACAATACATGATTTATTCAAAAGAAGTTGAAGAAATGTGCCCCGTTAAGTTGGGTGTAAACCATGGCTGCGCTCCCATTCCCGAAGAAGCAAAATGGGTTAAAGCCAAGGAAGTTAAAGACATTTCCGGTTACACACACGGTATCGGCTGGTGCGCTCCTCAGCAGGGTGCCTGCAAGCTTTCTTTAAATGTTAAGGAAGGTATCATTCAGGAAGCTCTTGTTGAGACAATCGGTTGCTCAGGTATGACTCATTCAGCGGCTATGGCAGCTGAAATCTTACCCGGACGTACAGTTATGGAAGCTCTTAACACAGACCTTGTTTGTGATGCTATCAACACCGCTATGAGAGAACTTTTCTTACAGATCGTATACGGACGTACACAGTCCGCATTCTCTGAAGACGGTCTTGCAATCGGTGCAGGTCTTGAAGACCTTGGTAAAGGAACCCGTTCAATGGTTGGTACCACATACGGAACACTTAAGAAGGGTCCTCGTTACCTTGAACTTACTGACGGTTATATCACAGGTATCGCTCTTGACGAAGAAGACGCTATCATTGGTTACAAGTATGTAAACTTTGGTAAGATGATGGACTTCATCAAGAAGGGCGACGATGCTCAGACCGCTCTTGA
>JAGCTJ010000111.1 GCA_017963665.1 Lachnospiraceae bacterium | reverse complement strand
TACATCTGCGATCTTTAACGCTGCTTTGATGTTTTTCTCGACATTTCTCTGACTTAAAAGGTTAAAACCCTGGAATATCATTCCGACCGTCTGGCGGGCCTTTCTTAATTCTTTTCCCTTTAATCCGGTCAAGTCTCTGCCTTCAAAATAAACCTTTCCGAAAGTTACATCTTCAAGTCTGTTGAGCGTTCTTACAAGTGTACTTTTACCTGCTCCGCTCATACCTATGATCCCGTATATCTCACCTCTTCTGATGCTTAAACTTACATCGTCGAGTGCAACTACCTTTTGTGCTCCTTCAAAAACCTTTGTAACATGATCGAGACGATATATGATGTCATCGGCAACACTACCTTTTTCTATATCTTTCTCTGTTACACTCATCATTGTCACCTGTATGTTACTTTATGTTTTCTCTCCATGTTGCGGGCTTAAATTCGTTAATGATAGGAAGAAGTCTCTTATCAACATCGATCCTTAATACCGAGTTAAAGTTGTTGGTCGCTATCATCTGTCCGGCAAATCCTACGATCGCAACGATCTCGGCATCACTGTAAAACTCATGAAGTTTTTCAAATGTCTCATCCGATACCGCCGTGGGATCTTTTACTATCTGTCTTCCGAGATCCGTAAGCAATTTTTCCTTTTCGTCATAAACAAGGTTTGCAGGATCGAGTCCGAGTCCCTTTACATCGCTTATGAAGAAAAGTGAGCATAACTGGCATCCGTTTGTGGTGGATATTGCATGTGAGTAAAGGATCGCATCCTTCTCGCCTATAACCTCAACAAGTCTTGCCCATGAGGTGTACCATGCCATGTATGCATCATATGTTGCGTAATCGTTAAGAAGTGCTTTCTTCATATTTGTGAGATTGTTCTTGGACTCCTGTGCGTCCCAAGCCTTAAGTGCGTCTCCGCTAAGTTCTTCTCTTTTGATAAATTCAACTCTTGCCATTTTGATTTCCTCCGTTTTTCTTTTTTGTTGGCGTTTTGTTTTGTTGAATCAAATACTACTACTACTATAGGTTTACCGTCTAATGTTTATAATTTATTTCGAGTTATAGTCTGAGTCTATAACCCAAAAATGCGCCCGGGCAAATAAAAAAAAAGCGTATCGTTTGCGATACGCTCGCGCCAAGCGCGGTTGAGACAGCAACATATTCATTTCGCGCTTGTGCGCATATTCGCGGAGCCTTTTTTTATAAGTAATTTCGGCGAAATTACATATAAAAAAAAGGCTCCACATAAATTGAAGCCTTCATAAGATATGGGCTAATAGATCCTCTTCTTTAATTTCTTGCAATAAGCTTGTCGGCTGTTTTAAGCCACTTTCCGTGCTTATATGCGATAAACGTTATAAGTGCACCGACTGTCCAGGTAATTACAAGCGACATATACATCATACCGCAATCGCCCTGCGGAAGTGCGGGGGTTTTTGTAAGATCTACCATTATATATGCAAGCGGAACTCTTATTACTACCGAAGTAAGGATCGAGATCCACATAGGCGTTACCGTATCGCCGGCTCCTCGCATTACACCGGAAAGACACTGGGTCACTTCCATGAGTATATAACCTACAGCAAGGATCTGCATCATACGATAACTTAAATTGATAAGTTCTTCCGTTTTTGTAAAGATCGCCATTAAATGTCTTCCGAACAAAAGGATCAGGACCGTGATCACCGCGGATACGCCCATGGCCGTAAGGGTAGCGTTCTTTGTTCCTTTTTTGACTCTTTCAAGCTGTCCCGCACCGACATTCTGACCGGCAAAAGTGGTCATGGAACTTCCGAAAGAAAACGCAGGAAGCATTACAAAACCGTCTATACGCATGACTATTACGTTGGCAGCGATAAAAGTTTCGCCGAAACTGTTGGTAAGCGACTGCACGATTATCATCGACATGGAGAAGATCGCCTGGGTAACTCCCGAAGGAAGACCCAAACGTACCAAAGACTTTATGTAAAAACCGTCGGGTTTGAGCCATGAAGCCTTAAGGTCAAAATCATCCTTCATCCTGGTGATCTTTATAAGTGAAAGAACGGCGGACACGAACTGTGAAATGACCGTTGCCCATGCAACACCGGCAACACCCATCGAAAAGATCGCCACAAATACATAATCCAGTATGATATTTAAAACTGTAGCGACCAAAAGATACACAAGCGCAGAGACCGAATCACCGAGTCCTCTCAATACACCGCCTAGAATGTTATAGAAACCGCCGCCCATGATACCCACAAATATGATGATAAGGTAACTTGTGCACCAGTCGATGATACTTGCAGGTGTATTTAAAAGCTTAAGTAACGGTCTTGCCACCAAAGGCCCCACTATCATAATGAATAATGACGCAGTGGCCGTCATGGTTATACAGCAGCAGATAGCTCTTGAAAGATCCTCGCGCTGCTGCGCTCCAAAATATTGTGAGACCATGATACTTGCACCTACGGAAATACCCATAAACAATACAAGCATAAGATTTAATATGGGTCCCGCACTTCCTACTGCGGCAAGCGCATTGTCCCCTACGTAACGGCCCACGATAATGCTGTCAACGGTGTTATAAAGCTGCTGGGCAACATTTCCCAAAAGCATGGGAATGGTGAACGCTACGATCTTTTGGACCGGATGTCCCTCCCTCATATCAACGGGTTCAAACAGTTTCATATATATTTACTCTCCTTAACC
>JAGCTJ010000012.1 GCA_017963665.1 Lachnospiraceae bacterium | reverse complement strand
TTTTCAATGTAAACAGCAATACAAGGGTTCCGGCAAAAGAAAGCGTTACCGCTATGCCCCATGCAGCACCGAAAGGGGCCGCAAGCGACATAAGATAACCTACCTGAAACGCTGCTATGAATGCCAGGAGGATCTTAACGATCACATCCGACAGTTTATTGTCCAAAAAAGAAAACTTCTTTTTAAGTGCTTCCATTTAAACGATCACTCCCGCCAATCAAAGTTTTGCGACCTCTTCCATCGCCATAAGATATCCGTCAGTACCCTTACCGATGATACGGGAAGTACAAACCGCGGTGATAACGGAAATCTTCCTGAAATCCTCACGATTCTCAACATCAGAGATATGCACTTCTACCTTGGGGATTGAAAGTATCTCGAGAGCATCGTGAATGGCATAAGAATAATGAGTATATGCCCCCGCATTTATGATGAGTGCATCCGTTCCGTCCGTTAATGCATCCTGAATTCGGTCTACCAGCGCTCCTTCGTGATTGCTTTGGAAGACCTCTGTCTTTACACCGAGTTCATCGGACTTTTTCGCGATCTTATTTAACAGATCGTCGTAAGTCTCGCTTCCGTATATCTTCGGATCTCTTTTCCCCAGCATGTTGAGATTCGGTCCGTTTATTATAAGTATTTTTTTCATAAGGATCTCCTTACGGTTTCCACACATTTCTCTACAGAATCGTTACCGGTATCAATGATAACATCCGCAACTTCTGTGTACAAGCCAAGTCTTTTGTTGTAAAGCAAAAAGAAAGCGTCTTTGTCTTTTGAAAGCGGTCTTAAGGGGTCGTTTCCGACTCTTTCCCATAAGATATCGATGGGAGTGTTGGCAAAAACAACCGTCCCGATGGACTTAAGTATTGAGAGGTTCTCTTTTCTTTCTACTATACCGCCGCCGCAGGATACGATGACGGTTCCCTCCATATCTGCGATCTCTTTTAACGTTTCCGTCTCAATGACTCTAAAAAACGCTTCGCCTTCTTTGGCAAAAATATCGCTTATCTTTCTTGAAAGCTTCTCTTCTATATATGCATCTGTATCGATAAGTCTGATATCGGGGTTCTCTTTTACAAGCTCCTTATACAAAACCTTTGAAAGAGTGGTCTTCCCCGAGCCCATAAAGCCCACGAACACTATGTTCTTCACTTACTCAATTCCTTTCGTACCTTTTCTGCTTCAGCGTCGGTGATCTTTGTGCCGGTCCACAGTTCAAATGCTTCCTGTGCCTGATAGTAAAGCATATCGAACCCGTTTGCGATCTTTATACCACGAGCGTTGGCGCCTTTTATGAAAGGGGTTGGCTCCTTTACGGCAACGATGTCGTACGCGGCATCAAACAGTTCAAACATCGCCTCGTTCTTTACAATACTCTCACCTGTCGTCAGTTCGGCACTTGTAGTCTGAACGGCAACGAATCGCTTGTTTTCAGAAAGTATTTCTTCTTCAGTCTTGCATGATACAACTGATGTATCAATGCCTCCTTTTATATCATCTATAAGTTTAAGCGCATTTTCTCTGGATCTGTTAATTATCGATAAAGAAGCCGGCTTTTTTAGCAGGAGTGAAAATACAACACTTCTCGCTGCTCCTCCCGCACCGTATACCACGACATCATGGCCGCCAACCTCTATGCCGTTCTTATCAAGTGCCTTTGAAAAGCCCATTATATCGGTATTAAATCCGGCGAACCCGTTTTTGGTTCTTATACATGTATTGACTGCCCCAACACTCTGAGCCACCTTTGACACATTCACAAGCGAATCGATGACGGCAAGTTTATGAGGTACAGTAACGTTAAACCCGTGATATCCTTCTTCGAACAGTTCTTTTACACGTGCCTTAAGATCCTCCGGTTTGGTAAGAAGAAGCTCGTACGAAAGGTCAAGACCTTTAAAATCTGCGAGCATCGAGTGTATGAGCGGCGACTTGGAATGTGCTACGGGATAACCCAAAAGTCCCAGTTTTATCTTACTTCCCATATTTCTTTTCCTTTAATGTACCTTTTTTAAGTTTCCTGTTGTATACGGCCAAAACTACCTTTTCAAGTATTCTCTTAAGAACTATCTGTATCTCTTCTTTTTTTCCTATCTGTCCAACGAGAATCGAATAGATGCCTGCCTTGTTGGCTCCCCAGATGTCTGTAAAAAGCTGGTCGCCTATAAATACCGTCGAAGAAATGTCGGTTCCCATGAGTTCACATGCTTTTACGTAGTTTTTGGGATTGGGCTTTCCGGCCTTGTAAATATACTTCGCTCCCAGAGGATCGTTGAAAGATTTTACTCTCGGTTCTTTGTTGTTGGAAAGAAACAAAATCTCAAATCCCATAGCCATAAGATTTTGCAAAAACGGAAGGCTCTTTTCGCTTTGAGGTGCACCGTGACACACAAGAGTATTGTCTATATCAAAAATAAGCGCTCTGCAGCCGTTTTTATAAAGATCGACATAATCGATCTCATAAGCCGACCTTATGCGCTTACAGGGGAAAAAACTTTCAAACATTGTTTATACTCCATCAAATGATACTTATGAAGTATAACATAAAAAAGGGTGCCGCGAAAGCGGCACCCTGTATCAAATGCTTTAATATTTTAGGAATACTGCACCGTCGTTGTCTGCGAAGGTGTTCTGTGTATTGGTGGAACCTACGAAGTACTGGTAATCTTCCAATACTTTGTCTTTCTTCATATCGGAAATGAGCTTCTCCATATCGAGAGTAGCCATATCGGATTCGGAACCGATGTATGAGTAGTCATCTCCTGTATTGAAATTAAGAGAGATGTTATCAAGATCTGCCATACGACTTCTGTTGTCGTTTACGGGAGTCTCGAGAACGGGAGCAGCCACAACGTTTTCGGATGCTTTTAATGCCTGTTCATCCTGCTTGGCAACTTCAGCTACATCAACCATAGGTATCTGAACCGGACGATAATTGGAATATAATCCGCCGTAATCAAGTAATCCGTTAATTGCCATGTGTGCTCACCTCCCTCTTTCAAAGTTTACATAAATGATTTACATCTACGATTATAACTTATTTTCTTATCATTTACAATCTATATATCGGAGATTTTTGCACTTTCTTAACCCATATTAAGTTAATTTTTGGTTAAAGGTCATTTTGCAACATATTTTGTTCGGGCAGCATCCATCAATGTTTTAGTGTACTCATCTTGCGGATTGAAGTACACATCCTCTTTTGAGCCCATTTCGACGATACGTCCGGACTTCATTACCATAACCCTGTCGCACAGGTTAAAGATGACTCTGAGATCGTGTGAAATGAACAGTATCGACAGATTAAGTTCCTTATGAAGTCGCTTTAAAAGGTCGAGTATCTGACTTTGAACCGTAACGTCCAGAGCGGAAACCGGCTCGTCGGCAATAAGAAATCTCGGCTGCTGCATTAAAGAAGCGGCGATACATATACGCTGCCTTTGACCACCGGAAAGTTCGTTGGGATAACGCGTAAGGAGTTCTTCATCCAAATCCACCATCTTAAGCATCTCGCGGACTCTTCTGTCTTTTTCTTCTTTGGAGAAATTACCGCGAACGGTTATGGGTTCTTTCAATATGAATTCGATGGTTTTTGCGGGATTGAGTGAACCTGCGGGATCCTGAAATACCATCTGAGGGCGCTTGTAATAATGCTTTACCGTTCCGGTAACGCCCTTTTTCTGGATGCCAAGAATTGCACGTGAAAGAGTGGACTTACCGCAGCCCGATTCTCCCGCGAGTCCGAGTATCTCGCCTTCTTTTACGTCAAACGAAACATCGTTTACCGCATAAAACGGCTGTTTATTCTTTTTAAATTCGACAGTCAGATTTCTGACTTCCAAAACATTTCCCATCTTGCTTACCTAACTATCGTACGTTGTCAAAAGGGTTCTTGGGGATGGCCGCTATAAGACCTTTTGTATATTCTTCTTTTGGATTGCTGAAGATATCGTTGCAATTGCCACTCTCCACAACAAGTCCGTCTTTCATTACGAGCACTCTCTCACACAAAGTGTTTACAAGACTCAGATCGTGTGAGATGAAAAGAATGGCAGTACCTCGTTCCCTGTTAATCTTCTTTAACAGTTCCACGATCTGCGCCTGAATGGTAACGTCGAGAGCCGTTGTCGGTTCGTCTGCTATAAGCAGTCTCGGCTGGCTTATCATGGCAGCAGCTATCATCGCGCGCTGTCTCATACCTCCTGAAAGTTCGTGAGGATAGCTTTCATATACTGCCTCGGGATTGTCAAGTTCCACATCCCTTAACGCCTGTATGGCTCTTTCTTTTCGCTCAGCCTTATCGATAGTCGTATGTATCTTTAAGCTTTCTTCAACTTGCTTTCCCACTTTGATTATGGGATTTAAAGAGTTCAGGGGCTCCTGAAAGATCATGCTTATCTCATATCCCTGAAGCTTACGAAGAACTTTTCTGTTACATTCCAGTAAGTTTATGCCCTCAAAGATGATATGACCGGATTTTTCCATATCATGGCGCGACAAAAGACCTGCTATCGCAAGTGCTGTCATCGTCTTTCCGGAGCCCGATTCGCCCACGATTCCAAGGATATCTCCCTTGTTCATTTCAAGGTCAACATCCTTAACCACCGTTTCGGTGCTCTTTCTGTCATGAATTTTAATGCATAAATCTTCAACTTTAAGCATCATAATCTTAGTTCTTCTTTATCGTGTCTCCGAGGAGTGAAAATCCGAGTATCATGATGACTATCACGATTCCGGGGAATATTGCCGTTAACGGATTTGAAAAAATATAAGCCTGTGCTTCTGAAAGCATTCTTCCAAGAGACGGTGCCGGAGGCGCCACACCCATACCCAGGTAACTCATGCCGGCTTCCGCAAGTACCGCGTTGTTAAATCCGATTATTATCGAAGAAAGAAGCACGGTCTTAAGGTTTGGAAGAATATGTACTGCTATTATCCTTAAATGACTTGCGCCGTAAAGCCTTACGGCCTGAATGTAATCAAGGTTTCTTATCTTTAATACTTCGCCGCGCACGATTCGGGCAAAACTCGGGATAAAAGCGATGCCGAGTGCCGCGATGAGCTGGTATCTTCCGCTTCCGTAAAGACCTATCACAACGAGTGCAAGCAATACCGAAGGGAATGCGAGCACGGCGTCATTAAGTCTCATAAGTATCTCATCGAGCCAGCCTCCGAAATAACCGGTAACTGTTCCGATGATCGTTCCAAAGAAAACACCGATGAAAACGACACATGCCGATATAAGCATGGTTTCCCTTACACCCACAAGAACACGGGACAGAATGTCACGTCCGAACTGGTCGCAGCCGAAGGGATGCTTAAGGCTTATGCCCGCAAGTTTAGCGGCTCCGTCCATTGCGCAGGGATCGTAAGGTGTCTTAATGATACCGACCAACGTCATTAAAACGATGAGACCGGTAATGGAGAGGCCGATTATGAATTTGAGTTTCTTGGTCTTATCCATATCTCTCCCCTATACATGAATTCGCGGATCGAATTTGTGATACAAAAGATCCACGATAAGGTTACTTAACACCACAAAGAATGCAAGCAATAAAATGATTGCCTCAATAACGGGATAATCTCTGCCCGAGATAGATGAAAGTAATATTCTTCCAAGCCCCGGAACCGAAAATACCTGTTCAACGATAATACTGCCTGCAATGATATCGGCAAAAGTCATTCCCATGAAAGTGATCACAGGTATGAGTGCATTGCCAAGAACATGTCCGTAGAAAACGGCCTTTGTGCGATTACCGCGGGAATAAGCGGTTCTCACATATTCTTTCTCGGATTCTTTAAGTACGGTATCTTTTAACAGTTTGCTTACCATAGAAATCTTTGGAAGCGCAATCGCCAATGCCGGGAAGAAAAGATATCCCAGACACCCGAAGAAATTTGTCTTGTAGGATACATAAGCACCGGGAGTGAACAGTTTAAATGCCACGCCGAATATAAGTGTAAGGATGATACCCGAGAAGAAAGAAGGAACAGCCATTATTATCTGATTTATCGTAGAAAGGGCGATATCAAGTTTTGAGTCGCTCTTTCTGGCCATAAATATACCCAAAGGTATCGAAATGATCGTGCAGATGATGATGGCCATAAACGAAAGCAACAGCGTCGTCTTTATCTTGTCCGAAAGCAGACTTGTAACGGACTGGCTGTAGCTGTATGACTTACCGAAATCACCCCTTATAACGCCGAATATCCATTCCGTGAACCTTTGAGCGACGGGTTTATCAAGGCCCATCTCATGGGAAAGCGCTTCTATCCTTTCGGGTGTCGCCTCGGTTCCGAGTTTACTGATGGCGGGGTTGCCGGGGATCAAAGAAAAAGAGAAGAACACAAGAACCGACACGAAAAACAGCGTTATTATCATGGTTGCCGTCTTTTTAAGTGCGTACCTCATGTTCTTCTCCTCCTTATATTTCCTGATGCAAATTAATTTGCGGGTTTGATCTTGGCGATATCCAAAACATAAATGGGATAGAACTCATATCCCGTATAGTTTTTGTTGATCGCAACAAGCTGTGCAAGGTCCTGAATATAAACGTTGGCAGCCTTGTTTGTAAGTATCCACTCAGCTTCTTTATAAAGCTTGGTCTGCTCTTCATCGTCATATGTGTTGAGAGCTTTATTGATAAGCTCATCATATTCGGGATCGCTAAAGTTTATAAAGTTCTTGGAAGAATCAGATACGAATCTTTCAAGCATTGCTCTGGCAGTCATTGTGGAAGCATCAACACCGATAACGGTTGCTTCGAAATCTCTTCCCGAATAAACATCGGAAAGCCATGAATCCCACTCAATGAGCTTAATGTTTGCGGTTACACCGATCTTCTTTAACTGCTCAACGATAACCTGTGCGGTATCGATATGAGGCTGATAGTTCGAAGGTACGGTAATGTCAAAAGAAAATCCGTCCGCATATCCTGCTTCCGCAAGAAGTTCTTTTGCCTTCTCGATGTTCACATTGTAAACATCTGCCGTTTCGGGAATATAGTACTTCTTGAATGCAGGGAACATGGATGATCCGATCTTCGTTCCTTTGCCGTCGAAAGAAAGTTCAATGATCTCATCGGGATCTACGGCATATGAAAGTGCCTGACGAACTCTCTCGTCGTCAAAAGGCTCAACCGCGTTGTTTAAGTACATTGCCTGCACAAGGTTCATGGTTCCTTCAAGTATCTCGAAGTTCGAGCCTTCAAGCTGAAGCGCCTGAGCTGTTGTGATACGTGCAAAGAAATCAACCGAACCGCCCTTAAGATCCATTACGATCGTATCGGCGTTTGCGCAGATCTTAAGTGTAACGTCTTCGATATAAGCCTTTTCGCCCCAATACTCGTCAAAACGTTTTAAGACGATATTCTCCTGGGGTGATCTTGATACATACTTGTAAGGGCCCGTTCCGATGGGATTGGTAGCTGTGTCACTCTGATCCTTGGGAATGATGGCAAGTGTCATGTACTGGATAAAGTCGGGATCGGGAGCTTTAAGCGTGATAACGATGTCGCTTCCTTCAACATTGACGGAATCGATATTTAAAAACGCCGATATCAGAGCGTTTCCGCTTCCGTCATCGGCGTTTCTTAATATGCTGTATACAACATCATCCGCCGTTACCGTGTTTCCGTTATGGAACTTTACGTCTTCTCGTAATGTAAAGGTGTAAGTAAGAGCATCTTCGGATACCGAATAACTCTTAGCTACGGCGGGAATCAAATTACCGTTGCTGTCGGCTTTCAAAAGTCCTTCGAAAATGTTAAAAAGGATTTCCTTGGTTCCTGCCGCCACAGCTTCGTGGGGGTCAAGACTGTCCTCAAGATCCTGAGGAATGCCGATGGTAATCTTTGAAGAACCTCCCTCCGTCTTATCACCTCCGCATCCGCAGAGTGCAATAGCCAGTGTTACTGACACAAGCACTAAAGCAATAATTCTCTTCATTGTTATGTCTCCTGTTCTTCTTAAAATATTTAGTTTTTTTATTTCATGCAAGATGGCCATGCATTCACATGACCATCAGTGAAATCTTACTTATAAAAGACCTGCTTGAGCTCGTCCATAAATGTGTTCACATCTTTGAACTCTCTGTAAACAGATGCGAAACGGATGTAAGCAACATCATCAATGTCCTTTAACTTGTTCATTACAAGTTCTCCGATAACGCGGCTCTCAATCTCTTTGTCTTCAAGGCTGAAGATTTCAGTCTCCACTTCGTCTACGAGCTTTGATATCTGCTCTGCCGCTATGGGACGCTTGTGACAGGCTCTCAAAACACCTGCTTCAACTTTTGATCTGTCGTACTGTTCACGATTCTTGTCTTTTTTGATGATAATGAGCGGAATCGTCTCAACCTTTTCATATGTTGTGAATCGCTTACCGCATTCATCGCAAACACGTCTTCTCCTGATTGAATTGTTGTCTTCGGCGGGTCTTGAATCAATAACCCTCGTATCGGCAAAACTGCAGAAAGGACATTTCATGTCGTGTTTCTCCTTTACTTCTTGGAATTAAGAAAATCCGGAACTTTAAGTGTTCTGGACGCGACATTGCTTGTAATGTCCGGAACGGTGTTAAGACCTGCGGCAGCCGTCTGGCTTTCGGTGCTCTTTACGGGAGCCGATGCATTCAAAACGGGTTTAACCGAAGTGAAGGACGAAGAAGGCATAGCCGATGTTATGGGCTTAATGGGAGTAAAGCCCTGAGGTCTTATGTTGTTGTCGGTAATACCGGTAGCGATAACCGTGATCATGCAGGAATCGGACTGCTCGGTATCGTAGATCGCACCGAGGATAACGTTTACATCGTCGCCCGTAAGTTCTCTTACGTACTCGGATGCATCCGAAACGTCTGCAAGAGTGATATCACCGGAAATATTGATAAGTACGTGGTCCGCACCGTTGATAGTTGTCTCAAGAAGAGGACTCTTAACAGCCATTTCGATAGCTTCAGCTGCTTTGTTGTCGCCCTTACCGGAACCGATACCGATATGAGCAACGCCCTTGTCTTTCATGACAGTCTGTACATCCGCAAAGTCAAGGTTGATAAGACCGGACTTGTAGATAAGATCGGTAATACCGAATACTGCCTGCTGAAGTACTTCGTCTGCTTTCTTTAAAGCGTTGGGGAATGAAGTACGTCTGTCCATTATGTCAAGAAGCTTATCGTTGGGAATAACGATAAGTGTATCAACATTGTCTTTGATCTTTTCGATACCGCTCAAAGCGTTGACCATACGTGTCTTTCCTTCAAAACGGAAAGGCTTGGATACAACACCTACGGTAAGGATGCCCATACCTTTAGCCATCTTTGCGATAACGGGAGCCGCACCTGTACCGGTACCACCGCCCATACCGCATGTAATGAAGACCATATCCGCACCGCGAATGGCCTCTTCAAGTACATCCGAACTTTCTTCGGCTGCTTTCTCACCAACCTCGGGCTTTGCACCTGCACCGAGACCTTTGGTAAGCTTTTCACCTATCTGAATGAGTTTGGGAGCTTTACACTGCTGCAAAGCCTGCTTATCGGTATTAACACCGATAAACTCAACTCCGTTTATCTTCTCTTCATATCTGATGCCGGACACTTCATCCGTATCTTTTACGGCAGAGCTTTCGCCCACCATTCTGTTAACGGCATTGTTTCCTGCACCGCCCACTCCGACAACGATTATTCGCGCGGAAGAACCGGCTTCGTTAGAAATTATCTCCAGCATTCGAACATTCTCCTTCGTACACAAAATCCATCAAACAATATCATATAATCAAAAAGACAAATTATCAACAAGAAATTAACAAAAAATAAGACTTTTAAACACGTCTCCGCGCTCCTCAAAATTCTTAAAATGGTCGTAACTTGCGGCCGCAGGGCTTAAAATCACGGCATTTCCTTTGACTGCGATTTCTTTTACTTTCGAAACTGCTTCAGAAAGATCTTTGACCGCAAAACAATTCGGAGCATCTTTTTTGTCCTTTTTTGCACTCACGTACATGTCATACATTCTCTTTCCCGAAGCGTACATGAACACAACATTGTCAAGTTTGCTACAAACAAGATAATCTATCAGTTCGTCGTAATTTAAGTTTCTTTCCATCCCGCCGAGCAATATTATCTTTGCATTTTCAACGCTCTCTATGGCGCTTATGGCGCTTTTTACGGTCGTAGAGATCGAGTCGTCGTAATAGTCGATCCCGTCTTTTGTACCGATATATTCAAGCCTGTGATGAAGTCCCGTAAACGTATCAAAAGCGGCAAGAAACTTTTCTCTTGTAACATCGTACATTCTGCAAACTTCATAAGCAAAAGCGGCATTTAATCTGTTGTGCTCACCCTTAAGTTTTGAACGGGTATCGCTTAACTTAAGGAAGGGCGCGTCGTCGATTTTAATGATATTCACCTTTGAAGGAACGTTGTCGCATTCTTTAAGCGTCTCTTCAAGTGTGAAAAGATAGTCACTTTCTTTCTGATGTCTGTATATGTTTTTCTTTGAAGCCGCATATCTTTCTCTTGTCTTATAATGATCGAGATGATCTTCGTAAATGTTTAGCAAAACGGCCACATGAGGTGAAAAACGCGCATATTCAAGCTGATGACAGGAAAGTTCCAACACGATTATCGTATCGTCCTTTACCTCATCTGCTATCTCGAAAACCGGAAGACCTATATTGCCCGCAAAAAGAACGTTTTTATCGTCCTCTTTTAATACATGTGCGATCATGGAAGACGTCGTGCTCTTCCCCTTTGTTCCCGTAACCGCAATCGTTTTGTCGCCGTAGGCTTCCAAGAATACGTCGGTTTCACCTATAATTAAAGAACTGTATGAAGAAAACTCTCTGTCAAGCACTATTCCCGGGCTTTTAAAGCAAACATCGCATCCGTCTGTGGCTGCCTGATATTTCTCACCGATCGCAAATCTCAGGTTCTCTTCTTTCCCGCCGTTATTTACAAAATTTTCGATAACGGTTTCTTTATCCCCGATGTCCTTAATGTCTGCTATCGTAACGGTTTTTGCCGCATTCAAAGAAGCGATCTTCTTAAACGTCGAACGTCCCTCACGTCCGAAGCCGAGGATCAGCACATCTTTGTCCTTTATATACTTTGTCAAACAACTGTCCAAAGAGTTCATATCCGTTTACTCTCAATCATCGGGTTCAAAAGTGACTTTTTTCGTTGTTTCGTCGTATTTTTCCATACGGAGTTTTCCCTTCATACCCGTAAGATTATCGAGTATTGCGGGAAGGTTCATGATCTTAAGATCGAGATTATCGTCGTTTCCGAGATTGATGACTATGTCATCGTGATACATCACAACGTTTCCGGCGTTATCAAAATAAAGTTTCTGCCCTTCAACGTTATACTTTGTCATCAACTGTGTAATGTTTAAGACCGACTTGAAAAGATCTTTGTTTTCTGCCGGAAGCGGCTCGTATAGCACCACATAATCAAAATCAACTCCTATGACCTCGGGAATACCGTAAGTCTTTTGAGTCGAAACTTCGCAAACTATTCCGTCTTTATCGAAATATACATATCTTCCGAGATATTCTATAAATCCCGCAAGGGCCTTTTCGTAAACACTTATCTTGATCGTATCGGGTTCGATGACGGAAACATCCATTCTTTCGACGAAAGGAATGTCTTTTACAGCCTTATTCTTGAATTTGTAGGAAAGGTACAAAGAATTGTTGCCGAAACGCCCGGACATTACGATATTTTTGATCTCTTCGTCGGTATAATGAACACTGCCCTCAATATACACCGTGTTCACGGTATATTTGCCGGTAACGTAAAGATAGCCCCAGAAAAGGCCTCCTCCGATGACGAGCAGGATCAGAAGCGCACTAATCAGTTTCAGCAGAGTACGGGTTTTCTTGCTCATCAGCCTCTTCCTCCACGAACCTTACGTGACTTCCGACGTTCATGACAATACCGATCTCCGCCATCAGGAAGATAACACTGGAACCACCGTAACTTATGAACGGAAGCGAGATACCTGTGTTGGGGATCGTATTGGTAACAACGCAGATGTTAAGTATGACCTGTATCGCAATGTGAATGAAAATGCCCGAAACAAGCATATTTCCGAAATAATCTTTTGAGTGAGCGGTTATGTCTCTTATTCTCCACAACAAAAGGATGAACATCATGATGACCGAAAGGCCGCCCACCAGTCCAAGTTCTTCGCAGATAATGGAGAAGATCATATCGTTTTGGGCTTCGGGAAGGAAACCGAGCTTCTGCATACTCTTTCCGAGACCTTTGCCCCAAACGCCGCCCGATCCTATTCCGTAAAGAGACTGAAGAATCTGCATACCCTTTCCGTCGGCATATGCTTCGGGATTTAACCAGGCCAGAATACGTTCAAGTCTGAAACTCATGGATGCGGGAATCCAGCCCTTTACAACGAACAAAACGGCAAATACACCAACCGTCACCATTAACGTAAGGATCAGGATTGGCCAGATGTTTTTTCTTTCTGACACAAGTACCATAAATACGGGAATAAGTCCGATGATTATGGCGGAACTTAAGTCGTCCGAAATAACAAAAACCATAAGGCAGATAATGCCTGTAGGTACGATGGGGAACCAAAAGCCTTTCCACCCCGCCCGAATACCCGGACTCATCTGCGTAAGCAGTGCGGCGGTAAAAATGATGATCGCAATCTTACATATCTCCGCCGGCTGAATCGACAAAGGTCCGAAACGAAGCCATCTTCTCGCACCGTTAGCGGTATATCCAAGGGGTGTGAGGATGAGCATTATACTGCCGACTGCTGCCAGAAGTGCGGGATGTCTTAATTTGGAATAAAGAGTGTAGGGAATGAGGGATGTGATCGCCATGGCCAAAAGGCCTACGACAACGGAAATAAGCTGTCTTTTCAGGTAAAAAAGCGAATCCCCTTCAAAATCAAGGGATGCCGAATAAGAGCTTGTGGAATAAACCATTACAAGCCCGAACGCAAGCAAAAAGAACACTATGACAAGCAGTGAATAATCCACGTACCTTTTTCTTCTTACCGGTCTGTTTTCAGCCATTTATACTCCCTAATACTCAGATCTTGACAAACAACAAGCAGAAACTGCAAAGAACGATAGTCACGATGGTAAATATACCCACAACCTTCGTCTCGCTCCATCCGCCAAGTTCAAAGTGATGATGGATGGGCGCCATTCTGAATATTCTCTTTCCGTGTGTCAGTTTGAAATAACCGACCTGAATGATAACGCTTAAAACTTCAATAAAATAGATGAGGCAAATGATGGGAAGATAAAGTTCGAGTCCCATCGTATGGGCCGAAGCCACCACAAAGCCGCCAAGAGCCAGGGAACCGGTGTCTCCCATGAAAACCTTTGCCTTGTGAACGTTCACGGTCAAAAAGCCCAGCAAAGCCGCAAACATTATAACGTTTACGATGGCAACGCCCTCATGAGATCTCAGTGATACCGCAAAAAGGAATACACAGATCGCAGCTGTCACGCTCGATTCAAGACCATCGACACCGTCCGTAAAGTTGGAGCCGTTTACCGTACCAAGGATAATGAACATGAATATCGGAATACCTATCCATCCCATGGTCACGATCTTGCCTTCGCCCGCAAAAGGAATGAGCATGGAAAACATCTTTCCCTGCTTAAAGAAACACCAGCATGCGTAGGCGCCCGATACTATGAGCTGACATGCCATCTTCTGCGCGGGTGTGAGCCCTTCGGAACGTTTAAGGACAACCTTTATGTAATCGTCCAAAAAACCTACGATCGCATATCCAACCGTAAGCAGGATTATCGACATTACATCATCGTATCGACCGGCGAAGAACAGCGAAACCGCCAAAAAGGCAATAAGAAAGATAAACGCGCCCATTGTAGGTGTTCCCGTCTTCGAAAGATGGGATTTGGGTCCGTCTTCTCTTTCCGTCTGTCCGACTTTGATCCTTGTAAGAAGCGGGATGATGAGCGGTGCCAAAACCGCACTTATGGCAAAAGAAATAAGTCCCGCAAATATGAATGTGTTTTTCATGGTGTATATTCGCCCTCGTTGTCAGTTTGTGTAGCCGTCAAGTCGATTGAAGGATCGGGGGCGTTTGCTTCTCCGTCTCCCGCTTCATCGGTACCTGTCTCAATTCTTCCCGTAAGTACGGAAAGATCGAGTTCTGACAACTCTTCTATATCTTTTTCGGAAAGTTCTTCCGTCATCGGAATGTTCAGATAAGGAAGTATATCCGTAAGTATCTGTTTTGACAAAATGGTCGCATATTTGGCATCTTCCTGCACGGATACGTTCGGTCTGTCGATAACTACGTAACAGATGATCTCCGGATTGTTTGCGGGAATATGGCTTATAAACGACAAAATGTATTCACCGTTTCCACGGGGAAGTGTCTCGGCTGTACCGGTTTTACCGCCGTTGGTATAACCTGCGGGTTTTGATCTCCAGCCGGTTCCGTCGGTAACAACCGCATTACAATAATCAACTATCTTTTCGGAAGTTGAGTTGCTGATAACCTGTTTTACGAGTCTGGGTTCGATATTTTTAACAACGGTTCCGCCGGGGCTTAATATCTTCGAAACAAGATGAGGCTCATAGTAATATCCACCGTTAACGAGTGCCGCATATCCTGCGCACATCTGGATCATCGTAACGTTAAAGCCCTGTCCGAAAGAAGCCGTCGCAAGCTCACTTTCGTGAAGTGTTTTATCGTTAAATACGAGGTTTTCGGTCCTTGCTTCGCCCGAAAGATCTATGTTCGTCTTAAGTCCCAAGTTAAAAATGTTCTGATACTGAAGGAATGTCTCCGTACCTATCGCTCTTGACATATACATGAGCGCAACGTTACATGACTTTGCCACTGCGCCTTTAACCGAAAGTGTTCCGTCACCATTGGTATTGTGGCAGTGGATCTCATGATCGGCAACTTTAAGTGAACCGTTGCACGTATATGACTCGTTTCCGGTTAGTTTGCCCGTTTCAAGGCCCATAGCAACCGTAAAGGGTTTCATAACGGAACCGGGTTCAAATGTATTGGAGATACAATAGTTTCTCCACAAAGCGTCGCAGGCGTCACGATATGTTCCTTCGTCCTGCATCTGCTTAACCTGCTCGTCGGTATAAAGGATGGAAAGATCCTCCGGATCGGTAAGATCAAAGTTCGGAAAGTCCGCCATCGCAAGTATCTCACCGGTATTCGCACGCATAACGATACATCCGAGATTCTGAGCGCCCCAGCCGGGTCTTGCATTGTCTTTATATTCTTCGGCAAAAGCTCTTAAGTGCTTTTCAACCATCATCTGGACATTGGCATCAAGAGTCGAAACCAGCGTATAACCGTCTGTTGCAGGTATCGTGGTTATTTCAACCGTCGTTTCGTCACTTAAAAAGCCGTACTTTCTGCCCGGAGTTCCGGTAAGTTCATCGTTATAATACTGTTCAAGGCCGTATGAAGCCTGTCCCTCGGACTTGGAAAAGCCTATAACGTCACTGGCAAGAGACTTTTGCGGATAATCTCTTACGTAATACTTTTCAAACCAAACGCCCTTTATCTTTTCGTTGTAAAGGCTGGTTGCTTTATTTTCTTCGGTGGGTTTGTCCGTGAATGCATTGAAACGCTTCATTTCTTCATATGAAGCACCTTTTTTGACAACGAAGTACTGTGAATCGGGTACGTCGTTAATGTATTGTCTAATGATGCTTTCTTCGACACCGAATGTCTCCGAAAGTGCTTTTATCGTCTCAAAAGAACAGGTATTGTCACCCGCCTGTCTGTCGGCATCAAGAAGCATCTTAACGTCAAGGATAACGTTATAGTTTTCTTTGCTTGCGGCAAGTATCGTTCCGTTACAGTCGATGATCTCGCCTCGCTTAGCGGCCAATGTCTTTGAATCGTAGGACTGCTGTGCCAGAATACGCTGCTGATACTCATCATTGTTTTCTCTTGTTATCTTGATAAGTCTTATGCTTAAACCGACAAAAGCCAGGAGTACTGCTATGTACAATACTCCCAGCCTGAATGCTACAACTTTGCTTTGATTTTGTTTGGCCAATTTCTTGACGGCCTTTTTTTCGTCTTTATTCAAAACGCATTACCTTAATCCGGAATATCTTTAAGCTGTCTTACATAATCGCTGTTCTCGCGTGTGTATGTGATAACCTGGCTTGAATCGGCATAAACCATGCCAAGTTCTTCAACAGCTACTCTTCTTACCTCTTCAAGATCTACTGCATTAACCATTTTACTATACTCATCATCATTTGCAAGTGTCAAATTGTTGAGCTCCTGCTCGTAAGCACTGATGCGGTTAGCCGATGCGGTAAGATCGGACTGAAGCTGTACGTATGATATTAAAGACTTTCCAAGGAGAACGAATGCACCGAGGAGAAATGCCACATAAAGAAAGCTCATGCGCATCTTCTTCTCTCTCTTCTTCTCTCCCTCAATTTCTCTTAAAGTTCTGTGAGTGGGCTCGTTGTAAACTTCGAGTCTTAAATCTGCTTTTCTTACTGCATTCCCGTAAACGTAATTTCTTTTTGCACTCATTTGTCTTCCCTGACCTTTACAATCAAACTTTTTCAAATACCCTTAACTTTGCACTCTTGGATCTTTTATTGTTTTGCAGCTCTTCTTCGCTTGGAAGTATCGGCTTTTTGTTAACAGCAAACCCAAGTGGCTTGTTGCCGCATACACAAACCGGAAAGTTCTTGGGGCATGTGCACGGATCTTCATTTTTCTTGAACGCCGTTTTTACTATCCTGTCTTCCAACGAATGGAAGGTTATTATTGCGAATCGCCCGCCCGGATTAAGAAACTTAATCATCTCATCAAGTGAATCTCTTAAAACATCAAGTTCGTGATTGCATTCGATCCTGATCGCCTGAAAGGTTCTCTTTGAAGGATGTCCTCCCGTAGCTCTTATCTTTGCGGGGATGGCTGCTTTTATAATATCGTTTAATTCGAATGTTGTTTCTATCGGCTTAACTTCTCTCGCCCGGCATATATGCTTTGCTATGTTGGCTGCAAAGTTGTCTTCGCCGTAATCTCTTATTATTCTTGTAAGTTCTTTTTGCGAGTAAGTATTTACTATATCTTCGGCAGTCAGCTTTTGCCTTCTGTCCATTCGCATATCGAGTTTTGAATCTTCTTTATAGGAAAAACCTCGTTCGGCGGTATCCAGCTGGTAAGAGCTTACTCCCAGGTCAAGCACTATTCCGTCGACTCCGGTGACTCCCATTTCTTTAAGCGTTTCTACGGCGTCCTTGTAATTTGCTCTTATCGTCGTTACTTTGTCGCCGTATTCTTTTAACCTTTCACTCGCCGCTTTAATGGCATCTTCGTCTCTGTCCGTTCCGTAGAGGTGACCTTTGTTTGAAAGATGCTTTGCGATCTCGTATGAGTGACCGCCTCCGCCGAGTGTGCCGTCCAAATATATGCCGTCAGGCTTTATGTTCAATCCTTCGATGGTCTCTTTAAGGAGTACCGAGTAGTGATTAAATTCCATTTATATTCCGAGATTCTCCATCTTTTCGGCAAGTTCTTCGGCATCTGCATCGTAGGAAGCATCTTCCCACTTCTCTTTGTTCCAAATCTCTATCCTGCTTGCCACTCCGATGAGTACAACGTCCTTTTCAAGCCCCGCAAAATTTCTCAAGACCTGCGGAAGAAGTATTCTCCCCTGTTTATCAATCTCTACCGATGCCGCACCCGCAAGCATGAATCTTGCAAAAGCTCTGGCATCTTTATTGGTAAGCGGCAGTGCTCTTAACTTCTCTTCAAGCACTCTCCATTCGGTAAGGTCGTATGCGAACAAGCATCCGTCAAGGCCTTTGGTGACCACAAACTCGCTTCCGAGTTCATCTCTGAACTTTACGGGAATGATCAGTCTGCCCTTTTCGTCCACTGTGTGGTTGTATTCTCCCATGAACATAAGGGATCACTCCTCCCGGCGTTCCTATTCGCCACTTTCTGCCACTTTCTTACCACTTTGTACCACTTTTAACCACATTATAACCAATTCTTAATAATAACGCAAGTATTTTTTCATTATTTTTTCTCATTTTTTGTTGATTTTACGGGCTTTTGAGGCACAAAGAAAAAGCCTGCCACATATTGTGGCAGGCTTCAAAACAATGTACTAAATATTGGTGTTTTCTTAATACTTTCTTAAATCAGCATATCAAACGTTAAATCTGAAAAGCATTACATCACCGTCTTTTACGACATAATCTTTTCCTTCTACTCTTGCAAGGGCCTTTTCTCTTGCTGCGGCAAGTGAACCGCATTCAAGCAGATCCTTGTAATTTACGACTTCGGCTCTTATGAATCCTCTTTCAAAATCCGTATGGATCTTTCCTGCGGCCTGAGGTGCCTTGGTGCCTATCTTGATGGTCCATGCCCTGCATTCGTCTTCACCGGCGGTCAAAAAGCTCATAAGTCCCAACAGTTTGTAGCTTGCCGCTATAAGCTTATCAAGACCCGACTCTTTAAGTCCGAGTTCTTCCAAAAACAGCTGCTTCTCATCATCGTCCATCTCGGCGATCTCCTGCTCGATCTGGGCACTTATAACAAATACTTCGCTTCCGTCTTTCTTCGCGAACTCTCTTACTTTTTTAACATATTCATTGGAATTGCCGTCATCCGCGCAGTCATCTTCAGCTACGTTTGCGGCATATATGACGGGTTTAGCGGTAAGGAGATTGTACGATTCAAAAAATTCCTTTTCATCATCGTCATCGCCGACTTCAAAATTCTTTGCAAGATTTCCGGCCTCCAAAAATGAATAGAGTTTCTGAGCGAAGTCTTTTTCTTTTGCATACTTTTTATCATTGTTTGCCGCTCTTTGAACCTTGGCGATACGTCGTTCAAGAACCTCCATATCGGCAAATATAAGTTCAAGATTGATAGTCTCTATATCTCTTACCGGATCGATCGAACCGTCCACATGGATGATATTATCGTTATCAAAACATCTGACAACATGCACGATCGCATCAACTTCACGGATATTTGCCAAAAATTGGTTGCCGAGTCCTTCACCTTTCGAAGCACCTTTTACAAGTCCGGCAATATCAACAAACTCTATTGCCGCAGGAGTAACTTTCTTGGTATTGTACATTTTTCCAAGAAGTTCTATTCTCTCATCGGGTACCGGAACCACTCCGATATTCGGATCTATCGTGCAAAACGGAAAATTTGCCGCCTGAGCTCCGGCCTTGGTAAGCGAATTAAATAATGTGGATTTACCGACGTTCGGCAATCCAACAATGCCGAGTTTCATAATGCTCTATATCTCCTTTATTTTCCCTTTTTTTATTGGCTTTCTGCGATTCTTGTTTTTAACCGGGCACCACGATGGGCACCACCAACCGGATTTCGCATAAAAAGAGCCGCACACAACTTAGTCAGTATACCGCATAGACTCCTGTTTTTCAAGTTGTGGCAAGCTCTTACCTTCAATCATGCTTCAAAAAACTAACACGTTATTAGCAGATGTTCACTTGCAACATCATTATATACTTCACACTTTCGGTCTGATACGTCATAAATATGAACCACACCTTCCAGCACATCTGAATAATTAAACTCATTTATCAAATCCTTTGAGCTTGTAAGTTTTTCCGGCGAATATTTTTTAGTCTTCTCCCCCTGAAAAATCGCTGTATAAAGAATTTCTGCTTCTACAAGGTCCTGAAATATATGACTACCATAGGAAAGTTCAGGATTATATCCGGCTCTGGATTCTTCAGTTTCACAGATAATGTCGTACGCGCTTATATCCGCAAATGAAGTCGGTACGCCAAGCTCCGGCGAAGTTGTTCCAACCCTTCCGGGAACTATCAGCATCATGTGCTTATCCATATCTCGATAATGCCAATTTATTTTTCCTATAAGCTTTGCCACAAGATCTTTATCCTTAAAGGGCAGTTCATAGTATTTTACCGGATCTACATAGACGATCAGATCAAGTGACGAGGTCTTGGAAATACCCATAGAAGTTCCTACACTTTCAAGCAGGATTCTTTCTTCCGGAATATCTTCTGGCACTACATTTCCAGTTTTACCTTTTTGAACCTGAAGAGGTCTGCATTGAAGCAGGTCTATAGAGTATTCTCCATTTTCCGAAATATTAATAGTAAATTCGGTATCTACTGGATACTCATATTCTTCCTGTATACAGTGAAGCATTCTCCTCATTTGATCCATCAGAGGTGAATTTGCTACAAGTCCCTTACAGGAAATGAATTTAACCTCTCTACACCGTCCCATTTCCCTAAGTCTTGACTCTGCTTCAGTATCATGTTCCAACAGAATCTTCTCAAGATACTTTGGTATATCCTGCTCCATTTCTTCATATGACATTTTCTCCAGCTCACGCGTAGTCATATTAATAACTTCAGCTTTCCCCTGTGAAAACTTATGTTTATCTGCAGATGAGGAATATGATGATTTTTCAGGCATATCCAGATTTACTATTCTTGGATAAGAGCCTTCAGTTCTATCAACCGCTGAGGTTCCAAGTCCCATAACAAGTCTAAGCATTCCCGCAGTTGGATCCGTATCCTTCATTATACGATAAGGGCTGTATGAATAACCGACTCCTGCCGCACAAGGCATATAATAGTTTCCGTAATAGGAGCCTGATACGCGCTGAATCAGAAGTGCCATCTGCTCATCTCGCCCGGCAAGCCCTCGCCTATTTCTATAATCCAGCGCAGAAAGACTCATGCTACTTGCATATACAACTTTTATAGCATCTTCAAATTCGTTCAGTCTTTCTTCAAGACTGCCCCTGTTAGCACAAAATACAGATTCATATTTCCCCGCAAATGCATTTCCGAATCCATCCTCCAGGATACTACTGGAGCGAATTATATAAGGATCCTGACCATAATACTCTATTATACGAATAAACTGCTCTCTCATTGCTGATGAAAATGAGCCTTCCATTATTCTACTCGCAAATTCATCCGCAAGTGTGAAGTATCCCTCCTCTGTTCTCTGCTTTATCCTAATATCCCACAGATTATTATCTACTATGTAGGTATAATACATATCTGAACCCACATAAAATGAATCATGCGGTTCAAGCACTTCACTAATATCAGGCTCTTTATTCCTTATGATAGCTCTTGCCAGCAGCATGCCGCAGGACTTACCTCCAATCATGCCAGTTCCAACCATGTGATCACGTACCGCAAAATAGTCTTCAGGAGTAAAATTCTTCTTAACCATCTCTCGCATTTTCGCATCACGTGTCATCATAATATTGCACATTCTGCTACACTCTTTAGTTATATCTATTCCATTTTCCCTGAGCATTTTTACACGAATAAAATATTTATCCCAGGAATCAGAATACTGTTCTTCTGCAGAGCGCTGAGCGAGGCCTAATGTCTGATAAAATCTGCTGGATTTTACGCCATCAAGAATGGGCCTGAATTCTCCACTTTCCGGATTATAGGTATGTGGCAGAAACATAGTATCAGAGTTTCTGTTCCATACCTTTTCAGGCCTTACATAAACATTTTTCTTATCCGAATAAACATCTAAAAAAAGCTGAGTCGTATCAAGGATTTTATTAATCGCCTGAACTGAATGCTTTCCCCTTATTATCGGAAAAAATGCAACTGTATCTAATATAAAAAGAAATGGACAAGTTACACGGAAAAAATTCCCCATCATGAGATCAGTCGCCCATGCAGCCTGAAGTTCAGACAAACAGTCAAAAACATAAAAAGCATCTCTCCCTGCTTTTTCTATCTCATTATGAATATCTACCGTAAATGTCTCAAATCTATGAGAAAGCGGCACATCAATCCTCTTAATCTCAAGTCTCTCCTCCAGCAATGGTTCGTGACTTGCAAATCTGAAATATATGATATTCCTTTTATCCTCTATTGCCTGCTTAATATACGGCTCCATGAAGAGCTTAAACTCAGATAGATCAGATACCCTCCATACAACATTATCCCCCAATCTAATGTTATCAAGAGCTGTATCCATTTCCGATATACCACTACTAATTCTGTCAAATGCCGCCATAGTAACCCCTCCTTCAAAATCAAAAAAACTATAATGATTTTCCTATTCGATCATCCTGAAATCTGGATAAATGCTCAAATGGAAGAATCTGTCTCCCCCTAAAAAGACCACAACCATCATTAATCAGCTGATTATTATAAGCCATAAACATATAAAACTCATTTTTCCTCGAAGATTGTGATGTAAGGAATTCTGTATGTTCAAGAATTTCATTCCCTCCCCAAAATAAAATAGGCGTCTCACCTTTTAAGATGAAACGCCATTGCTTCCAAAATTAAATCTATCATATTTCAAATATTTATCAACTTTTATGTTGTGAAAATACCAGTATTGTATATACTGCTATTTCTAATATCTCTGCTTTGATATATTAATAATCCGCCGTCCCTTCTGAGACGATCCCTTTTCTGATTATAATACCAAGTTTTCTCATTTTAGAAATATGATATTTTATTATATTGGTATTGTCAACATTACCATTATATCTTGAGGCACCAAGCATTCTAATTATTTAGCTATTATTTTCCATTTGATCGGCGAAATTGTCTTTACGAAAAGCCGTCTTTTTGGCACATCGATCAATCGGATCGCTTGGCAACGATCACGAGCCTGTGAGTAGCCAGATAAAGCGGCGTGCAGGTATATAATGTAAGCGTTTCTTCCCCGGTGTCTTCCAATATTGAAAGATCATCAGGTTCTACGACTGTGATGTCAAAGACGGTATAGCATAAAGAACCGTCTTCGGTATCAACATATATCTGATCTCCTATCGAAACTTCGTCCAATCTGTTAAAAAAGGAACCGAAGCTGTAGTTGCGGTGTCCTGCGATAACGCAGTTGCCTTCCTCGCCTATGAAGGCAGTCCCCGGTTCATGACCGAGGGAATCTGCCAACACGCCGAGGCTTACGCCTTCGCGGACAGGATTTTCCGAGTCTATACAGGGGATTCTTAGCATATAAAGGATATCGCCTTCAGAGGGTACTATTTTTGCTGCGTTTGTATTATCCACGCCCTCCTCGACCGTTTCCTTTTCTTCGCTTCGCTCGTCATATAAAACATTCTCCTCTTCGCCTTCGATATTGTTCGGATCGAAGGCTTTTGAGGAAACCATGTTCTTAAACTCCGCGATCGCTGCACGACGCATAACATGCTGCCGTAAATTTAAACAAAGCGAAGTAACTATGACCAGAAAACCGACCGCAAACAGTAAGATACCGATAGTTTGTAATATTTTGCGAATCTTCATTGAAGTCGACATTGCTTCTTTCCCGCAGCCATTAACAATCCGACCGCCATCAAAAGCAGTCCGACAATATACCCGACAGGGGTGCCAAAGAATCCGCCTGTCTTTGCAAGCTGCTTTTTACCTTTGGCAGAGTGACCCATGGCAACCGTTTCCATCTTTACACTATCGCTCTTTGCTTCGACCGAGGTGTCCGAAGAAGCATCTGACACAGTTGGTGTTGTGCTTTCGGGTGTGGTTGCCGAAGGCGTGCCGGGTGTAGTCGCAGGTGTAGTGCTTCCGCCCGAACCCGGTGTGCCCGAATCGGGAGTTACCAAAGACGGAGGTGCGGGTTTGGGTGCAACTTTCTTGGGCGCGGGATAATCCTTTATCACAAGCTTTCCGTGCTCGTCTATCATAACGATCTTCGATACACTCTTTCCGTCCTTGTCGGTCATGGTAAGATCGTATTCTATCTGCGGGAGCAGATCCATCGGCGTTCCGTCACTCTTTTTCCATGCGGGAGTATCGTCAAGACCGGTCGGCAGACCGTCTGTATATTTTCTCGGAGTTAACTTATAATCGATCTCATCATCCATCGGATCGCTTCCCATCGCCTCTGCGGGATCAACCGTTATCGCATCGGTATCTTTGGAAGTTTCGTGCACCGTTATCTTTTTGCCGTCGATGATCACATCGCCCGTAACGGAAATCGGCTCTATCTCAAGCTCTCCTCCGCTTCCCGGCTTAACCTTGAATTCCAAAATCTTATCTTCTTCTTCGAAACCAAATGGTTCATCCACACGTTTAAGCTTGTATTCGCCTTCGGGCAGTTCAACCTCTTTGGGCGCTCCGTCGCCCGTCCAGCTCTTTATGACAGTATCTGTCTCGTCGAGTATTTCAAATGTACCGCCTTTAACAGATTTCTCCTGCATTTTGGAAATATCGTCAATTGAGATGCTTATGCTGTCTTTGGCTTCATCGTACATAGTTATGGTGTCGCCCGAAATTTTGACATGCGCATAGTCATCCAAAAGAACAAGTTTCTCACTGTCTTCATCGATCTTAAATCTGTAACCGGGTTCCGAATGGCCGTGATAACCGAAAGGCGTGGTCTCTTCCACAACCTTGTACTCGATCCCGTATACCGCTTTAAACTCTCCGTCTCCGGTCTCCCAGACTTTATCAGAACCTTTATATACAACGATCTTTGCCGGTGTATCGTGAAGACCCGTTAAATCTGTTGACTTGTCTGTCTCATCAAGCAATTCGAAATCGATCACACGATCCGGTTTTGAATTGTGTACGATGTGTTCACTTTTCTTTTCCTTTGCGACCGTAATACCCTTATCGTCTGTGTGAACAACTCTTGTACCGTCTTTAAGATCATCCGGGATCACATAACCTTCCGGAGCGTCGGTCTGTTTTAAATGATATTCATGATTGGGCATTATTTCATTACCGGCAAACATGATCTGTCCGTTTGAGTCACTGGTGGCTTCCGCAACCACTTTCTCATCCTGCTCGGGATCGAGAAGCAAAAAATGTCCGCCCGGCAATATGTGATCCTCGTTCGGATCTCTCAATTCGCCTATATAAAAGGCGTAATTTGAAAACTTAACGGTAGAGAAATTGGTGTCCCAAAATTCTACTTTCGACAAATTGATACTGTCATCCCCGTAACCTTTCAAATGAGCGATATTGCTGAAATCGTGAGCATCATAGTTCATCATTCTTGCCGTATACTTAAGTATATATGCATCATTTCTGCCACTTTTGGGAATAACGACTCTTAGTATGGTTTTTGATTCCGTATACTCAACAGGCTTTATTTCGGCGTCAACAAGTTCTTTGTCGATAAATTTACCCGTCGAATCAATATCCGCTCTATAAAGCTTGATAGTGCTTTTATCAAGTACCATACTTGCGCCGATGATATCCTCGATAAGCACTTCATCTATTCCGTCTTTATACAGATCCTGACGCGCAGGATTTACCTTGATAGTATATTCTATGACTTCTTTATCCTGCTTTCCGTCCTTACGGATGACCTCATTGTTGATAGGGTTGTTGCATGTGACCTGTGTATTTCCCGAATACTCATCGCTTATCATGGAAGCCGTGTTCGGAATATTTATAGTCTTGTCGTTGTTTTCAAATGTGGCTCCGTCCTTAACTTTTACTTCAAAAACAATATCGGTCTTTTCGGTAATGGAGCCCAAAGAAAACGTGAGCGTATTGGATCCTGTATCGTATGTTGTTCCGGCCACGGATGACGAGCCGGCAACATATTCAACTCTATCATCCAGCTTGTCGGTAACGGTCACGCCGTTCATAGGCATCGCGTTCTGATTGACGGTGATCGTGTATTTGATCTTGTGCGTATTGTAATTGTAGTTTTCCGATTTCTTTGACAGGACTTCGCTTACATATTCCTTGCTTGTCGAATCTGTCACGTCGGGATTTCCTTCGGATCTGATCGTGGCTTTATTTGTAAACGTTTCTTTTTTATTTCCGGCCCACAGATAATTGGCTTCGTCGGTAAGTTGTGTTGTTATGTAAAAAGAAGCCTTTTTGTTAACTATATTGTTGCCGAAAGAAACAACTAT
>JAGCTJ010000110.1 GCA_017963665.1 Lachnospiraceae bacterium | reverse complement strand
TGGTGGGTGCGGTTAAGTACGACTACGATGCCGGTACTTCCAAGACAAACATTTATCTCACCGATATGGAAGGAAAGGTTGTAAAAACCATTGATTTCGGTTTGACCGGAAAGAACTATTTCTACATGGAAAGACCGATAGATGCCGGAAACGGTAATATTTTCTTTTCCTGCTATGTTGATAACAGCGATTATTCCGATCCGGAAAATCCGATCTACGATTCCGCTCAATATTATGTGAGTGCAAATATAGACGGACAGATCAATAAAAAGGTTGATATCACCGAGATGGGATTAGATTACGTAGAGTCAACAGCAGCTTTGCCCGACGGGAATCTGCTTGCGACCTGCAACAAGACATTTGCTGTTTTTGATAAGGATCTGAAGCTTATCAATAAGAAGGAAATGGAAGGAAGCATGGAATGGGTAAGAAACCTGTTTACCGGCAAAGACGGAAAGATCTATGTTTTCTACTATAACACCGACGGAAGCGTACTCAGTACAATAGACCCCGTAACACTTGAATTATCGAGTCCGATCGATGTCGGAATAAATCTTAACAGTTACGAGATCTACGGAACGGGCGACAAGTACGATCTTTTCTTAAGATCCGATACCGGTATCTACGGATATAATTTTTCCGGCAAGGAGCTTACCGAAGTCTTCAACTTCATCGACTCTGATGTGGCAACAAGCTATTTCGGTGCTTTCTTTGCACTTGATGACAATACTTTCATTGGTACATACAGTGACTGGAGCAACGATCAGTACAAAACTTATCTTTGCAGATATACGAAGGTCGATCCTTCGGACGTAGTGGAGAAAGAAACCATTTCTCTGGGATGTCTTTATATCGATACGAATATCAAGAAAGATGTAATAAAGTTTAACAAGACAAACCCCAACTACAGAATAGTTGTTAAAGATTACAGCATATATCAGACCGAAGACGATTATATGGCCGGAAACAACAAAATGAATTCCGAGATCGCCGCAGGTCAGGGTCCCGATATCATCATTGCAAATAGCAACACAAATCTTATGAATTATGCGGCAAAGGGACTTTTTGTGGATCTTTATACTTACATGGACAAAGATCCCGAGTATGCAAGAACAAATTATTTTGAGAACGTATTGAAGGCATGCGAATATGATGGAAAGCTCGTTTTCTTTTCACCTTATTTCTACATTAATACTCTCGCAGGCAAGAAGAAGATTCTCGGTGACAGACAGTCCTGGACTTTCGAAGAGATGACCGAGTTCTCGAAAAAACTTCCCGCAGGTTCTCAGCTTATGTTCGCTGAGACCAGAGAAGATTTCATGAACATGTGCATAGCCGTTGATATCAATTCTTACGTCAATGCGGCTGAACATAAGTGTTCATTCGATACCGATCAGTTTAAGGCATTACTTACGTTTGTAAAGGATCTTCCCGCAAGAACGGATGACTTTTACGAGAAGCTTTATTCCGAAGATATCGATTACGAAGGTATGTACATAAACGATAAATACGTTCTCTCCGATGCTTACCTTTCGGGATTTGAAAACTACAAGAGTCTTATCCAGCAGACATTCGGTGAGGAAGTTACACTTATCGGATATCCTTCATCCACGGGTAACGGTGCCGCACTAGGCCTTTATGAGATGTTTGCGATCTCTTCAAAGTGCAAGAACCCCGATGCAGCATGGGATTTCGTAAAGCAGATGTTGGATGACGATCATATGGCTCAGGTTACATGGGGCATTCCCCTTTCTGTAAAGAGATTTAACGAACTTGCGGAAGAATCCATGAAAGAGCAGAAACCGGATGACGGAGATTATGTGGTTTACAGAGACATTTATTCTTCTTCTATGTATCCCGGAGAACAGAGTAAGCCTCTTACCCAGAAAGAAGTGGATCAGTTCACAGAGTATGTAAAGAGCATAAATACATATTCTTCATATCTTGATGAAAGTGTAATGAACATCATTTACGAAGAAGCTGCTCCTTTCTTTGAAGGACAGAAGGGTGTGGATGAAGTAGCTACCATCATCCAAAGCAGAGTATCCATTTACCTTAACGAGAAGAACTAAATTTTAACAGACTTTAAAGAGCGGATGTCGAAAGATATCCGCTCTTTTGTGTGATAATAGCAAGAATTAACTACAAAATGTCATAAAAGTAGGTTGAATAATGATTTCTTGTTTAATAGAATAAAAACATCACAAAAAAATACAATGGAGGGTTAGTATGTACTATATCGGAATCGATCTGGGTACTTCCGCCGTTAAGCTCCTTATGATGGACGAAAGCGGAAAAATCTTAAATGTAGTTTCTAAAGAATATCCTTTATTCTTTCCTCACCCCGGCTGGAGCGAGCAAAAACCCGAAGACTGGTATGAAAAGAGCATGGAAGGCTTAAAAGAGCTTACCGAAGGTTTTGACAAGTCAAAGGTTAAAGGCATCAGTTTCGGCGGTCAGATGCACGGTCTTGTAATTCTCGACAAAGACGACAATGTTATCCGTCCCGCAATACTTTGGAATGACGGACGTACAACAGAAGAGTGCGATTACTTAAACAACGTTATCGGAAAAGACAAATTATCGGAGTATACCGCAAACATTTCTTTCACCGGCTTTACGGCTCCCAAGGTTTTATGGGTTAAGAACAAAGAGCCCGAAAACTTTGCTAAGATCGCAAAGATGATGCTTCCCAAGGATTATCTTGCATATAAGCTTACCGGCGTTCATTCGACGGATGTTTCGGATGCATCGGGCATGCTCTTGTTTGACGTAAAGAACAGAACATGGTCAAAAGAGATGTGCGAGATCTGTTCGGTTAAACCCGAATGGCTTGCTAAGATCTTCGAAAGTTATGAGAAGATCGGAACCTTGAAAGAAGATGTTGCAAAAGAACTGGGATTCTCATCGGACGTTATCGTAGCTGCAGGTGCAGGCGACAACGCAGCGGCTGCCGTAGGTACCGGTACCGTTGGTGACGGAAGATGTAACATTTCACTGGGAACCAGCGGAACCATCTTCATTTCTTCAAAGAAGTTCGGTGTTGACTCATTTAACGCACTTCACTCCTTTGCTCATGCAGACGGTTCATATCACTTGATGGGATGTATGCTTTCCGCTGCTTCCTGCAACAAGTGGTGGATGGACGAGATCATCGGAACCACCGATTATGCGGCAGAGCAGAAGGCTATCGATAAACTTGGTGAGAACCACGTTTACTTCCTTCCTTACCTCATGGGCGAGAGATCTCCTCTTAACGATCCTTATGCAAGAGGAACATTTACCGGAATCACAATGGATACAACACGTGCCGACATGACTCAGGCAGTTTTGGAAGGTGTTGCATTCGCTACAAGAGATATGTACGAAGTTGCAAAGAGCCTCGGTATCAAGATCGAGCGCACAAAGATCTGCGGTGGCGGTGCCAAGTCTCCTCTTTGGAAGAAGATGATCGCCAACATCTTAAATCTTAAGGTTGACGTTATCGAAAGCGAAGAAGGACCCGCAATGGGGGGCGCAATGCTTGCAGCCGTAGCTGCAGGTGAGTATTCATCGGTAGAAGAGATCGCTGATAAGTTCGTAAAGGTTGTTGATACGGTTGAACCCGATCCCGAACTTGTTAAGAAGTACGAAGAGCGCTATCAGCAGTTCAAACTCATCTATCCCGCACTTAAACCTGTATTTGCAAAGATCAAATAATAAAGGAGAGAAAGTAGTATGGAAATCTTATCGGTTAACAGCAAAGAATTCAAAGAATACGGAAGAGTTATCACAAACGTAGATTTTTCCGCACTTGTAGAAGCAATGAAGAAGACTCCCTGCCCCGAAGGCGTTGTTTACGAGCCCTCGATCGCAGAGCTTGAAGCCCTCGATGTTGCAAAAGAGATCTCTAACGTAACTTACGGCGAGATGCCTATCCAGATCGGATATTGCAACGGCCACAACTCAATGCTTAACGCACTTGAATATCACAGAGATTCTGAGATCAATGTAGCTGCTACGGACGCAGTACTTATGCTCGGTCTTATGAAGGACGTTGAAGACGACTTCACATACGATACTTCAAAGGTTAAGGCATTCCTTGTTCCCGCAGGAACCGCAGTTGAAGTTTTCGCAACAACACTTCACTATGCTCCTTGCGGCGTAGACGGCAAAGGATTCCAGGTTTCTATCGTTCTTCCCAAGGGAACGAACTATCCTTTAAAGACCGCTCACGCTAAAGTTAACGCAGACGGAACCGCTCCGAGCGAAGATGCGCTCATTACCGCAGTTAACAAGTGGCTCATCGGACACAAAGAAGGCGGACTCGACGCAGGTTCATTCCTTGGTCTTAAGGGAAAGAACCTTAATCTCTACGAGTAAAACGATTAAGTAACTTTTTGTTTCGCTTATTAACAAATCGTGTTAAAATCAACTTGTCGCCTCTAAAAGGCGTCTATAGTTGAAAAACATATAATTATCAGGAGGAAACCAAAATAATGAACAACATTCCCAAGATTAAATTAGGTATCGTGGCTGTCAGCCGTGACTGTTTCCCCGAGTCTTTGTCAGTTAACAGACGTAAGGCTTTGGTAGAAGCTTACAAGGCAAAGTATGACGCTTCCGATATTTACGAGTGCCCCATCTGTATCGTTGAGAGCGAGATCCACATGGTTCAGGCTCTTGAAGATATCAAGAAAGCAGGATGTAACGCACTTTGCGTATACCTTGGAAACTTCGGTCCCGAGATTTCCGAGACATTACTTGCTAAGCACTTTGAAGGACCCAAGATGTTCTGTGCTGCAGCAGAAGAGACACAGAACGACCTTTGCGGCGGCAGAGGCGACGCATACTGCGGTATGCTTAACGCAAGCTACAACTTAAAGCTTCGTAACGTTGGTGCTTATATTCCCGAGTATCCCGTCGGTGATGCAGAGGATTGCGCTAAGATGATGAACGACTTCATCCCGATAGCAAGAGCACTTGTAGGTCTTTCCAAACTTAAGATAATAACCTTCGGACCCAGACCTCTTAACTTCCTTGCTTGTAACGCTCCCATCAAGCAGCTTTACAACCTTGGCGTTGAGATCGAAGAGAACTCCGAACTTGACCTTTTCGAATCATTCAACAAGCATGAAGGCGATGCTCGTATTCCCGATGTTGTTAAGGATATGGAGGCAGAACTCGGCGCAGGCAACAAGAAGCCCGAAGTACTTGCTAAACTTGCTCAGTACGAACTTACTCTTCTTGACTGGGTTGAGGCTCACAAGGGATACAGAGAGTATGTTGCGATCGCAGGAAAGTGCTGGCCCGCATTCCAGACACAGTTCGGATTCGTTCCCTGCTATGTTAACAGCCGTTTGACCGGACGCGGAATTCCCGTATCCTGTGAAGTAGATATTTACGGATGTCTTTCCGAGTACATCGGAACATGTGTATCTGATGATATCGTTACACTTCTTGACATCAACAACTCCGTTCCCAAGGAT
>JAGCTJ010000109.1 GCA_017963665.1 Lachnospiraceae bacterium | reverse complement strand
CCCGCCCGATCGACTCGGCTTTACCGACCCTACCTTACTTAGTGCCGTTGATTACATCACTTCCAGTTCCATCGAAAAACTATATTCTTTCACGCTTAAAGCAGAATCCTTAAGTTCTTTGATCGAACTGGCCGATCGTGAACGCAAAGCCATCGTCGACAGACCTCTTAAAAGCCTTGATATGCTTGATGTACTGTCTTAATAGATCGCCGCTGAGAGCATTCGAAAGTTCAGTATCGGACCATAAAGCAACGTCGGCACTTAACGAGGTTTTTTCGAGTTTAGTGCCGCTACGTTGCGACCTGAGCGAAAGCGCGTCCGAGACTGAACTTTCGGATGGTAGGCAGCGGCGTGCGATTCATATAATACTTTTAGTTGAAAACCCATGGATTTGAGTATATAATTCATGGGTATAATTTTGTTTAGAGACAGGAGATAGATTATGGAAAAGACAATGGATAAGATCGTTGCGCTCGCAAAGTCGAGAGGTTTTGTGTATCCGGGATCGGAGATTTACGGAGGTCTTGCGAATACATGGGACTACGGTAATCTTGGCGTAGAGCTTAAGAATAATGTAAAAAAAGCTTGGTGGCAGAAGTTTGTGCAGGAAAATCCTTATAATGTAGGTGTTGACTGTGCGATACTTATGAACCCTCAGACATGGGTTGCTTCGGGACATCTCGGAAGCTTTTCGGATCCTTTGATGGATTGTAAGGCTTGTCATGAGCGTTTTAGAGCAGACAAGATCATTGAGGATTTCGCGGCTGAAAAGGGTATTGAGCTTAAGTCGAGTGTTGACGGATGGTCTCATGAAGAGATGGAGAAGTTCATTAACGATAACAATATTCCTTGTCCTTCATGCGGAAAGCATGATTTCACGAGCATCAGAGAGTTCAATCTTATGTTCAAGACATTCCAGGGCGTTACCGAGGATGCAAAGAACGTTGTTTATTTAAGACCTGAGACTGCGCAGGGTATTTTCGTTAACTTTAAGAACGTACAGCGTACTTCGAGAAAGAAAGTGCCTTTCGGTATCTGTCAGATCGGTAAGTCTTTCAGAAACGAGATCACACCCGGTAACTTTACGTTCAGAACAAGAGAGTTCGAGCAGATGGAGCTTGAGTTCTTCTGCAAGCCCGGAACACAGACAGAGTGGTTTGAATATTGGAGAAAGACATGCTATGAGTGGTTACTTTCTCTTGGCATAAAGAAAGAAAACCTTCGCCTCCGCGATCATGATCCGGAAGAGCTTTCTTTCTACAGCGATCATACGACGGATATCGAGTATGCATTCCCCTTCACCGATTGGGGCGAACTTTGGGGTATCGCATCAAGAACGGATTACGATCTTACAAGACATCAGGAGACTTCCGGTGAGCCCATGGATTACTTTGATGATGAGCTTAACGAGAAGTATATTCCTTATGTTGTTGAGCCTTCACTGGGTGCCGACCGTGTGGTTTTGGCGTTCCTTTGCGAAGCATACGATGAAGAGAATCTCGGAACCGAAGAGGCTCCCGATATCAGAACAGTGCTCAGATTCCATCCCGCTCTTGCACCCGTTAAGATCGGTGTGCTTCCTCTGTCAAAGAAGCTCAACGAAGGTGCGGAGAAGATCTATGCACAGCTTTCCAAGAAGTACAACTGTGAGTTTGACGACCGTGGAAACATCGGTAAGAGATATCGTCGTCAGGACGAGATCGGAACTCCTTTCTGCGTAACATATGACTTTGAATCAGAGACCGATAACATGGTAACCGTTCGTTTCCGTGACTCAATGGAGCAGGAGAGAGTTGCTATCGCAGATCTCGACGCATATTTTGCAGATAAGTTTACATTTTAAGTTTTGTGAGGAACATCAATGAGAAATATCACATCCAAGGAATTAAGAAAAGAGTGGATAGATTTCTATGTTAAAAGAGGTCATGTCGATGTAGGTGCCGTTTCCCTTGTTTCGGACGGTTCTACCGGAGCCATGTTCAACGTGGCAGGTATGCAGCCCATTATGCCTTACCTTCTCGGTAAGAAGCATCCTTTGGGAACGAGACTTTGCAACGTTCAGGGCTGCGTGCGTACAAACGATATTGACGGTGTTGGCGATAAGAGCCATCTTACATTTTTCGAAATGATGGGTTCATGGAGTCTCGGTGACTATTTCAAGAAAGAAAGATGTCAGTGGAGTTATGAACTTTTGACGGAAGTTTTCAAGTTTGACAGAGATCATCTTGCAGCTACCGTTTTTGAGGGTGACGAGAACGCTCCCCGAGACGAAGAAGGCGCAAAGTACAGGATCGAGTCAGGCTTCAAACCTGAGAACGTTTTCTTTTTACCTGCAGAAGATAACTGGTGGGGACTTGAATACGGCCCCTGCGGTCCCGACTCCGAAATGTTCTATGTTTCGGACCAGGCACCCTGCGGTCCCAACTGCAGACCCGGCTGCCATTGCGGCAAGTATACCGAGGTAGGTAACGACGTTTTCATGCAGTATGACAAGCAGAAAGACGGAACGCTGCTTCCCCTTGCAAAGAAGAATGTTGATACGGGTTGGGGACTTGAAAGAAACCTTGCGTTCCTTAACGGAGTGGACGATGTTTATCGTACGGATCTGTTCGCGGGCGTTATAGCAAAGATCGAAGAGAAGTCCGGAATCAAGTATGATTCGGATGAAAAGGCTACCAAATCCATGAGGATCATCGCGGATCACCTTCGTACGGGCGTTATGCTCATAGGTGACGAAGCTAAGCTTCTTCCTTCCAACGGCGGTCCCGGATATGTCCTTAGAAGACTATTAAGACGTGCCGTAAGACACGGACGTGCTTTAAATCTTTCGCTTGAAGACATGCTTGATGTAGCAAGCATTTATATCGATGACGTTTATTCGGATTCTTATCCGCTTCTTACACAGAACAAAGATTTCATTCTTAACGAGCTCAAAAAGGAGATCGTTCGTTTTGAGGCTACTCTTGAAAACGGTATGAAAGAGTTCAAGAAGATATCGGATGAGAAGAAAGCTTCGGGAGCAAAGGAGATCGACGGAAAGTCGGCATTCTACCTATACGATACTTTCGGATTCCCTTACGAGCTTACGCTTGAAATGGCTGAAGAAGAAGGACTGAGCGTTGACGAAGCCGGATTTAAAGAGTCTATGGATGCACAGAAGAAGCTTGCAAGAGAGAACGCAAACTTCTCGCAGAAATCTGCAGAAAGTTCTGTATTTGACGTACTTCCCGACGATGTTACGACAACTTTCACCGGATACGAAACTCTTGAAGATGCAGGTAAGATCCTTGCTTTGGCAGACAGCGAATTGCTTGTAAATGAACTTACCGAAGGAACGGAAGGAACCGTTGTCGTTGACAAGACTCCTTTCTATGCCACGATGGGTGGACAGAAGGGCGATGTGGGTGTCATAAGCGTAAACGGTGGTGAATTCGAAGTTTACGATACCGTTAAACTTCCCAAGGGCCGTGTCGGTCATGTGGGCAAAGTTGTGAGCGGAACCGTTAAGACCGGTGAGAACGCAACTCTCAAGGTTGACAAGAAGACAAGACAGACTACATGTATGAACCATTCCGCTACGCACCTTCTTCAGGCTGCACTTCAGGAAGTGCTGGGAAAAGACGTTCATCAGCAGGGTTCATATCAGGATCCCGACAGAACGAGATTCGACTTCAGCTACGGTGAAGCCGTGAGCGCGGATAAACTTGCGAAGATCGAAGCGATAGTAAACGAAAAGATCGGTGAAGATCTTCCCGTAAATACACAGGTTATGAGTATCAATGAAGCAAAAGCCACCGGAGCGATGGCACTCTTCGGAGAAAAATACGGCGACAGCGTAAGAGTTGTTTCCATGGGTGATTTCTCCAAAGAACTTTGCGGCGGTACTCATGTTAAACATACCGGTGAGATAAGAATGTTCAAGGTTCTTTCCGAATCCGGTATAGCTGCGGGTGTAAGACGTATCGAAGCCGTTACCGGCGATAATGTAATGGCATATTACAAAAACGTTGAAGAAACACTCAATGCAGCAGCAAAAGAAGCTAAGACCAATCCTTCAAATCTTGTTGAAAAGATCGCTCATTTGAACGCAGAGAACAAATCTCTTTCATCTGAGATTGAATCTCTTAAGGCAAAAGCCGCAAAAGAATCTCTCGGAAACGTTCTTGATAACGTAACCGAGGTTAAGGGAGTAAAACTCCTTGCTGCAAAGGTTCCCGGCATAGACATGAACGGTTTGAGAGATCTTTCCGATTCTCTTTGCGATAAGATGGGCGGCGGTGTCGTAGTTCTTGCTTCCGACGCGGACGGAAAAGTCAATCTTGTTGCCAAGGCAAGTGATGACGCCGTTTCAAAGGGAGCACATGCAGGAAACCTTATCAAAGCCATAGCAGGCTTTGTAGGCGGTGGCGGCGGAGGCCGTCCCAATATGGCACAGGCAGGCGGCAAAGATCCTTCGGGAATCGACAAAGCCGTTTCAAGCGTGGCAGGTGTATTGGAAGGTCAACTTTGATCCGTTTCAAATAATACTTGACGAATCATCTGTTTTTGCTATAATTGTCAATGTGCCGCGTCCTCGGATTGCGGGGAAAGCACGAAAAACCTGAATCAGTCAATAAGTGTGAAGGGACTGAAGGGAGGGAAGTAAGAATGTCAAACATAATCGTTAAAGAAAACGAGTCTCTTGACAGCGCATTGCGTCGTTTTAAGAGAAGCTGCGCAAAGGCAGGTATCCAGCAGGAGATCCGCAAGCGTGAGCATTATGAGAAGCCCAGCGTAAAGCGTAAGAAAAAGTCTGAGGCTGCAAGAAAGCGTAAATATAACTAAAAACTTTGAGCCCTTGGCGAAAGTCAAGGGCTCTATTGTCATTTACTTAAAGGTATTTTGATTGAAGACGGTTTTGATCGTATTGCTGATAATCTTCATATTGTTTTGCATCGTCGTGATCGTTCTTGATTCGAACCGATACGTCATCAGGGAATACACTGTGAAGACGGATAAGGTTTCTTTATCCAGAACTATCGTATTTTTGAGTGACCTTCACAACAAAAAGTATGGAAAAAACAATGAAAAACTCATTGCGGATGTACGTGGGTTAAAACCCGATCTTGTGTTGGTGGGCGGAGATATGATGACCGCTTATCCGGGCGAGGACTATTCGAGCGGACTTCATTTCGTGAGCGAAGTGTGCAAAGACAGACCTTACGTTTATGCGGAAGGCAATCATGAGTACAGAGCGCGCATATATACCGAGGATTACAACGACTTAAGCGACAGATACAATAACGACCTTGCAAAAAACGGCGTTAAGATAACAATCAACGATCACGAAGATTTCTTTTCGGAGATAAGAGTTTTTTCTTTCTCCATGGCGCATGAATATTACAGAAGGTTCAGATTAAAACCGATGCCGGACGACTACATCGCTTCCGAGATCGGCAATCCCGATGATGGCAAGTTCAACATACTTCTCGCGCACAATCCCGATTATTTCGAAAACTACGTAAAGTGGGGCGCAGACCTGACGCTTTCGGGTCATGTTCACGGCGGAGTCGTAAGGATACCGTTTTGGATCGGCGTCATAAGCCCGATGTGTACGCTGTTTCCCAAATACAGCGGAGGAAAATATAAAAAGAAGGATAAAACAATGATCGTGAGCAGAGGAATGGGTATGCATACCATACCCCTTCGAATGTTCAACCCTGCGGAGATCGTTGTGATAAGAGTTTGTCCGACGGATAAATAAACTGGAATCGGACAACCAATTGTGATAAAATTTATTTGCAAAATCATTTATTTGGAATAGAATATGTCTTTATCTGTTAAACTTGAAGTGTTTGAAGGCCCTCTCGACCTTTTGCTTCATCTGATTGAAAAGAATAAAGTTGATATATACGATATCCCGATAGTTGAGATCACGAACCAGTATCTTGATTACATAAAGGCGTTAAAGTCGCAGGACATGAACGTCATGAGCGAGTTTTTGGTAATGGCCGCAACGCTTGTGGATATCAAATGCCGTATGCTCCTTCCCAAAGAAGTCAACGAAGAAGGCGAAGAGGAAGATCCCAGAGCAGAACTTGTCGAGAAGCTTCTTCAGTACAAGATGTACAAGTATATGGCGTACGAGCTTCGTGACATGCAGACCGATGCGGGTGTTACGATAACAAGAGGTGAGAATCTTCCCGAGGAAGTACTCAAATACAGGGAACCCATCGATTACGAACAGCTTGTCGGAGATCTCAATCTTGTGAAACTTCACGAGATATTCCGGGTAATGCTCAAACGTAACGAAGACAAGATCGACCCTATCCGAAGCAATTTCGGAAACGTTGAAAAAGAAGAGATCGATATGGAAGCAAAGGCTTCTTACATCGAGGAATATATAATGTCGCACAAGAAGTTTTCCTTCAGGGAACTTTTGGAGCGTCAGCATTCAAAAGAAGAGATAATCGTATCATTCCTTGTTATTCTTGAACTTATCAAACTTGGCAAGATCAAAGTTAAGCAGGATAAGATCAACGACGATATTACGATAACTACAGTGGCAAAAGCAGGTTAAGCGATGGACAAGACAAGTAAAAAAGCGGCACTTGAAGCAATACTTTTCGCCATGGGCGAATCGGTGAAGCTCTCAAAACTTGCCGAAACGATAGAGACCGATGAAGGGATCTGTGAAGGACTTCTCGACGAATTGGCCGAAGAATACAAAAAGGATAAGCACGGAATCGAGCTCATCAAACTTGAGGATTCGTATCAGTTCGTTACGAAGGCGACTCATTACGATACGCTCATAAAGATTGCAAAGACACCCAAGAGGATGAATGTTTCCGATTCCGTTATAGAGACGCTGTCGATAATCGCTTACAAGCAGCCGGTTACGAGACTTGAAGTGGAGAGCATAAGAGGCGTAAGCTGCGATCACGCGATCGACAAGCTCCTTGAGTTCGATCTTATCGAAGAACTCGGACGTAAAGACGCACCCGGACGTCCCATCCTCTTCGGAACGACGGAGCAGTTTTTGAGAAGCTTCGGAGTGTGCAGTTTAAAAGACCTTCCCGAGCTTATTACGGT
>JAGCTJ010000011.1 GCA_017963665.1 Lachnospiraceae bacterium | reverse complement strand
TGAACTGGTGATATATTACCTGTCCCATGGAAAATTTGTAAGCGTCGGTCTCAAGTAAACTTGTAATTATTCTTTCCACTTTTTTATCCTTTCATACCGCCATAACCGTTATACCGAAGCATCAACAGTAATGATAACACAAATGCGCTAATTTTCAATCACACCAATAAATCTCTTGACGTGAATTGTCCTGTTTTTTATAGTGAGAGTAAGGTTTGAAACGGGTTACATGTATCGGAGGCAAATGTGAAACACAACAAATATATGTACAAGTCGGGCGATCTTATGGTCAAACCCGTCGACGAAAGCGATGTATGGAACTGTAAGTGGGATGTTTTCCTGCTTAAAGACAGTGATCGGGAGCGGATCGGCTGGGTTTCCTTCGAAGGGCCCAAAGAACACGGGACAATACCGATATCCATAGAGATAGAACCGCATTACAGAAGGCAGGGACACGGTACCGCCGTTCTTAAGATGATGCACGAATGGGCGTTTTTCCACAAAGACATTTTCGAAATAACGACACGTGTATCCAATGAGAACACCGAACTCATCCATGCTTTGGAAAGAGCGGGATTTATCTACAGGGACGGTCTTTCGATCGAAAGCGGTGTTTTGGAGACATATTCGATCACAAAACAAAAATCTGCCTGGACCGGACTTTACATCGTCATAGGGATCATTGCCGGTATGATACTCGGACTCGTTTTGAACAATATGTGGGTCGGTCTCGCCATCTCCGTTTTCTTTGCCCTTGCATTCGGCATAGGAATGGACTTGAGCGAAAGAAAATGGCGCGAAAAGATCACCGGAAAGAAAAATACCAAGGACGGATTATAATTATGGACTTTCAGAAAATTACGGATTACTTAAAATCTCTTGAGGAGTACGGCGTACCTTCGACAGATATGATGATCTATAAAGATCACGAACTTATATACAGAAATTTTAACGGATTTACCGATGAGAACAAAAGCGTTACGGTAAGCGACGATACCCAGTATCTCATGTTCTCCATGACCAAAGTTCAGACGATGACAGCTCTCATGCAGCTTGTGGAAAGAGGTTTTCTTTCACTTGACGACGAGGTCTCAAAGTACCTCCCTGCTTACAAAGAACTCACCGCCATTGATAACAACAGCATCGTGAAGGTTAATTCCCTTAAGCTTTGGCAGCTCGCTTCCATGCAGTCGGGTCTTGATTACGACCTTGAGCGCCCCGGTATAGTAAGAGTGTTAAAAGAAAAAGGTTCCTCAGCCACCACAAAAGAGCTGGTTGATTCGTTTGTCGAGTCTCCCCTTTCTTTCATCCCCGGCACTCATTATCAGTACAGTTTAAGTCACGATGTCATCGCTGCGGTTATAGAAGTCGCATCGGGAATGAAGTTTTCGGAATATCTTAAAAAGAACATCTGGGAACCCCTGGGAATGGACAGAACTTATTTTGCCAAACCGATAAACAACGACGAACCTGTTGCAAAACAGTACATATACAACGAACCCGCAAATAAAGTTGAGCCCATGGAGCAGTCATGCTGCTATCAGCTTTCCGAGAATTATGAAAGCGGCGGTGCCGGACTTACAAGCTGCACCAAAGACTACGCGATCCTCGGCGACACCCTCGCATGCGGAGGTGTTTCAAAAGACGGCGTTCGCATTCTCAAACCCGAAACGGTTGAAGTATTCAAGAAGAACCTTCTTTGCGAGGCATCCATGAGAGAGATAGATGCCAACATGGGCAGAAAAGGCTACGGCTACGGAGTCGGAATGCAGATACTTCTTAATCCCGCACTCATCTCCTCCCCCGCTCCCGCAGGAATATTCGGATGGGACGGCGCTGCAGGAAGCTGCATCCAGATGGATACCGCAAGCAAAACATCGTTCGTGTTCACGATGCACGTAAGAGGCTTCGGACCCGCATACGGCATCATCCATCCGAAATTGAGAGATCTCGTATTCGGAAAATAATGCATTCAGGTAAGAAGAAAAAGCACCCGCGTTCATGTGGGTGCTTTTGTTATGTAAACGTATGTCGTTTATATCGTAAGATCGTCAAAGAAATCGCTTCCGCTCTCGCTCTTATATGCGATGAGTTTTGCCTTAAGAAGTGCTTTCGATGCCGGAACGTCTTCGATCATTTTCTTTAATGTCACAGTGTCCGGTTTCAAAATATCAAGATAATCATCGATGGCTTTCGTATCGTCGTATCTGTCTTCAAGTATGTAATACCAGGCAGTCTCCGATTCGCATCCTTTCGATCTTGATATAAGATAATCCGAAAGATAGCTTTTTGTCTCTTCTGTTATGTAAACCTCATTCGTGAGCCTTGCAAATGAAAGTCCCGCTTTGTTCTTGCCGACTTCTTTAAGATAGGCCGCCGATTCACCGGGGAGTTCTCCGTCTACGGATCCCACTCCGTCGTACGATATGTCTTCTTCGCCGCAAAGCGCTCTGTCGGAATATCCTTCGATATCGTCCTGCTTTAAATAATCGACTATCGCCATATCAAGCTTTTTGTACCATTCGACCGTGCCAAAAGATGGATCTTTTATAAGATAAGTCGCCGGAAGCTTTTTGACCGGGAGTGCCGCAAGAAACGAAAGTGCGTCCGGTTCTTCGTAACCTATGCATATGTTCTGAAGACGCTCCGAACCCTCAAAAACACCTCGTCCCACGAACGCATCCACACTCGCACCTTTCATTAGCACGAACGTTTCAAGCTGCCTGCACTGAGAAAAGGCCCAGTCTCCGATGTAAGTTAGCGTACCGGGCAAGACAATCTTACGTAAACCCGGCTGTTGAAGAAAGGATTTGCGTTCAATCCCTTTAACGGGCTTTCCGTCAACAGTCTCAGGGATAACGAGTTCGTCCGAGGCATTGGATTCGGTTGTTTCACATAATGTTATGTAAACACCCTCGCCATAATCTTCCGTGTTGAGTTTGTATCCCGAAATGATTGTTTCACCCATTACAAAAGATTCTCAATATCCTTTCTTAATGCGCTTTCGCGATCGTTTACCATCAAAAGCTTACTGTACTTCTCATAGTCTTCCGATCCGAATGTCGCAAGGTATGATGCTGAATTTATGTCAACCGTAAGCTCAGTAACCATAACAAGCATCTCGTTCGATTCTTCGCCATACGCTTCCTTCGTAAACTTAAATCCGTTTGAAAGTCTCTCTCCCGCTTTTGCGGCCGCTTCTTTAAGCGCAGAAACTTTGCCGGCGTATGCTTTTGAAAGAGCATCCGTTTTGTCGGCTGCATCTTTAATCTCGCCAATGAGTTCTTCCGCCAGTCTTATCTTTGCTTTAAATGCTTTCTTGTCATGTACGGTCAATGCGCCCGAGCGTTCTCTTGTCTTAAGAGCATCTTCGAGCGAATTTTTAAGGTCGTTAAGTGAAGTTGCCGGATCGCCGCTCTCTTTTGCTTTTTTGAGTGCAGGAGTTAAGCTTCTTATCGCTTCGGCCTCTCTGTTTACTCTTCTTAAATCGCCCTTTATCGCATCAACAAGCAGTCCTTCGAGGGCAAGCTTCTCATCAACGGATGCGTTCTTTGCTCTCGCTACGGCCTCATCCGTTATATCACCGTTTAAAAGTGCGTTTACGCGATATGTTTCTTTATACTTGTTATACAGTTCATAATATGCCGCGAATTCCCTTACCACCTGTTCGTCGTGAATGTACTGGCCGATGAGATGAAGACCGGGTATGATGCCGTCTTCTTCGTACAAAAACAGTATCTGTGAAAGATCTTCCCATCCTCTTGCCGTAACGTAATTGCGGCCTTCGGTGGTGTTCTCGATCTTGTAGAAATATTCGCGGTTTGCATCAAGGAAACCGAGTATCGCACCGTGAAGCGCGTTTTCTTCGGCATACTCTTTCCATGCCGGATAATCTGCTTCAACATTGAGCACCTTGAGTCGGTCGAGCGTTACCACGTCGAACTCTCTTACCGCTTTGTTGAACTCCGGAGGATTGCCGGCAGTAACGATGACCCATCCTTCGGGAACTTTATGACGGCCGAAAGTCTTGTACTGCAAAAACTGGAGCATCGAAGGATAGAGCGTCTCCGACACACAGTTGATCTCGTCAAGGAAAAGTATACCTTCGGATACACCGCTTTCTTTTATCGTGTCGTAAACGGATGCGATGATCTCACTCATAGTGTATTCCGAAACGCTCACCGTCTTTCCGCCGTACTCCTTTTTATCGATAAAAGGAAGTCCGAGAGCCGACTGACGGGTATGATGCGTCATCGAATAACTTACGAGCGCAATGCCAAGCTTCGATGCCACCTGCTCCATGATCGCGGTCTTTCCTATACCCGGTGCTCCGAGAAGGAATATCGGGCGCTGTCTTACGACAGGTATGCGGTAATCGCCGTATTCATCCTTCTTAAGATAGAGTTTTACGGTATCTTCTATATACTCTTTCGCTTCTTTTATGTTCATACTGTTTTATCCTCCACCACGCACCCTGTTGCCCACGAAGGTGCTTTGGGTCTTAATTCGTCTTCTTCGGCGTAAGCAAATACGACATCATATTTGGGTTTCTCACTCGGATACACACCGTATCCGTCCGTGAAATATATGATACCTTTAAGGTTCTCAAATGTCTTGTCTTCAATCTTTTCGTCCACGTATTCAAATACCGGGCGAAAATCCGTCGCTCCGAATCCCGAGAGCGTAAAGTTCTCGACATACTTTTCGAGATCGTTTTTGTTCTTTATCTCGGTTATGTTCTTTATGGCACTGTCGCATTGGACGATGTGAATGTTCACTTCATCAAAGAACGTATTCTCGGACCTTAAAATGTTGTACGAAGTCTCGATAAACTTTTTCACCATATCGCCTCTGCACGACGCCGATGTGTCGATCGCTATGACAAAATCCTTTATCCTCTTGTCGTCGGCATATTCAAGCGGCTCTATGAGCGGCATGTTGTCGTACAAAGAAAGCCCGTACATGTAATATACGTAATCAAACTCATCGGGATTTATCTTGATAAGCTCGCTTTCGGAAGCAAAACGTCTTAAAAGATGCTCATAATCGTGTTTAAC
>JAGCTJ010000108.1 GCA_017963665.1 Lachnospiraceae bacterium | reverse complement strand
TATGTCCACGGCCACGACCGCGCCCCGTCTGTCTACTTTCACAAAGCCCTCGTCTTTTAAGACCGTATAAGCTTTGTTGACGGTGTGCATATTGATGCCTATGTCCTCGGAAAGTTTGCGAACGCTCGGAAGGACCTCGCCCTCCATATACGAACGCGTTGCGATGGCAAGAATTATTTGGTTTTTAAGCTGCATGTAAAATGCTTCGTCGCTGTTAAAATCAATCTCAAAGATCATACTTAATTCTCCGCCAAAATATAAGAAGAAAAAAGAAAAAAGTGTTATATAAAATATATAACACCCCATATACAGTGTCAAATAAAAAAAGGCTAAAGAAATACCCCGCGAGATGTGTCGCGGGGTATCGTAAAATGCCTTTATCAATCGTCGTTATCGAGATTTAAAAATCCGAATTCGATCTCGTCGTCATCGGGGTTAAATCCCTGTGAACTTTTCCCCGGCATCGGGATCTCTTTAACCTGATGTGTCGATGCGCCTACCGTCGAACGTGGAGCTGCCGTGGGAATGACTTTCGTCTCACCGTTGTTGGGTCTTATGATCGTTCCGTCGGGAAGCTTAACTCTTCCGTCCGAAAGTTTAATGCTGCCGTCGGGCTGTCTTACTCCGACAACCGCTCTCTTTATCGTTCCGTCGGGCATACGAACGTGTCCGTCGGGAAGCATCGTAGGCTTGTCCGAAACTGCCTTTTCACGGATCGCATCACCGGCAACTGCGGAAGATGCTCTCGTCTCGGTCCTCTTTGCGCCTACGGTCTCGATCTTGAAATCATCGTCACGTGATGAACGGGTCTGAGTTCTTACAGAAGACTGTGAAGAAGTCTTAACCGAAGAAGTGCTCTTTACGTTCGAAGGTTTTGACGAATAACTTGAGCTCTTCGAAATAGGCTCTTCCGTTTCATCGTAGCCGTAATACCAGCGTCTGAAGAAGATGAAACCGACTCCCGCACCTGCCGCCAAAAGAACAAGCAAAACAATAAGGATGATATTGATAAGTTTCTTGCTCTTTAACTCTTTTTCGTATGTTTCCTTTGCGGTCTCGAGTTCTTTCTTTGCGGAAAGAAGCTCATCTATCTTATTCTTTGTTCCTTCGGTATAATCCTTTAAATACCATACGGGATCACCGTTGTCGTCAAGATCGTAGGATACTTCGTAATCAAGATAAACAGGTTCCGGTTCGGGCTCGGGTTCGGGTTCCGGTTCGGGCTCGGGTTCGGGCTCCTCAACAACCTTGGGAGTAAGTTCTCCGCTGAGTGTTAAAAAGTCGCTTCTGATATAACCGGTCACCGTTGAGTTGTAGGTCATGTAATACCATATCTCGCTGCCGGTCGTCTCGTAACCTGTTACCACAACCATCATTCCGCCGTCAACGCTTCCTACTCTGTCGGTAGACGTTGAAGGACCTTTTCTGACGTTAACGCTTGAATTGGCCTTTGCATCGATTGGTTCAACCTCGATAAGGTCGGTACTTGCTATCGGTACGCCGTTGGATGTAGGCTCAACCGGAGTGACTGCGGGTTGAGTTGTCGTTGTATCCGTTGTTGTTGTAGTAGTTGTAGCAGTCGTCGTGGAAGTATCGGTTGTAGTGGTGGTGGTTGCGGGTGATGCTGCGGGAACCGTACCCGATGTGGACACAAGGTCGCTTCGAACATATCCGTAGCTCTTTGCGTCTACCACAACTTTGTACCATGTGCTTCCTGCCGAATCGGTAGTCGTATCAACAATCTCAAGCACATCGTTCTTCATTGCGCTGGCAACGATCTTTCCTCCCGTTCCGGGCGTCTCTCTTATGTAAGCGCCGTCAACGGTAACGGTTGCTTTCGCATTGTCCGCAAATGCATTTACGGGAAAAAGAATAATCCCCAGCACTACGACAAATGCCGCCAAAACTGTTTTGATCACTGAATCAAATCTTTTCATTTGAATCCCCTCCGGAAAGCTTTCTTATGCTTCGTCAATAGCTTTTCCGATATCGGTACGCATGTATTTGTTTTCAAACGTAACCCATTCGGTAGCTTCGTATGCTTTCTTTCTTGCTTCTTTAAGCGTGCTTGCAGTAGCTGTCACGCCGAGAACTCTGCCTCCGTTCGTAACAATCTTGCCTTCTTCGTTGAACTTCGATCCGGCATGGAAACAGAAGTAATCTTCTTTGCCTTTGAATGCCTCAAGACCTTTGATCTCGAAACCTTTCTTGTATTCCAGCGGATATCCGTCGCTTGCAAGTATTACGCAAACAGCGGCATCATCACCGAACTCAACGGGTGTCTTATCAAGTGTTCCGTCTATGCAGGCTTCAAATATATCTATTATGTCGCTCTTTAATCTGGTGAGCACGACCTGAGCCTCGGGATCGCCGAATCTTGCATTGTATTCAAGAACCTTCGGTCCCTTGGGCGTTAACATGAGTCCGAAGAAAATGACTCCCTTAAACTCTCTTCCTTCTTTGGCCATAGCCTCAACGGTGGGCTTAAAGATCTTCTCTTCGCAGAACTCTTCAACTTCCTTTGTATAGAAAGGACTGGGTGAGAAGTTACCCATACCGCCGGTATTGAGGCCTTCGTCATTATCTTTTGCACGTTTGTGATCCTGTGCGGAAGACATTGTCTTTACCGTCTTTCCGTCAACAAAGGATAAAACCGAAACTTCGCGTCCCGTCATGAACTCTTCGATAACAAGTTTGTTTCCCGCGGAACCGAACTTCTTATCAAGCATTATCTCCTTAACGCCGTCCTCGGCCTCTTTTAAATTGTTGCATATAAGAACGCCTTTTCCCAGAGCGAGTCCGTCAGCCTTCAAAACTATGGGCATGTCTGCCGTCTTTAAATAATCAAGAGCCTTGTCGGCATCTTCGAACGTTTCGTAAGCGGCTGTCGGAATGTTGTACTTCTTCATGAGGTCTTTCGAAAAAGCTTTGCTGCCCTCGATTATCGCCGCATTCTTTCTCGGTCCGAACACTCTTAAACCGTTTGCTTCGAATACATCCACGATCCCGCCTACGAGCGGATCGTCGGGTCCGATCACCGTAAGGTCTATTTCGTTATCTTTTGCAAAAGCGGCAAGCTTGTCAAACTCCATGACTTTGATGTCAACAATCTCAGCGAGTTCACTGATTCCGGCATTTCCGGGAGCACAGTAGATCTTTGAGACCTTCTTTGATTTCGAGATCGCTCTCACAATGGCGTGCTCTCTGCCGCCGCCTCCAACCACAAGGACTTTCATTCTTTCTCCTCCACAATGTTGATGCAATATATCACTCTCGTATATCTATCCTATAGCAATAACGCCGTCGCTTATCTTGGAAATGACGTCGGGTAAGATGATCCACTCGGCCTGTTCCATGACGCGCTTCTGTAAAACCTCGGGGGTATCGCCGTCAAGAACTTCGACTGCCTTTTGTGCAAGTATCCTGCCCGTATCTATTCCTTCGTCAACAAAATGAACGGTGGCGCCGGTCACTTTTACTCCTCTTGCGAGAACGGCTTCGTGAACTTTAAGTCCGTAATAGCCTTTTCCGCAGAAGGAAGGGATGAGCGAAGGATGAATGTTTATTATCCTGTTCTTAAACGCTTTTACAACGATCTCAGGAACGTTTACGAGGAAGCCCGCGAGTACCACAAGATCGGGGTTGGCTGCTTTTAAAGACTCAAGAAGTGCAATATTGAACTTCTCTCTGTCTTCAAAGTCTTTGGGTGAAACGCACTCGGAAGCGACGTTTCTTGACTTTGCTCTTTCGAAAGCATAAGCATTTCTGTTGTTGCCGATAACTTTAACGATCTTGGCATTTTTGATCTTTTTATCTTCTATAGCTTTGAAAATAGCTTCGAGATTGGTGCCTCCGCCGGAAACACATACCGCAATCCTTAACATATTTCCACGCCTTTCTCTCCTGCCTTGATAACACCGAGAGCAAATGCATCTTCACCGGCCGCCTTGATGGCTTCGATGGTAGCGTCTGCATCGGCTGCATCTACGCAAAGCACCATTCCGACACCCATATTGAAGGTGTTGTACATCATTTCTTCGGTGATGTTTCCCTTCTTTTGCATCATCTTAAAGATTGCGGGAACTTCGTAACTTGATTTAATAACGCTTGCCAAAGCTCCGTCGGGAAGCATTCTGGGAATATTCTCATAAAAACCGCCGCCTGTGATGTGGCTGCAGCCTTTTATCTTAACGCCTGCATCTTTAACACTCTTTAATGCTTTAACATATATCTTTGTGGGAGCGATGAGTGCTTCGCCCAGGGTGGTTCCCAGCTCTTCGTAATATGTGTTGAGACTGTCTTTTGTCATCTCGAACACTTTTCTTACCAAAGAAAATCCGTTTGAGTGAACGCCCGATGAAGCGATTCCGATAAGTGCGTCGCCGGGTTTGATGTCTTTTCCGGTGATAAGATCTCTCTTTTCAACAACGCCTACCGAAAAACCTGCAAGATCGTATTCGTCTTCGGGCATAAGTCCGGGATGTTCTGCGGTCTCGCCGCCTACAAGCGCACATCCTGCCTGCATACATCCTTCAGCGACACCCTTAACGATCGTAGCAATCTTTTCGGGATAGTTCTTGCCGCAAGCTATGTAATCGAGGAAGAACAAAGGCTCACCGCCGGCACATGCAACGTCGTTAACGCACATTGCAACACAGTCGATACCGATCGTATCGTGTTTGTCGAGTAAGAAAGCAACTTTAACTTTCGTACCGCATCCGTCTGTTCCCGATAAAAGAACCGGATCTTCCATATCCTTTATCTTTGAAAGTGAAAATGCTCCGGAGAAACCTCCGATACCGCCCAACACTTCGGGACGGAATGTCTTCTTAACGTGTTCTTTCATCAGTTCTACCGAAGCATATCCCGCTTCGATATCAACACCGGCGTTCTTGTAATCCATAATTGTCCTCCCACAGACTATTTCTCGTAATTTTTGTATCCGACTTCGTTTAATTTGGCGTCCTTTTTAACAACGCCCTCTTTCATCTTAAGAGAGTAGGCTTTAAGTTTTGAAAGAAGCGAGCTGTCCGATGTCGCAAGTATCTTTGCCGCAAGCAATCCTGCGTTCTGACCTCCGTTTATGGCTACCGTGGCTACGGGAATGCCGCTGGGCATCTGTACTATGGAGTACAAAGAATCTCTTCCGCCGAGGCTCGTTGTGTGCATGGGAATACCTATGACAGGCATCGGGAATATTGCTGCGCACATTCCGGGCAGATGAGCTGCCATACCCGCTCCCGCAATAATGACTTTGACTCCGCGTTCTTCCGCCGTCTTTGCATATTCAAAGAATTCATCGGGCTCTCTGTGAGCGGAGATAATGCGCATTTCAAATGAAATGCCAAGTTCTTCCAAAACGTCGGCCGCTTTTGCCATTACGGGCATGTCCGAATCGCTTCCCATTACAATCGATACAGTCGCCATATATATGCTCCTTTATATAATTTCCTACAATATATAGTGTACTTTAATGCGTTAACCGATGCAACAATCAGATTGCACTAAAAATGCTAAATTCCCGCATAAAGTATGTTACTGATAAACAATAAATCTACGATGTTTAAGACCAGTCCGATGTTGGCGTAAAGGTGAATATAGTCCTGCTTGTTTCTTGCCACCACAGCAAGGATGATCCCTATCGCGGAGAACAATGTACACAAAAATCCCACCGCTCCGAAATTGGCCGGGGCCGCACCTTTAAGCTTGTAACTTAACACCACCGAGATCACAAGGCTAAGCAACACGATCACTCCGAGGATGAAAGAAAATATCCCCGTCTTGGAGTGCTTCTTGTTGGAATATATTATCTGTTTTCGTTTCTTGACTTTCTCGCCTGACGCCTTCACAAACACTCACCCTTAAACCGTTACTTAACGGCGCCGTAGATCTTAAAATAATCTTCGATCGCAGCGTATATTGTATCGTCTATTACCACGCGTCCGTTTATCTCACGATTGTGAAGATACTCTTTTACTTCATCCATCGTAACTATCGCGCCTGTCTCAAATCCGTAAAGTTCTTTTATCTCATCAAGAGCGCACTTGTCGCCCTTTCCTTTTTCGCATCTGTTAAGAGAGACCATAAGGCCGAGTATTTCAACTTTTGCCTGCTCTCTTATGATGGGGAACGTCTCCTCAATGGACTTACCCGATGTGGTAACGTCTTCGATGATAACGACCTTGTCGCCGTCTTTAAGCTTGCTTCCAAGAAGTATGCCTACATCGCCGTGGTCTTTCATCTCCTTACGGTTTGAGCAGTAACGGATCTCTTTTCCGTACAATTTATCGAAAGCTATGACAGTGGCTACCGAAAGAGGAATGCCCTTATATGCAGGTCCGAACAAAACATCAAAATCCGAACCGTACTTGTCGTATATGGCCTTTGCGTAATATTCTCCGAGTTTAGCCAACTGCGCGCCCGTAACATATGCGCCCGCATTCATAAAAAACGGCGACTTTCTGCCGCTCTTTAAAGTAAAATCACCGAACTTCAAAACGTCCGATTCAACCATGAATTTGATGAATTCCTCTTTATATTGTTCCACTTTCTTACTCCTTTATAACTTTTTAAGCGGTCGAGTCTGCCTTAAACACTACAATTTCTTCCGCTCCTTCGCTTATTAAACCACTATATATTGTACCATAACCTGACCTGCTTGCAATAGATTTAACCCCTAATCTCTTAAACTTTCCTAAATATTTTATTGATTTTAAATCCAAGCCCTTTTCTTATGGTAAAATCTTTCAAAACCTTTGGGACATGGTCCCGACATACAGAGAAATGCAGGTACATATATGGATAAAAAATCAAAGATTCTTATATTTGCAATAATACTTCTTTCGGTCTCGCTGACAGCGTTACTTCTGGTGATCGTTATTAAAGACAGAGCGGTACGAAGAACGGTCTCCGAAAAACCCCCGGTCTACAGCGAAGAGCCTGTTCCCGTCGATAACCCGACGCCCGAAAAACCTGTCGTCGGGAAGACGAACAGCGATAAACAGGTTAAAGTAAAAGAAGACAAACCAAAAGAAGAAACTGTCAAAGTTAAAAGGGAGCCCGGTGAGCCAATCGAAAGAGATATCATCTTCGAACCCGCAGCAGGCTTTTACGAAGACTCGCTTACGGTGAGCATAAGACTTCCCGAAGGAAAGCCCGGAACGATCTACTGTAACGTAAACGATGCTCTTCCCGGCATGGGTGAAGAATATTCGGGTGAGATCAACCTTGAAACTACCGATGCCGAATCGCCCAACGTCTATTATATCGAGGCTACAGCGGCATTCGAAGACGGTTCGATCGTAAATGTGACCGCAACATACTTTGTGGGCAAAAATGTTTTTTCAAGATACTCGACCCCCGTCATCTCGATCTGCGGCAAACCCGAAGAACTTACCGAATCGGAAGGAATACTCTACGGAAGGAACGCGCAACAGATGTCAGGCCGCGATTCTGAGCGATGGGTATATCTTGAGATGTTCTCAAGCGAAGGCGATCAGCTTCTTTCTCAGGCTTGCGGCATGCGTCCTTTCGGCGGTTATTCAAGGATGCTCCCGATAAAATCGGTAAAGCTCTATGCAAGAAAAGAATACGATACGTCCAAAACCTTCAAAACAGACATATTCGGCACCAAAAAAGAAGATGGCAGCGACGGCGTTATCAAATCATACAAACGTCTCGTCCTTCGTAACACGGCCAACGATTTCGGAAGCGGCTTCATAAGAGACGAATACGCGCAAATGCTCGCAAAAGAAGTCGGACTTCCGGATGCGGAGGGTGTTCTTCCTACCGCCGTGTATATAAACGGTCAATATTACGGACTGTTGTGGCTTCACGAAAGTTATTGCGACAAGTATTTCAAGGAAAAATACGGCGACGATGCGCCCGGAGAATTTGTGGTAATAGAGGGCAAAGAAACCGAAAAGGTAGGCGAAGAACAGGAAGTTGCCGATTTCAACGCAATGTACAATTATCTTTGTTCGCTTGATATGCGAGAAGATACGGCATTTGCCGAGGCCGAGGCATTTATGGACGTTTACAACTACATCGATTATTATCTGTTCAACATCTACATTGCCAACCTTGACTGGCCCTACAACAACATAAAATGCTACCGCTACTATGCGGCTGAAGGCGAAGAATACGGCGAAGGAGTATTTGACGGTCGCTGGCGCTTCCTGCCCCACGACATGGACTTTTCTTTGAGCATAAGTGAGAACTGTACCGCATCGAGTGACATATTCGCTCACGTCCTTCTTCCCGAGAATGGCAACTACTACTCTCCGTTATTTGCGAATCTTTCAAAGCGAAAGGATATACAAAATTACGTAAGACACCGTTTGACCGGGCTTACCGAAACCTGTCTCGATCCGGAGAAAACTGTCGCTTTATTCGATAAAGCCGATGAAATGAGGGCAAAAGAACACGCATACATGGAGGCTCACATAAGCGCCATGACAGCTGTCGATCCAAACTACGGAAGCGGCTACACACGACAGAATCTGAGTGAAACATGCGAAGCGATAAGAACATTCCTTCGCGATCGCAACTCCGATATCCTGTCGCGTCTGGATTACTACTATCCGGATTATTGATCGTATAACAGAAAGCAAAAAAGTCCGCAATTCTGCGGACTTTTTGTTTTTAAATATTGTTACCCGATCATTCTGCCTTTTTTCTCAGCAATTCATTTTCTTTTCTCAGGCGCTCTATTTCCAGTTCCAATTCCTTACGTTCTTCTTTGCCTTCAGCCAGGCCTTCTGCTCTTCCTTCTGCTCTTCCTTCCGCTCTTCCTTCGTCCTTACCCTGGTGATACGCCCTGATCTCCGGAAGATCCAATACCTTTCCACCCATAGAATCACCTACTTTCTTGTGAACAGTCTCGTGTTTTCTTGTAAGTTTACTTAGCACTTTTCTTGTCATACTGATTATAACACCGTACGAAAGTGCTGACAATGTGCCATTTTCCTGATCTTCGTTCATACGGTACACAATGGAATCATACACTTTCGCCAGTGCACTCATTCGCCCCTCATCTTCTTCTATCAAGCTAAGATCCTTTTCAAAATTGAAGATGTAATACGGAATCAGCAAATATAAATGCTTTTCAAATATCTCTTCAACAGAGAAATCTGACACTTTAATGATCCTT
>JAGCTJ010000107.1 GCA_017963665.1 Lachnospiraceae bacterium | reverse complement strand
TTTGATCGATAGTTTTTTATCGTATAGGGAGAAAACGGCGTATGTATTTTAGAAGACCTCAAGGCTGGCTTAAACATTGGGATTTCATGCTTATAGATGTCTTATGCTTACATTTTTCGTTTGTGCTGGCTTTTTATATCCGGCACGGCCATTGGGACTATTGGAAAAATGAAACTTATATTACGGTAGCGGTTGCGATGGCGATCGCTTCTGTTGCGGTGGCTTTTTTCTCTGAGACATTCAAAAATGTTTTTAAAAGAAGCATATACAGAGAACTCCTGCAAACGATCAAGCAGAATGGATTTGTGTTTTTATTGACGGTATTTTTCCTTTATTTTGCAAAGATCGGTCAGGAAGTATCGAGACTTACCATCAGTAACTGTGCTTGTTTTTATCTTATCTTTTCCTTCTTTACCAGAATACTGTATAAAAAAATATTGCTCAGTCATATGAATAAAGGCGGATCAAAGAATTTGTTGATCATTGCGCCGAGTAAAGATGCTGAGTTGATCGTCGACAGGATACAAAAGCATAATTATGATTTTTATAAGATAGTCGGTATATCGTTGATCGATGACTCGGATCGTGAAGGAGATATAAGCGGTGTCCCCATAGTGTGTGCTTATGATAAAGTCGCCGAATACGTTTGCAGAAACTGGATCGATGAGGTCATATTCTTCGGAGAACTCTCGATCAATAATCGATCGATCATAGAAAAACTGTTTGAAACCGGTGTTACTGTTCACATATCCGTATCGGCGCTTACCAATTTTGGTAATCGTAAAATATTATTCGAGCATGTATCGGGACAAGCAGTTATCACAACAAGTATCCATTATGTGACCGCAACACAGATATTCCTCAGCAGAATGCTGGATATAGTGCTTGGATTGATCGGCAGTTTGATGGCTGTTCTTCTTACCGTTATTATCGGACCGGTTATTTTCTTTTCGTCTCCGGGTAATATTTTCTTTACACAGGAGAGGATCGGAAAGAACGGCAAGCACTTTAAGATCATCAAATTCCGAACAATGTATCCAAATGCGGATGCGGATAAGAGTAAATATCTTTCCCAGAACCGCAATTCTGACGGAATGATGTTCAAACTCGATTTTGACCCAAGAATAATAGGTAACAGGATAACTTCCGACGGTAAACAAAAGACCGGAATAGGTCAGTTTATGCGATCGCACAGCATAGATGAGTTTCCTCAGTTTTTTAATGTTTTGATGGGGCACATGTCAATCGTTGGTACGCGTCCGCCCACGCTCGATGAATGGGAAAAGTACGATCTTCACCACAGAGCACGTCTTACCATAAGACCCGGTATAACAGGTCTTTGGCAGGTCAGCGGAAGAAGCAATATAACCGACTTCGAAAAAGTGGTAAAGCTTGATCGCTATTATATAATGCATTGGACTCTTGGAAGAGATATAAAAATAATCATAAAGACCATACTCGTTGTTTTTAAAGGTAACGGAGCTAAATGATAATGTCTTGCGACAATAAGACTCATATAGAACTGAATAACAAGACTGTTTTGGTCACCGGCTCTCCGGGATTTATCGGTGCAAACCTGGTTCTTAGGCTGCTTTCGGATCTTTCCGGCGGCACGGTCGTAAGCTTTGATAATATGAACGGTTATTACGACCCAAAACTTAAAGAGTACAGACTTGGACTTATTGAAGAGGCAAGAAAGAAAAGCTCGGTTGATCATATCTTTATCAAGGGAGATTTGGCTGACAAAGAACTTGTCGATAAAGTATTTCATGAGTACAAACCATCGATAGTGGTAAATCTTGCCGCTCAGGCAGGGGTAAGATACAGCATCGATCATCCCGAAGATTATATAAACAGCAATATTATCGGATTTTATAATATACTTGAGGCATGTCGTCACAGCTATGACGGTGGAGCATCCGGAGTAGAGCATCTCGTGTATGCATCTTCATCTTCGGTATACGGCGGAAATAAGAAAGTGCCCTTCAGCGTGGATGATAAGGTGGATAATCCCGTAAGCCTTTATGCTGCGACAAAGAAAAGCAATGAACTTATGGCACACAGTTATAGCAAACTATACAACATACCCTCTACGGGACTTAGGTTTTTTACCGTTTACGGACCTGCGGGACGGCCGGATATGTTCTATTATTCAGCGACGAAACGCTTAAGCGAAGACGGAAAGATCCAAATCTTCAATTATGGTGATATGAAGCGAGACTTCACATATATCGACGATATCATCGAAGGCGTTTTCAGAGTCATGCAGGGAGCACCCAAGAGGATCGGCGGTGAAGACGGTTTACCGATCCCGCCTTACGCCGTTTATAACATAGGCGGCGGAACGCCTGAGAATCTGCTTGAGTTCATTCAGGTGTTACAGGAGGAACTGGTCAGAGCAGGAGTTCTTAGCGAGTCATATGATTTCGAAGGACACCGGGAGCTTGTGGGAATGCAACCCGGAGACGTTCCGGTGACGTATGCAGACAGTAAAGCGTTGGAAGAAGACTATGGATTCAGACCGCAGATAGGAATAAAAGAAGGGCTTAGGGCTTTTGCCGAATGGTATAAAGAGTATTACAAAGCTCGGTAATGGTCTTACAATAAAAGGGAGAATTAGATCTGAAATGAAAATAGCAGTTGCGGGAACAGGATATGTCGGTTTAAGTTTGGCAGTGTTATTGGCTCAACACAATGATGTTACAGCCGTTGATATACTGCCCGAAAAGGTCGAGAAGATCAACAAAAAGATAAGTCCTATTCAGGATAAAGAGATAGAAGAATACCTGACTTCAAAAGAGTTGAGCCTTAAGGCAACCACCGATGGTGCATCGGCTTATGCAGATGCGGATTATGTGATCATCGCCGCCCCCACCAATTATGATCCTCAGAAGGATTTCTTTGATTGTTCCGCAGTTGAAAGCGTGATCGAACTTGTATTAAAGAGTTCAGATACGGCTTTGATGATCATCAAATCAACCGTTCCGGTTGGTTATACGGAAAATATCGGTAAGAAGTACGACACCGATCGTATTATGTTCAGCCCGGAATTTTTGAGAGAATCAAAGGCTTTACATGATAATCTTTATCCAAGCAGAATAATAGTGGGCACTACACCTGCGCGAAAGAGCGATGCCGAAAAGTTCGCGAGACTTCTTCAGCAGGGTGCCATAAAAGAAAATATTGATACTTTGTTCATGGGGCCGACCGAAGCAGAAGCTGTAAAACTCTTTGCCAATACTTACCTGGCATTGCGCGTGAGCTTCTTTAATGAACTTGATACTTATGCTGAAGTTAAAGGACTGAGAACTGCGGATATTATTAAAGGTGTCTGCCTCGATCCCAGAATCGGTGATTATTACAACAACCCGTCTTTTGGTTATGGCGGATACTGTTTGCCCAAAGATACAAAACAGCTTCTGGCCAATTATCGTGATGTTCCCGAAGAACTCATAAGAGCGATCGTTGAAGCGAACAGAACAAGGAAAGATTTCATTGCCGATCGTGTTCTTGAGAAGGCAGGATATTATACGGCTTCTTCAATGTGGAACGCAGAAAAGGAAAGACCGCTCACTGTCGGCGTCTACAGGCTTACCATGAAGAGTAACTCGGACAATTTCCGCCAGAGTTCTATTCAGGGAGTTATGAAGCGTATCAAGGCGAAAGGTGCCACGGTTATAGTGTATGAGCCCACGCTTGAAGACGGCAGCTCGTTCTTCGGAAGCCTGGTTGTAAATGATGTAGAGAGATTTAAGAAAAGCTGTGATGCTATTATAGCCAATCGTTATGAATCGGTGCTTGATGATGTAGAAGATAAGGTCTATACGAGGGATCTTTTCAGAAGAGATTAGCTGCAATCCGGCACAAAGAAAACGGTACTTGCCATTTCGTTTTCTTCGTACTATAATCAACACAACATAAAGAAAGAGCGCGTAAAGCGTAAAGGTGAAAGAATGATAATCAGATAATTTGATTTAAGTAAACATTGTTTAAGACCCGGATGGGCTTATTTGTGTGCGCTTAGATTGGATTATCGCTTATTTTGACCCTTTACCTGCTCGGTATATATAGGTCTGTTTTTTGCGAGTCTGTATTTGCGTATGCAAGTACAGACTTTTTTGTTCCGGGCAGAAGGAGGTACGATATGTCACTCATTAACGTAAGTGATCTTACATTCTGCTACGAAGGCAGCTTTGACAATATATTCGAACACGTTTCTTTTAGCATTGATACAGACTGGAGACTGGGATTTATCGGAAGAAACGGCAAAGGAAAGACAACATTTTTAAATCTGTTACTCGGTAAATACGAGTACGAAGGAAGTATCGCAAAGAGTGTGATATTTGACTATTTTCCGTATGAGGTTTCAAAAGAAGATTTGGAAAAGACCGCAGACGAACTGATGGAGAAATGGAAGCCGCAGGTTGAGAACTGGAGGGTACTTTGTGAACTGCCAAAGCTTTCCATAGACGCAAAACTTCTGTATCGGCCCTTCGGAACACTCAGTTTCGGAGAGCGGACCAAGGTGATGCTCGCAGTGCTGTTTTCGGGTGAAAATGATTTTCTCCTCATAGACGAACCGACAAACCATCTTGATAAAGAGGCAAGAGAGATCATAAAGAAGTATCTTGCCGAAAAGAAAGGTTTTATACTGGTCTCCCATGACAGAGACCTTCTGGACGCATGTATCGATCATGTGCTGGTGTTGAACCGAGCCTCCATTCAGGTACAAAACGGCAATTTCAGTACCTGGTGGGAAAACAAAGAGCGCATCGACACTTTCAATAAAGCGGAAAATGAAAAACACTTAAAAGAGATCGGAAAACTTGTAACGGCATCGGAACGAGCTGCGGCATGGGCCGAAAAAAATGAGGGTACAAAGATCGGTTTCAATCCTATTAAAGAGCATGACAGATTTATGGATACAAGGGCCTATATAGGCGCAAAGACAAAGAAGATGCAGTCCAGAGTCAAAGCTTTTGAAAAGAGGATCGATCGTGAGATCGAAGAAAAAGAAGGCCTGTTAAAAGATATTGAAGAGCCTGCGGATCTTAAGATAATGCCGCTTACTCATTACAAGAAGCGCCTTGTTGAGTGTAAAGACTTTTCGCTTAAATATGTTGACGGAGATGTTTCGATCATCACGGATCTGAGATTTGAATTAAATGCAGGCGACATATTGTTTTTGAGCGGTGAAAACGGAAGCGGGAAATCGAGTCTGATAAAGGCGTTACTTGCAAAAACGAAGGGTGAAACTCCGCCAAATATGGAGCTTAGGGGTGAATTGAACGTCGCCCCCAACCTTATTGTTTCTTACATCAACCAGGATACTTCACACTTAAAAGGCAGACTGAGAGATTATGCAAAAAGAAACAACCTCGATCATACGTTGCTTTTATCGATTTTAAGGCAGCTCGACTTTGAAAGAGTGCAGTTTGAGAAAAATATGGAGGACTATTCGGAAGGTCAGAAGAAAAAGGTCTTAATAGCATCGAGTCTGCTTACTCCCGCCCATCTTTACATATGGGATGAGCCGTTAAACTATATCGATGTTTTCTCAAGAATGCAGATAGAAGCGCTTATCGAAAAGTTTAAACCAACGATGCTTATCGTGGAGCATGACACGAGATTTAAAGAAAAACTGTCAACTCTGGAGATTTCGTTGGATTAGGATGTTATAATATCCTTACGGAGGGCTGATCTATGGTTGAGAGTGCCGTTTGCGGTGTCTGTTACAGACATTGCGTGATCAAAGAAGGCGAATACGGTTTTTGCAAGGTAAGAACGACTTTAAACGGAAAAATCGTTCCGGCCAATTACGGACAGATAACGTCCATGGCGCTCGATCCGATTGAGAAAAAGCCTCTTAATCGCTTTTATCCCGGCAGTTTTATTGTTTCGGCAGGCAGTTACGGTTGCAATCTCAGATGCCCTTTTTGTCAAAATTATGAGATCTCGTGGGGTGATGAAGTGGATGAAGTTAAAAGGGAATCAAGATATGTATCGCCCGAAGAACTTGCGCTCATAGCAAAAGATCGGGTTAAGAACGGTAACATCGGGGTGGCATTTACATACAATGAGCCACTCATATCTTACGAGTATGTTTTGGATACGGCAAAGATACTTAAAGCCGACGGCCTGAAAACAGTCCTTGTATCAAACGGTATGGCTGAGGTTTCAACGATGAAAGAATTGTTTGAATACGTTGATGCCATGAACATAGACTTAAAAGGTTTCACAGACAGTTATTACAGGGATCTGTTGAAAGGTGACCGCGATATGGTGATGAACTTCATTAAAGAAGCCGTAAAGCATTGTCATGTGGAACTGACAACCTTGATAATACCGGGAGAGAACGATTCCGAAGAAGAGACAGATGCCCTGAGCCACTGGATATCCGAGCTCGATCCTGAGATACCTCTTCATATATCGAGGTTTTTCCCAAGGTTTCATATGACCGACAGAGATGCAACGCCGGTCGAAAAGGTTTATAAGTTAAAAGAAGTGGCACGAAGACATTTAAAGTACGTTTATACAGGCAACTGCTAGATGTTTTGAGAGGTGAATCTTATGGGAATCAAAGCCGCATTTATGGTACCGCATCCTCCGATGATTGTACCGAATATCGGAAAAGGCAGTGAAAAACAGATAACAAAGACGATAGAAGCATATGAGAAAGTGGCTGAGGAGATCGCACAGATAAAACCTGAGACGATCATAATAACAAGCCCACACAGCGTTATGTATTCGGATTATTTCCATATTTCTCCGAGAGCGGGCGCTGATGGCAATTTCAAAAGATTCGGTGCAAAAGAAGTCGCTTTCAGCGAGTATTATGATGAAGAATTAAGAGACCGCATATGTCAATTGGCAGACGAAAAGGACTTTCCTGCAGGAACGATGGGAGAACGTGAACCTGAACTCGATCACGGGACAATGGTTCCGCTATGGTTCATAAGGCAAAAATATAAGGATGGGAAGATCATAAGGATAGGCCTGTCGGGCTGCGGTCTTTTAGAGCACTACAGGCTTGGCGAGATCATAAAACAAGCGGTGGAAGAGTGTGACAGGAACGTAGTTCTTGTGGCAAGCGGAGACCTATCCCATAAATTGCAGGAATACGGTCCTTACGGTTATGCAAAAGAAGGACCGGAGTATGATGAAAAGATTATGGACGTGGCAAAAAGAGCTGCGTTCGGTGAGATGCTTGAATTTTCCGAGGAACTTTGCGATAAGGCTGCCGAATGCGGTCACAGATCTTTCGTGATAATGGCGGGAGCACTTGACGGTCAAAGCGTTATCGCAAATGTTTATTCGCACGAAGATGTCACGGGTGTCGGTTACGGAATCGCATCATTTTATCCTACGGGAAATGACACATCAAGGAAGTTTGGCGACATATATCTTCAAAAGATAAAAACCGAACTTGAGGAGAAGATCGCCAACTCCGATGAATATGTCCGTCTTGCCAGAAAATCTCTTGAAAGTTATATACTTGTCGGAGAGATAATTCCCGTGCCCACAGATCTTCCTGCAGTGATGCTCAAAGAAAAAGCCGGCGCTTTTGTTTCAATACATAAGGGTGGTCGGTTACGAGGCTGTATCGGGACTTTTCTTCCTACCAGAGATAATATCGCTGAGGAGATCATATATAACGCAATAAGCGCATCCACAAAAGACCCGAGATTTCGTCCCATAGAAGCTGAAGAACTTCCTTTCCTTGATATCAATGTGGACATTCTGAATGCTCCCGAAAAGATAGCCTCAAAGGATGAACTTGATGTCAAAAAATACGGTGTTATCGTATCCAAGGGATTTAAGCGCGGACTTCTTCTTCCCGACCTTGAAGGTGTTGACACAGTAGATGAACAGATTTTGATCGCGAAGCAAAAAGCAGGCATCAGAGAAGATGAAGAAGTTCAACTTCAAAGATTTGAAGTTGTAAGACATATTTAAGCCCAATTTAACCGTATATATATATTGAATGAAACGCGCATTCGACTTTAAGTCGATTGAAATTATTCAGATAATTGGATATATTTTTTGTATAAAAATGACAGGGAAGGGGGTACGCTCTTATGAATTTGATTGATTTCAGCAGTTATTTTAGAGAGCAAAGGAAAAAGAATAATCTTACTCAAAAAGAAGTTGCAAAACTATTGAATGTTACAAATTCGTCCATAAGTAAATGGGAGAGAGGCTTATGTTTGCCGGAAGTAAGCAAGTTTGACGAAATAGCTGCAGTTTTCAATGTTTCAACAAGTGATGTTATCAATTGCAAAACTGAACATGCAGAAGATTATTCACATAGTTTACAGATGGAAAGATCCCTGCTGAAGCGAATGATCATCACCGCTTCAGCCCTAATCGCTGCTGCTTTATTGATCTTTATCGGAATCAAATATATTGCGCCCAAATCTACGAGCGAATTGATAGAAGCACGGATAGAAAAGGGAGATGAAAGCGATTATAAAGTGTTGGTCGAACCGACAGATCTGACTTATGCGAATAAAACATTTTGCATTTCGGAAGATGACTTTGCTGCGTATGATGTTGAATTAGGCGAGGTTTATATGATCCGATATATAAGTGATTCAAAGATTAATAATGGCGATTATATTCACAAAATTCAATCTATAGAAAAGAGGAATTAATTATGAAGAAAATAATTGGTATTTTGATAGTTTCGGTTATGTTATGTAATTGTTTGTCCTATAAAGGTTATGCGTTATCGGATGAAAAGGTGGTGACCAGAGAGATTCTTACATATTTTGTAAGTGCAGATGCACAATCAGATATTTTCTCTATTTTTGGAACCATGGTATACCATAGTAGTCAAAACAGAATTCTCGAATTAAAGGACTTATATCTTGGAAGATATGTTGTAGATAATCTATTCTACCATCCGGGTTTTAACCCTGATTCAGTTATCATTGGAACGCCTTCAATTATCAATAATGGGACATGTGCTATTGTTACGGTAACATATCAAAAGAATGGCGTTTGGACGAGCGAAGTCTTAACATTCTATCCATAAATCATATAAGGAAAGTGATAAAAGGAAAGCGCTGAATTTCAGCGCTTTTTTATTGCATTAGGAATTGTGATTCATAAAGACATCATGATATGATATGAAAAGAAAAATGAGATTAAAACAATATCATGGAATTTTTAACGAGAAATGGAGATGAATCATGAACAATCTCAAACGGGTAATATGGGAAGACGGTGAATACGATTATGCTGCGGCATATGGGTTTGTTCCGAATATTAAGGCTTATCTGCACGAGGACGGCGAGATAAGAGACTGCATGATGGTGGTTCCGGGCGGCGGTTATTGTATGGTGGTTCCGCCCGAGGGCGAGCATATAGCCAAAGAGTTCTATAACAGGGGCATGAACTGTTTTGTTCTTACATATACTACGGATATAACAATGTCGGTTCCGTTAAGGGAGCAGCCCTTTAAGGATGCGTCTCGTGCCATCAGATATATAAGGAAGAACAGTGAAGAGTTCAAAATAAATCCCGACAGACTGTTTATCAGCGGCTTTTCGGCCGGCGGACATGTCTGTGGAATGGTATGTACTCACTATGAAGATCTTAAGGATGAGAATCCTAAGTATAAAGATGTTTCTAACAGGCCCACTGCGGCGATTTTGGGGTATCCCGTAATTACTGCGGGTGAATATACTCATATTTATTCGATCCAGGCGTTGCTTGGCAAAAATCCGACGGCGGAAGAGCTTGACTATTACTCTGTTGAAAAGAATGTTACAAAGGATACTCCGCCCTGCTTTTTGTGGCAGACGGTTACCGACGATCTGGTTCCCGTTGAGAATACTTATTTAATGGCAGAGAGTCTTAGAAAGAACGGCGTTCTCTATGCTCAGTATGCATTTCCGCGAGGATTTCACGGTCTTTCCCTTCCCAACAAAGAGTTTTTTGACGGAATGTTTGGCGATCCTTATACATTCGAGCAGGTTAATCAGGCTATCGAGCATGTGAGAAACTATACCGCCGTCAACGTTTCGCAGGAGCGTCATGACGAACTTATGATACAGTTCTTCGGCAACAAAGAAGGTAAGGAAATTCCGGGAGAAGAAAAAACTCCGCCCGCCTCGCCCGAATATCCCGAAGGAATGTTTGACGATATACTCCTTTGGCCGGAACTTGCAACAGTCTTCTTAAAATTCCTTTAAAAAACTAAACAATCTAATCCCCAAATCCGAAGTTGCAATAAGGGCTCTTGTTTGATAAACTCCAAATATAGGGGAGAACTTAACAGCTTACTTCGGAGGGGATTTGGAATGACGATAATTATTGCTTCCACCGAAATCGTGAGCGGATTATTTTTGATAATAATCCTGCTTAATTTGTTACGCACAAAAGCTGAAAAGCGATCTGTGAAAAGGCGATTTTTTCTTGCATTTGCTCTATCTACCGCAATCGGCCTTTTTTCCGATGCATTCGTCTATATCTTGGACGGATATATTTCTCTTGGACATATTTTTAATCGAATATTCCTTTTGACTGCAAACGGTATAGCTTATACAATGATCAATTTCTGTATAGCGCTTTTTGCATTCTATATGTTTGCGCTTATTAAAGAAAAAGGCAATGTTTCCGCATGGCCTACGATCTTTATCCTTACATTGGCCGTTTTCGATATATTGATGATAATTTTGGGAATCATCAACAAACAGGCTTTTTCGGTTGAAGACAATGCCATTGTTTACGGACCGTGGAAAGATTTTGTTCTTCTTACTCCCATCGCAAGTTTTGTATTCCTGTTGTTTATGCTTATTTTCAATCTTCGATACATAGAAAAACGATATGCGCTCGCGTTGAGTTCCTTCGTTGGTTTTCCTTTAATAGCAGCTGTGATCGTTATCGTTATTCCGGGCTGTGAACTGGCATATACGGCTACAGCACTGGCCTGCGCGGTAATATATCTGTCCATTCAGCATGAAGAAATTTCGGAGTCGCGTGTTCGTGCGCAGATCATGGATAACTTATCCCGTATGGATTCGCTGACAGGGCTTAAGAATCGTCGCGGTTACGATGAGGCACTAAGCAAAGCGTCATCATGCACCGGCTTGGGAGTCATATTTTGCGATCTTAACGCGCTTAAATATACCAACGATAATTTCGGTCATGCCGCCGGCGATGCATATATAAAGAAATTTGCCGACATATTGAGAAACGTATTCGAAGAAGCGGGTGATATATGCAGAATAAGCGGCGATGAATTTGTGGTGATCTTGTATGATATCGCCACGGAAAAACTGGATGAGTTCAAGGAACGGCTGAACTCGGTCATAAAAGAAAATGACAGGATTGCGTCTGTCGGATATGCATACGGAGAGAACGAACCTGCGATAGAACTGGTAGGCCGCGCTGAGCGTGAAATGTACGATGACAAGAACCGCTATTATTCCGAAACCGGAATAGATCGAAGAAGACGCTGATCTTTTAATCTGATTTTAATCTTACACTAAAGATTGATTAATCCTTGAATGTTAAAACGTTTATTGTAAGAAAAATGTTTTGCTTAAGGAGAGAAGAAAATGAGATTGGCCGGAAATTTGGTATGGATGATATGCGGAGGATTATTAAGCGCTCTTGGGTGGTGCATTGCAGGACTGCTTTGGAGCATAACGATCGTGGGACTTCCCGTGGGAATGCAATGCTTTAAATTGGCGAGTATTTCGCTCGATCCATTCGGAAAGGAAGTTACATATGAAGGCGGACCGGTATCGTTTCTATTGAACGTTATCTGGTTTTTGGTAAGCGGTCTTGAACTTGCCCTTGGAAATCTGCTTTTGGGATGCATCCTTTGCATGACAGTAGTAGGTATTCCTTTCGGAATGCAGTTCTTCAAGATAGCAAAGCTTTCCCTTTGCCCTTTCGGAGCGGAAGTAAGAAGAGTACATTTTGTATAATCGTTGAGCATAAAGAGCCGTGGCTTATCTGCCACGGCCTTTTTGATGCAATCAAACAAAGGTATATGTTATAATAACTCCATTACATGTATTGAGGGGATCAATAGTGAAAACAGAAGTAAAAGATATATTGCAGGCCGTTAAAGACGGAAGCATGAGCGTTGACGACGCATTGCTTAAACTAAAAACAAATCCTTACGAGGACATCGGATTTGCGAAGGTGGACATTCACAGAAAGTTTACCCAAGGACAGGCCGAGGTCATATACGGAGCAGGTAAAACAAGTGAGCAGATCATAAAAATTCTTGATACGATGCTTGCAAACGGCGAAAAGAGAGTACTCATCACCAGACTCTCAAAAGAATCAGCCGATGTCATCAAAAAGCATCATGATATTGCATACGATGAGGCTTCGAGAGTGGCAGTTCTCGGCGGAAATGCCTCTGCTGACGGAATAGGCAGGATTGTGGTCGCTACAGGCGGGACAAGCGATATCCCGGTGGCCGAGGAGGCGGCAAGGACTGCTGAGTTTTTCAAAAACGATGTGGTAAGACTCTATGATGTGGGCGTAGCAGGTCTTCACAGGCTTTTGTCCCACAAAGAGGAGATAATGAACGCGAGTGTCATAATTGCCATCGCAGGCATGGAAGGGGCACTGGCAAGTGTTATCGGAGGTCTGGCGGACTGCCCTGTGATCGCGGTTCCGACAAGTGTCGGTTACGGTGCATCGTTTAACGGATTGTCGGCACTTTTGTCTATGCTCAATTCCTGCGCTTCGGGAGTATCGGTGGTTAATATCGATAACGGATTCGGAGCGGGATATCTTGCAAGCATGATCAATCATATGGAGGTTAAAAAATGAGTGTATTATATTTGGACCTCGGGATGGGTGCTGCGGGTGATATGCTCACTTCGGCTCTTCTTGAACTGTTTGACGATCCCGGGGCAGAACTTGAAAAACTCAATTCCCTGGGCTTTGACAATGTTAAATACATGGCCGAAAGAAGCGAAAAATGCGGAATAGGCGGCACACATATTTCGGTTTTGGTAGATGGCGCGGAAGAACACGTTCACGATCATGACCATCATCATGACCACGAGCACGACCATGATCATCACCACGATCACGATCACACTCACACGCATGAACATCACGGAATTAAAGATATAGAACATATAGTAAAAGACCATTTAAACCTTTCCGATAAGGTAAAAGATGACGTTTTGAACGTATTTAATCTTATTGCTGAAGCAGAAAGTCATGTTCACGGCGTTCCGATAACAGACATCCATTTTCATGAAGTCGGAACCATGGATGCGATCGCGGATGTTGCTGCGGTCTGTTTCCTTATGAATGAACTTTCGCCTTCAGAAGTTGTTTCTTCAACGGTACACGTGGGATTCGGGACGGTCAGATGCGCTCACGGCCTTCTTCCGGTACCTGCCCCTGCCACAGCATACATACTTAAAGGAATTCCTATGTACGCCGGTAAAATAGAGGGAGAACTTTGCACACCCACAGGTGCCGCATTGATCAAATACTTTACCGACAGATTTGATGTTATGCCCGCAATGAGCGTAACTAAGATCGGATACGGAATGGGTAAAAAAGATTTTGAAAAAGCAAACTGTGTAAGAGTCATGCTTGGGGAGAACGTTCAAAAAGCCGGAACGGACAAGGTATCGGAGCTTAGCGTAAATCTTGACGATATGACGGCGGAAGAGATAGCATACGCCGTAAATGTACTTTTTGAAAGCGGTGCTTTGGACGTATATACACAGCCCATAGGCATGAAGAAAAATCGTCCCGGAACGAAGATAAGTGTCCTTTGCAGACCGGAAGATGAGAAGAGCATGGTTGATCTTTTGTTTAAGCATACGACGACTCTCGGTGTCAGAAAGGTTTCTTTTGACCGGTTTGTCCTTGACAGAAAGGTCAAAGAAATACAGACAGACCTTGGGCCGGTAAGAAAGAAGATATCGACCGGATACGGCGTCACAAAAGAAAAGTACGAATACGAAGATATTGTACGTCTGGCAAAAGAAAGCGATCTGTCGATAAAGGAAGTAAAAGATAAACTGTAGAAACATAAAAAAAGAACTCGTGGCTGCGAGTTCTTTTTATTTGCGTAAATCTGTTATGACAGTTCAACCTTATCTTTGGGAAGATATTTGATGAGCATTTCTTCAAGCTCGTCACTTTTTATCGGTTTTGAAAGATAATCAGTGAAACCCAGCTTTGTATACTCTTCTTTGGCGCCGTTCAAGGCATTGGCGGTAAGTACGATGACCGGTGTATTTGTGTTGAGTCCGATGCGTGATATCGTATTAAACGTTTCCACACCGTCCGGAGCGGGCATGCGGTGATCGAGGAGTATCACGTCGTATTTCGTTATCTGGCAAAGGCTTATGGCTTTTGATCCGCCGTTTGCCTTGTCTATCTTAAGCTTCGTCTTCTTAAGAAGGGCTTCAACGACTTTAAGGTTTACCATTACGTCGTCAACAATAAGTATCCTTGCATTAGGAGCGGTAAAGCTTACTTTGTATTTGTGAGTGCTCTCGAAGTGAATATTTTCATAAGGGCCTACGGGCTCGGTGTTGATGATCGCCTGAGGGATGGAAAAAGTAAATGTAGTACCTTTTCCGAGTTCGCTTTCTGCTTGAATATTACCGTTCATGATGGTAATGAGTTCTTTGGTTATAGCAAGCCCGAGTCCCGTTCCCTGAATATTTGCATTTTTTGTCTCGTTTATCCTAAGAAATGCATCAAAGATATTCGGAAGATCTTTTTCGGCAATTCCGATACCGGTGTCGGTTACGTCAACAAGGAGATTACACGTATCGTAACCGGTCTTTTCATGGTGAACATTTATTGTCACACCGCCTTCTTTCGTATATTTGATCGCATTTGATATCAGATTGGAAAGTATCTGCTTTATGCGCTGCGCATCGCCGATAAGTCCTTTAGGTATAGTCTCATCCATCTTGACTGTGATGTACAGATCCTTTGCCGTAGCTTGTGCTTCAAAAGAAAGAATGGTCTCTCTCACGAGCATGAGAGTGTTGTATTCCTCGGGATTAAGTTCCATCCTTTCGGCTTCAATCTTGGAGAAATCGAGTATGTCATTAATGAGAGACAGAAGAGTGTCACCTGACATCTTTATGCCTTCGGAGTATTCAAGAACTTCATTGTCGGTACTCGTACGAAGTATCATCTCATTTAATCCCAGAACCGAATTTAAAGGCGTTCTGATCTCATGAGACATATTGGCAAGGAAAGTCGATTTTGCCTTGTTTGCTTCGTCTGCCTGATCCTTTGCTTCCTGCAAAGCATTCATAAGATAAACCTGTTCAGAAGTATCTTCGACAAGACAGTACGATCCGTTGGCTCTGTTCTTTTTGTCGAAAAGCCTGTTGTAGCGTATCCTGTAATGCTTGTCCGCAGCAGACGGAAGATTGGGATCACCGTATTTGACTGTATAATCTATTTCTTCCTGAGTCTTTCCGGTAATACGAGCTTTTTTGAAAACTGAAGCGAGCGGTTCGGAGTCAACCGTACAATTTGAAATATCCAGATCAAAGTGCTTTTTCATAAAGGAGTTTGCGTAAATGCATTTATCACCGATCTGAAAAAGAACAAGTCCTTCATTCATGTCATCAATCGTCTGCCCTATCGTAGCGTTCATAAGTGAGCGGGGCACAAAGATCGAAATACTGAAGTAAATAAGCGTTCCCGCAAGCGCATAGAAAACAACCGATGCATCAAGATCGAGAGAGAATGCCATATATGCTATGTTCAATACTATAACGAGCAAAAGAACGGAAAGTATGATGATATACTTTGCTCTGTAAATTCCGTCGGTTTTAATGATCTTGTAGATCAGGAAATAGAGCATGACCGCAACCAATATATAATCGGTGGCAAGGTGCAGATAATAATAAGTGTTAAATCCCGTTTTAAAGAAACGTACTCCGTACGAATTGGTATATTCATAAATATAAAAATGATGACCGAAAACGAAGTTCAAAAACAGTGAAACGGAATCCACAAAGGACAAAAGCCAGATAAACCAGATGCTGATCTTCAGAACATGTCTGTGATCGGTGTAATCCATGCAAAATCCGTCCAATGAGAATAATATCCAGTTGATCGAAGCAAAATAGAAACAATAAGAGACAGATGCAAATTCCGCAGTGGGAGCCAGGGCGATACAAATGTTGGCAAGCATCGCTACAATAGCGACTATGAAAGCGCATCTTATCCATTTTGCATAACTTTTCTTAATACGTTCGGATAACCGATATATGATTATAAGATCAAGGATGGCAAGAATATCTACCAAAACATAAATTGATTTAGCGTACATATCATCCTTAATGCGCACTTCCGGTTGGATTTAGCCGACAGACTACGGAGTGTAACGGCAGGCGGAAAAATATCCGCATACATCTTGATTATAGCCCAAACATATTAAAAAAGACATAACATTCAAGCTAACGGATAAAAAAAGTGCGTTGCCGATCCGTTATCGTTATTTTGCTTTGGTATAAAAATTGCTTGACACTGTTTTTGTGCCGTGGTATAAGTTATTAAAACCGATGAGGAAGTGTAAGTAAGTTTATTCCCTTCATTCACAGAGAGCCGCAGGCGGTGGAATTGCGGTACTGAACATTAAACCGAATGGACTTCTAAGGGCGAGCTGAACGGCTTAAGGGCCTAGTATGTGAGACGGGGCAGACCCCTCGTGAGTTTAGACAGTGTCAGCATATGATGGTATGCGATGAGTGGGCGCGAAAGCGTCAAGCCGGGTGGCACCGCAGGAAAGATTATTATCCTGTCCCAGCAAACTTTGCTTGGGACAGGTTTTTTTATACCCTTTTCCCCAAGCGTTTTCCATCAAAATTATTTTTTTACAAAGAAAGGAAACGCATCATGAAAAAAATCAAAGCACTTTTAATCACAGCAACATTATTTGTATCAGTTCTCGCAGCAGGCTGCGGAGCAAAAGAACCCGCAAAGACGGATTCCGGTGTTAAAACTTACAGCATCGGCCTTTGCAACTTCGTTGACGACGCATCTCTTAACCAGATCGTAAAGAACATTGAAGAAAGACTTGCCGAGATCGAAACGGCAGAAAACGTAAAATTTGACATCAACTATGACAACTGTAACGCTGACGCAAACGTACTTGCTCAGATCGTTTCAAACTTTGAAGCAGACGGCGTAGACCTTATGATCGGTATCGCAACTCCCGTAGCGATCCAGATGCAGGCAGCTACGGAAACATCAAAGACTCCCGTAGTTTTCGCCGCAGTATCCGATCCCGTAGGTACAGCACTTGTCGATTCACTTGAGAAGCCCGGCGCAAACATCACCGGAACGAGCGACTTCTTAAATACCGAAGCAATTCTCAACATCATCTTTGCAAACGATCCGACCGTTGACAAAGTAGGTCTTTTATATGACGCAGGTCAGGATGCATCGACACTTCCCATTAACGATGCAATGAAGTATCTTGATAACAAGGGCGTTGAGTATGTTGTATATACCGCAACAAACGTTGAGGAGACCATGCTCGCAGCAGATTCAATCGTAGCCGACGGTGTTGACGCAGTATTTACCCCTACCGACAACACCATCATGCAGGCAGAGCTTTCAATCTACGAGAAGTTCGCTGCAGCCGGTATTCCTCATTACTGCGGAGCAGATTCATTCGCACTTAACGGTGCATTCCTCGGATACGGTGTTGACTATGCCGCACTTGGACGTGAGACCGCAGACATGGTTGCGGATATTCTCCTTAACGAGAAAGATGTTGCAAACGTGGCAGTTAAGACTTTTGATAACGGCGCTGCTACAATCAACACGGAAACATGTGCGGCGATCGGTCTTGATTTTGAATCCGTAAAGGAAAAGATCAAAGATTTCTGTACAGTAGTAAATTCGATCGAAACAGCTGAAGAGTTCGATTGATCATTAAGCCGGACATACCGGCAAACGGAGTTATACCCAGATGTCCTTAGTTTCATTGTTACAGACAACATTATTATTGGGACTTATCAGTTCGCTTACGGTGCTTGCACTGTACGTAAGCTACACGTGTCTTAACGTTTGCGATCTTTCCACCGACGGCGCCTTTACTTTGGGCGCCTGTGTCGGTGCAGTGGTAGCCCTGGCGGGTCATCCGATATTATCGATCTTCGCGGCAATGGCTGCGGCTTCGGTTTCGGGTTTTATCACCGCATTTTTGCAGACCAAACTTAATATCAATTCCCTCCTTGCGGGTATCGTCGTTAATACGGGACTGTTTTCCATAAACATTGCGATCATGGGAAATACGTCTTTACTTAACTTAAACAAGACAAAGACGATATTTACGATGGTAAAAGACCTTTTGAAAGGAACGGCTTTTGAAGAAGCATATGCTGTGATCATAGCACTCGTTTTTGTTGTGATCGCCATCATATGCATTGTTTTGTTTATGAAGACAAGACTCGGACTTGCCATCCGTGCAACGGGCGACAATCCCAGAATGGTGCAGTCTTCGAGTATCAATCCACACATGACGACGATAGTGGGACTTTGCTTTTCAAACGCATTTACCGGTCTTTCGGGATGCCTCCTTGCCCAGTCTCAAAAAGGCGTCAATATCGATATCGGTGTAGGCATGGTAACGGTAGCGCTCGCTTCTTTGCTTATAGGCAATACGATAATAAGAAAAAACTCGAGCATATTGAAACCCGTTTCGGCGGTACTCGGTGCGGTTATCTTCAGACTCGTATATACGATAGCCTTAAGACTTCACATGCAGGCTTATATGTTAAGACTCATCTCCAGTGTGATCGTAGTTATTGCACTTGCGGGTCCTTACATTGTATCGACGCTTACGGGATCGGCAGGCAAAAAAATAAAGAACCGAAGGAGAAAAGAAGATGCTTAAGATAGATACGATATCAAAGATTTTCGACAAAGGTTCTTTGAATGAAAAAGAAATTTTCAAAGATTTCTCTTTGGAAGTAAAAGAGGGAGACTTTGTTACGATAATAGGCTCGAACGGGGCCGGAAAATCATCGCTTTTCAATGCGATCTTCGGAACGTTCATTCCCGACGAAGGACATATTTACCTTGACGGCGAAGAGATCACAGACGTTCCTTCTCATAAGAGAGCAAGAAACATAGGATATCTTTTCCAGGATCCGAGATCGGGCACCGCACCGAACATGACGATAGAAGAGAACCTGTTCCTTGCGGGCGGTGACGGCGGATGGCTGTCCGTCAATCAGAAGAAGAAAACGGAAGAGTTTGTGGAGAAACTTAAACTCCTCGATATGGATCTTGAGAAGAATCTCAAAAAGCCCGTGGGACTCCTTTCGGGAGGACAAAGACAGGCATTGTCGCTTCTTATGGCTACATATTCAAAGCCTAAGCTTTTGCTTCTTGACGAGCATACCGCAGCGCTCGATCCAAAGACCGCAGAGAAAGTTCTGGCCCTTACCGATAAGATAGTTAACGGGGACAAACTTACATGTCTTATGATCACTCACAGCATGGAGATGGCATTAAATTACGGAAATCGTCTTATCATGATGAACGACGGAAAGATCATCTACGATGCCGAAGGTGAAGAAAAGAAGAACCAGACGATAGACGGACTTCTTAAACTGTTCAGAGACAAAGACGGCGCGATGATGGCATCGGACCGTATGTTGCTCGGTTGATATTTTTATTGATTAATTGAGCGATAAATGATATCATTCATTAATGAAAAACGTATCTTTAATCGATACACATTAAATTTACGAAAGCAGGAATATTATGAAGAGAATTAAAACACTTAAGACCCGTAACCTTTGCGAAAGCGCAAAGAAGGGCGGATGCGGCGAATGCCAGACCTCATGCCAGTCGGCATGCAAGACGAGCTGCGGCGTTGCAAATCAGAAGTGCGAAAGCGTAGCAAAATAAGCACATCGAACTAATACCGCCCGGTTGTGGGCGGTATTTTTTTGGAGGATCAATGGTTCATCAGTATAAACTTAACGGATACAACATAGTATTGGACTCATGCTCGGGATCGATACACAGCGTTGATGACGTTGCTTACGACATGATCGAAATGTTTGAAGATCACACATGGGAAGAGATAGTAAACGAACTGCTCGAGAAGTACAAAGATCGCGACGATGTTACAAAGACCGATCTTTACGAATGCTACGAAGACATAATGGAGCTTAAGGAAAGCGGTCGTCTCTTTACAAAAGATACTTACGAAGATATGGCCGGAACTTTCAAGGAAAGAAGCGGAAACGTGATAAAGGCGCTTTGTCTTCATGTTGCACATACGTGCAATCTAAACTGTTCGTACTGCTTCGCAAGTCAGGGCAAATACCACGGCGACAGAGCACTTATGAGTTTTGAAGTAGGCAAGCGCGCTCTCGATTTTCTTGTTGAAAATTCGGGTACACGTACAAATCTTGAAGTCGATTTCTTTGGCGGCGAGCCTTTGATGAACTTTGACGTTGTAAAGCAGCTTGTGGCTTACGCCAGAAGCATAGAGAAAGAAAAACACAAAAACTTCAGGTTCACTCTTACCACAAACGGTGTTCTTATCGATGACGAAGTTATCGATTTTGCCAACAAAGAGATGAGCAATGTTGTTCTTTCCCTGGACGGAAGAAAAGAGGTACACGACCGTTACAGAGTCGATTATGCCGGAAACGGAAGTTACGACAAGATCATCCCGAAGTTTAAAAAGCTGGTCGACGCCAGAGGCGGCAAAGGTTATTACATGAGAGGAACCTTTACTCATTTCAATCCCGATTTCACCAACGATGTATTTCATATGGCGGATCTGGGCTTTACGGAGCTTAGCATGGAGCCCGTAGTAGGCAAACCCGAAGACGAGACTACACTTACGGCGGAAGATATCGAGATCGTTAAAGAACAATATGAGATTCTGGCAAAAGACATGATAAGACGTAAAAAGGAAGGAAAGCCCATAACGTTTTATCATTACATGCTGGACCTTGAAGGAGGACCATGCATTTACAAGCGTATTTCCGGATGCGGCGTGGGAACGGAATATATGGCTGTGACCCCTTGGGGCGACCTTTATCCCTGTCATCAGTTCGTGGGAGAAGAATCATATAAACTCGGCGATGTATTTAACGGTGTCTCAAACGACGCTTTAAGAGATGAGTTCAGATGCTGCAACGCTTATTCGAGAAAAGAATGCAGAGACTGCTGGGCAAAGATGTATTGTTCGGGAGGATGTGCCGCAAATGCATTCCATGCTTCCGGATCGATAAAGGGTATCTACGAGCCCGGCTGCGAACTGTTCAAGAAACGTATCGAATGTGCGATCATGATGCGTGTGAGTGAAAACGAAGATGAATGATACATGTTCAACTCCCATAGTGGACTTTTTAAGTAAATATGCGGGTTCAAAGACCTCAAGACTTCATATGCCCGGTCATAAAGGAGTTGCTCCGGCAAGCATTCCCGCCGACATAAAGGCGGTGTACGGCTATGACATTACCGAGATAACCGGAGCTGACAACCTTTACGCTCCCATGGATATCATAAAAGAGAGCGAAGATAACGCCTCCGCAATCTTCGGTGCCAAGACTTTTTATTCCACCGAAGGCTCAAGTCTTGCGATAAAGTCTATGCTTTACCTTGCGTTAAAGCATTATGAGTTAAACGAAGGACCGGTTAAAGAAATTGAGAAGCCTTATATCATTACCATAGGTATGTGTCATAAGGCTTTGTTTCATGCGGTTGAACTTCTTAATCTCCGGATAAAGAGAGTCGCTTCTTATAAAGACGATCCGGAGACTATGTACAAAGAGCTTAACCTGTTCATTTCGGAAGAAAGAAACAAGCCCATAGGCGTTTATGTAACGTATCCCGATTATTTCGGAGATTTCATCGACCTTCGGGCTCTTAAGGGTCTTCTTACACTTGAAAACATTCCTCTTTTGGTGGACGGTGCTCATTGTGCGTATTACAAATTTCTCAATCGCGAAAAGTACGGAAGGTTTCTTCATCCCATAGACTGCTTTGCGGATGTGGTGTGTTCATCGGCTCATAAGACTCTTCCATGCCTTACCGGCTCCTCGTATTTGCATATAAGTGAGTCGTTCAAAGATGTATTAATGCTCGTAAAGCATGCGATGGATCTGTTTGGTTCGTCGAGTCCGTCATATCTTATAATGGCCAGTCTTGATGCATTTAATGCAGTGGCAAATGATTTTGAGAAAGATCTTAATGTGTTTTGTAACAAAGTGTATGAACTCAAACGCGATCTTATAAACAAGGGCTTTAACGTAAAGAAGACCGATCCTTTGAGGATAGTTGTGCTTAAAGACGAGAAGTATACCGGAAACGACTTTGCCAAAGCGTTAAGGGCAAAAGAGTGCGAACCCGAGTGCTTCGATAAAGAATACGTGATCATGATGCTTTCGCCTTACAATAAAGACGAAGATCTTGTTAAGATTAAAGACGCGTTTGCATCGCTTGAAAAGTCTGATGCAGATCTTGGCGGTGAAGTTACGCAAGAATACGATATCAATAAGAATTTCTCATAAAAGTATTAAGCGTTTCATGCGATTTTTTTCTCGAAAAAAAGCGAAGTTTATGATAAAATAAACTGATTGTGGCGTATTTGTAAGTGCATGGCACTTAAATTTGAAGGATACGTCCTATAACGATTTTATGTGCGGAATAGTAGGTTATACAGGTAAGAAACAGGCAGCCCCCATTTTGCTTGAGGGACTTTCAAAACTTGAATACAGAGGTTACGACTCTGCAGGTATTGCAGTACGTGACAAAGAAAAAGAAGCCGAAGTAGTTAAGACTATCGGAAGACTTAAAAATCTCGCCGAAAAGACCGACAACGGCAAGGCGCTTAAAGGTACCTGCGGTATAGGTCATACGAGATGGGCCACTCACGGTGCGCCCAGCCAGACTAACGCCCATCCCCACGTATCGGGTAACTGCACCGGTTCGGGTTCGGGAAAGGTTGAGTCCACAGTTGTCGGAGTTCACAACGGTATCATCGAGAACTTCCAGGAACTTAAAGCAAAAATGGAAAGACACGGTTATCAGTTCTATTCGGAGACCGATACCGAAGTTTTGATAAAACTTGTTGATTACTATTACAAGAAGTATAAGGTAGGCCCCATTGACGCGCTTGCAAAGACACTTGTGCGTGTAAGAGGTTCCTATGCTCTTGCTGTAATGTTCAAAGATCATCCGGGAAAGATCTTTGCGGCAAGAAAAGATTCTCCCATGATCATCGGAAAGACGGACGACGAAGTGTTCCTTGCTTCGGATGTTCCCGCCATCCTTAACCATACGAGACAAGTTTACTATGTCGGAAACCTTGAGATGGCTGAACTTTCTCCCGACAACGTTTTGTTCTACAACCTTGACGGTGATGTTGTCGACAAAGAACTCACAACCATCGAATGGGATGCTGAAGCTGCCGAAAAGGGCGGATTTGAGCATTTCATGATGAAGGAGATCCACGAACAGCCCAAGGTTGTTATGGATACGCTTCGCAAATACATCAAAGAAGACGGAAACACAAAGAAGATCGATCTTTCAGAACTCAATCTGACGGATGAGACGCTTAAATCGATCTCCAAGATATATATCGCAGCATGCGGTTCCGCATGGCACGTAGGCGTTCAGGCTCAGTACGTGATAGAAGAACTTACCGATGTGGAAGTGAGAGTCGAACTTGCATCGGAGTTCAGATATCGTAAGAACAAGCTTGACAAGAACGCACTCGTTATCGTCATTTCGCAGTCGGGTGAGACGGCAGATTCACTTGCGGCATTAAGACTTGCTAAGAACGAGGGCATCAAGACGCTTGCAATAGTAAACGTTGTCGGAAGTTCGATCGCGCGTGAAACGGATTACTGCATGTACACGCTTGCCGGTCCCGAGATTTCCGTTGCAACCACAAAGGCTTACAGCTGCCAGTTAATGTGCGCATATCTTCTTGCCGTTAAATTTGGTGAAGTTCATAAGACGATCGAAGATCCCGGATATTACATAGACGAGCTTCTTGCGATTCCCGACAAGATCCAGAGCACACTCGACAACAAAGAGCGTATTCAGTGGTTTGCTTCAAAGTATGCGAACGCACACGACATTTTCTTCATCGGTCGAGGCATCGATTATTCGATCTGTCTCGAAGGATCGCTTAAGATGAAGGAGATAAGTTACATACACTCCGAGGCTTATGCTGCCGGAGAACTCAAGCACGGCACGATCTCGCTTATCGAGAACGGCACGCTTGTCATCGGTTCTCTTACACAGACCGATCTTTACGAAAAGACATTGAGCAACATGATCGAATGTAAGAGCAGAGGTGCATATCTCATGGGTCTTACAACATTCGGCAAATATGACGTGGAAGACAATGTAAACTTTGCTGTTTACGTACCCAAGGCAGACGAACACTTTATCGGCTCACTTGCCATCATTCCGCTTCAGCTTCTCGGATATTACTTAAGTGTTTCAAAGGGTCTTGACGTTGATAAGCCCAGAAACCTTGCAAAGAGTGTAACGGTAGAATAATCGTTTTTACAGAAAAAAGGAGACTGTTCATGAAAAAAGCATTCGACGTTTTAAGTAACGACATACTTCAGTTTTTCATCGGCCTTGCAATGATGGTAGCGGGCGGCTATCTTTTTATGAACAACGTGACCGTTACCGCCGGAAACTTTTTTGAGACCACAGTGTTCGGAAGACGTATGAACGGTATTGTTTTTGTGCCGCTCATCGCAAGCCTTATTTTCCTTTTCTTTAAATACAATGTTATCTCAAAACTTTGTGTCTCGTTAAGTCTTGTGCTCATACTTGCCAATGTAATCTCCAACATGACTTTATATTGGAGACCCGTAACACTGTTTGCAACGGTGGTGATATTCGTGCTTTTATTCGGCGGTCTTGGCCTGGTTCTCAAGTGCATCTTTGTTAATCCGAACGGCAAGCACGGCAAGAACTACAAAGAAGTCGACAATGAGAACGACCAATAATTTCTGTTAACCCGGAGACAGGTATATGAACTTCAATTCATTTCAGTTTCTGATCTTTTTTCCGTGTGTCACATGTCTCTACTATGCAATGCCCGGAAAATTCAAAAAAGTGTGGCTTCTTCTGGCAAGCTTTTATTTTTATTCCTGCTGGAGCCTTAAGTATGCCTCACTCATACTGATATCGATACTCATAACCTATTTTGCCGGGCTCATTATCGAAAAATGTGAAAAGATCTCACTTAAGAAACTGGCTGTTGCGCTAAGTTTCATAAGTAATCTTTCAATCCTTTTTCTATTTACACACTTCGATTTCCTGATAAACAACATAACTCCTGTTCTTAAGATCTTTCACGGAGGGAGCATACCGTCTCCCTTCTCACTTGTGTTGCCGGTAGGTATTTCCTTTTACACTTTCCAGGCGTTGGGCTATACCGTAGATGTTTACAGAAAAGATATTAAGGCAGAAAGAAACTTCATCAATTATGCGCTGTTTGTTTCTTTCTTCCCTCAGCTGGTGGCGGGCCCCATTGAAAGAAGCGGACATCTTCTTACTCAGATTCAGAAGGTCGGAAAAGAGAAGATGTTTGATTACGAAAAGTTCGTAAAAGGCTTTACGCTCATGTGTTACGGATTGTTCATGAAGATGGTGATCGCCGACAGGATATCGATCTATGTTGACGGAGTTTATTCGTCGCTTCAGGCCGTTGGATTTGTGGAAACATTAGTGGCTATGGCTGCTTTTTCGATACAGATATACTGTGACTTCGGAGGTTATTCGCTGATCGCGATCGGAGCGGCCAATGTCCTTGGCTTTGATATAATCGAGAACTTTAATTCCCCGTATCTTGCCGACAGCATTTCGGACTTCTGGAGAAGATGGCACATATCACTCAGTACCTGGTTCAGAGATTATCTTTATATACCGCTTGGCGGAAACAGATGCTCGAAGATAAGAAAATACTTTAACATAATGGTTACATTTCTTGCCAGCGGTCTTTGGCACGGAGCGTCCTGGACCTATGTTTTCTGGGGCGGATTACACGGAGTATATCAGATTGTCGGAGATCTTTTACGTCCGGTAAAGGCGAAAGCAAACGCTCTTCTAAAGACCGATACGACCGCATTTTCTTATAGGTTCGGACGTATTTTCGTGACTTTTCTTCTTACCGCGATCGCATGGGTGCCTTTCAGGGCCGCGACTTTTAAGGATATGGTGCTGTTCTTTAAAGATTTCTTTACAAGACCCAATTTCTGGGCATTTTTTGACGGAACCGTATTCAATTACGGCCTGTCACGACCGGAAGCCACCATACTCTTTATTGCACTTGCGGTTTTGATCGTGTTTGATATCTTAAAGTATGTAAAGAAAATGACGATCGCCGATTTTCTTTATAAGCAGAATACGTGGTTTAAATGGGGAGTACTCATCCTGCTCATTCTTTCCTGCCTTGTGTTCGGCGAATACGGGATCGATTTTGATTCGGCACAGTTTATATATTTCAGGTTCTAAAGGATAAAGATGAAAAATGTATTGAGATGTGTGGCTTTTACGGTCATCACTGCGATCATAATTTCATATGTTTTAAATGTTTTGTCGCTTAAAGATACAAGCGGAGGAGAGACCGAGTATTACAGTGCTTACAGGCAGCTTTACAACACCGATAAGAACATGGTGGACGTAGTTTTCTTGGGTACAAGCCATTGTTACAATGCGATCTATCCCGCGGTTTTGTGGAATGAATACGGAATTGCCGCTTTCGATATGTCGGTTTCCGCTCAGTCAAAAAGAAGTACGTATCATTCACTCAAGGAAGTTTTAAAGACCCAGAGTCCCCAAGTGGTTTTTGTGGAGATGTACGGTCTTATGAACGATGAGTATCACGGTGAGGGCAACATTTACAGAAACTATGTCACAATGCGTTCTTCCAAGAATCTGTACGACCTCTTGAAAGAGGAAAACGAAGAGAACAAGGTTGCCGCACTTACAAAGTGGCCCATAGTTCACACCAGATACAGAGAGCTTTCAAAGTACGATTTTGAAAAGAAACCTTTCGATGAATTCGGACGCGGTGCCGAGATGAGAATGGGAGATATCGGCGGTTTTGTAAACCACGATTATGCTACAAACAAGGCAGTTGAAGAGGTCAGCGTTACCAACAAAAAGTGGATCGACGATCTGTATGCTCTGTCAAAAGAAAAAGGTTTCGAACTTGTTTTGTTCATGGCTCCTTATTCGGTATTTGAAAGAGAAAAGGCCATTTCAAACGGGGCGTATGAGTATGCAACGTCTCTGGGCATAAGATATATTGACATGAACTGCGACGAAATATTTGATGAAATGGGTTACGATCCCGCAACGGATATGATGAACGATTTTCATCATAACGATATGTACGGCGCGGTAAAGATATCGAATTACTTTGGCCGACTGATAAAAGACGACTATGATGTCGCCGATCACCGGGGAGATGAGTCATATTGGCAGTGGGACAAGGATTATACCCAGTTTGTCCATATGTTTAATGAATATGACCTCACAAAAGATCTTTCCGACAGTGAGTATCTTGAGTATATTTCGAAACTTGACGATACTTCGATAATCATTTCTTTGGATGGTAACTTCGAAAACGCCACAGGTTATATGGAGTATTTCGGTATCGGCGAAGACGATTATTCCGAAGGTGGAAAATGGATATATAAAAACGGAAAAGCGGAGAAGATCATGAGCAATACTCTCGGAGAATCTCATATCGTTTCACTCGGCAAGTATGACAGTGTCAAACTGCAGTGCATGGACGATACGAATATGAACATATTCTACGATCTTTACCCCTATGTGATGACCGAAGACGGTCTTAATGTTCTCGTTTATGACAATTTCAGAGAAAAGCTCATTTCCGCGAGAGCGTTTTGGTAATATAGCGTATTTACTGATATCTGCAGCATCGGACTTTGAACAGGTTCGATGCTTTTTCTTTCTACTGAATAGAAAAATACAATTTGGAAACCGAAAGATTACATATATTTTCGTAAGGCTGTTATAAACTGATTTCATACTCGAAAAATATGTGGATCAATCTTTAATCTTTGGAGGTTTTTGCCGGTGAAAAAGAACAAAGAAGCAACCGTGATTGTCGAAAAGAAATTTCCCAAGGGGAAGCTTGCATGGCTTTGGGAGAACATGGAAGGAAGACGACTTCTTTTCATGGCAGCGATCGTTGGAACGGTGACTTACAATGTTATGCAGCTTGTGGTTCCGATGTTTTCATCTAAGATAGTCGATGAATTCATATCGGGAGAGAATGCGGCCTACAATCTTGCAAACAACAGAGAGAGGTTTCTTTTTCTCATAAGCATGATGGTAGGAATGACGGTTTTAAGAACGATCATCGTTTACCTTGACTGTATGTCTTATGAATATGTTTCACAGACCGTTCTGTACAGAGTGAGAAACTTTCTCTTTAACAAGATAGAACGTCAGGATATGAGATTTTACAAGGAATTTCGTACCGGCGACCTTATGACGAGAGTAACGGGTGACCTTGATGCCGTAAGGCATATGATCGCCTGGGTGGTAAGAATGATAATCGAAGCCATCGCACTTATGGGAGCGACGCTTGCGTATTTTATCTATATGAGCTGGAAACTGACGATATGCATCATGGCTATCGCACCCCTCATCTTTATCATCATCCGTCTTTTCAGAGCAAAGGTTCGTCCCATGCATCAACTTCTTCGTGAAAAGCTTGCAGGAATGAATACGGACGCTCAGGAAAACATTTCGGGTAACCGTGTTGTTAAGGCATTCGCAAGAGAAGATTATGAGATAAGCAAGTTTGACTTAAGCAACGCAGATTACAGAGATACCAACATTAAGACTCAGATGGTATGGCTTAAGTTTTATCCTTACGTTGAATCCTGTGCAAATCTCATGCCGGTTGTTTTGCTTTTCGTAGGAGGCATATTCCTTATGAGAGGCGAGATCACAATGGGTCAGTACGTTGCTTTCTCGGGACTTATATGGGCTGTTTCGAACCCTATGAGAATGCTGGGTAACATCATGAACGAGTTCCAGAGATT
>JAGCTJ010000106.1 GCA_017963665.1 Lachnospiraceae bacterium | reverse complement strand
TTACGAGTATGAAACTCCCAAGGAGTACGCAAGATATCTTAAAGTTCCTTACCCGGTACGAGCGGGTCTAAAGAAAGTAGCCTAGAAGATGCCCAACATGAAGGGAAGGCATTTCCTTATAAAGGCAGGCTCAAAGCTTGAAGATTACTACATCGGTCACGCGTGCATCATGAAAAATGAAGAGGCCGACAAACTTCTTAAGCCCAAATATAAAAACGGCAAAAACTATCAGGAGATCACAAAGCCCATCTTTGAAGAAGTCGCGGACAAGCCCGATCTTTTAAAGAAGATGTACACGGACATGCATTTATGGCTTCCTTACGACATCCTCTTAAAGGCAGACAAGATGACTATGGCGAACTCGCTTGAGCTTCGAGTTCCTTTCCTCGACAGGGAAGTGTTCAAAGTAAGCGAGCAGATACCGCTTAAATACATCATTCACAACTATGTGACAAAGTACGCTTTCAGAGTTGCCGCTAACCGCACCATTCCCGAAGAGTGGTCGAAGCGTAAAAAGCTTGGCTTCCTCGTTCCTTTCAAAGACTGGATAAGAGAAGACAAGTGGTACGAAAAAGTAAAAGAGATGTTTGAAAAAGATTTCGTCGAAGAATTCTTTAACAAAGACGAACTTATGCATTTACTTAACGAGCATAAGTCGGGCGCATGGAACAACGGCCGTAAGATCTACACGATCTACGCATTCCTTATATGGTACGAGATCTATTTCATCAAAAACGAAGTGCCGGCAAAGCCCGCATACGTTTAAGTCGGAGGTATTAAAATGAGTGAATTAAAAACGATCATAGAAGAAAACGAATCCCAGGTAAGAAGTTACTGCAGAAAGTATCCCGTAGTTTTCACGACGGCAAAGAACTCGATGATCTACGACGAGGACGGAAATGCATACGTTGATTTCCTTGCAGGCTGCGGCGCCCTCAACTACGGCCACAACAACGGTGAGATCAAGGGCGAAGTCATCGACTACATCTTAAAAGACAACATCACCCATGCTATGGACATGTACACCGCTGCAAAGGGCGCGTTCATAAAGACTTTCAAAGAAAAGATTTTGGATCCCAAGGATCTTAACTACAAGATCATGTTCTGCGGTTCAACCGGCACCAACGCCGTTGAAGCGGCACTTAAATTATGCAGAAAGAACAAGAAACGCTCAAACGTAATTGCATTCATGGGGGCTTTCCACGGAATGACTCTCGGAAGCCTTGCACTTACCACCGACCGCACGAGCCGTGACGGAGCGGGAGTATCCCTTGACAACGTAACCTTCGTTCCTTACGAGACAACGATGGACGGTTTCGATTCTTTAAGATATCTTGAGACCGTCATCAAAGACGATCACTCGGGAATCGAGAAGCCCGCAGCGATCTTCCTTGAGACCGTTCAGGCAGAAGGCGGTATCAACGTGGCAAGCGTTGAATGGTTAAAGGGCGTTGAGAAGATATGCCGTGAAAACGATATCTTACTCGTTGCCGATGAAATTCAGGTAGGCTGTTCAAGAACCGGAACCTTCTTCTCCTTCGAGCGTGCAGGCATCAAGCCCGACATGGTAACACTTTCCAAGTCTATCGGAGGCTACGGCTTCCCCATGTCCCTTCTTCTTATAAGAGACGACCTTGATATCTGGAAACCCGCCGAGCACAACGGTACCTTCAGAGGCAACCAGATCGCTTTCGTGGCAGCAAGAAAAGCCATCGAATACAATGTTGAGCATGAGATCGACAAGCAGGTCATGGAAAAGGGTGCCCTTGTAAAAGAATACATCGAAAAAGAGATACTTCCTTTAAGCGACAAGATATTCTTCAGAGGAATAGGTCTTATCTGGGGTATCGATTTCTCAAAGTTTGACGATCCCGAACTTTCCCACAGGATCGCGGACAAGTGCTTTGAAAAAGGACTTATCATCGAAAGAGCCGGCAGAGGCGACACCGTTCTTAAGATATTGCCTCCCCTTACGATCTTCGATTACGAGCTTTTCAAAGGGCTTGATATCATAAGAGAATCGATTGAGGAAGAATTGGAGAAATAAAATGCTTCTTAAAGATCTTATACCTTGCGAATATGCCGTGGAGATCGATTCCGTTTCGGATGATTCGCGAACAAAAGGTAAAAATATACTGTTCGTTGCCGTAAAAGGACTTACGGTGGACGGTCACAACTTTGCAAAGAGCGCCGTGGAAAACGGCGCCGTTGCCGTAGTGTGCGAGCATGAGATCGAAGGGATAAACGTGCCTCAGGTCATCGTTAAAGATTCCCAGCGTGCCATGAACGAGATACTTAACCGCTATTACGGAGCGCCCCTCGGGCAGCTTACGATGATCGGTGTCACGGGTACCGACGGCAAGACCACGACTTCGGAGATGATGTACCAAATACTTAACATGATGGGATATAAGACAGGTTACATCGGAACGAACGGTATACGAAGCGAGCACTATACTCAGGAAAACGACTACACCACACCTCTTCAGGAAGAACTTTTCCAGGCCCTTAACGGCTTTAAATGCGATGGCTGCGAATTCGTTTCCATGGAAGCTACCGGGGAGAGACTGGGTACCGGAAAGATGGACGGGGTTTCTTTCGACGCCTCTATCTTTACTAACCTTACAAGAGACGCTCTCGACATCTTTAAGACGATGGACAACTATGCGGCAGCAAAAGCAAAGCTCATGGAGTATACAAAGTCCACCGGCCTTTGCGTTATAAATGCCGATGACGAGTACTCACATTTCTTCATTAAGCATGCAAATGCGCCCGTCATTACTTACGGTATCGACAATCCCGCGGACATATACGCCACCGATATCGACATTCGGTATAAGAACTTAAGTTTCACCGTAAAGGGCAAACTGGGAACTCATAAAGTTACTTCCAACCTTTCCGGTCGTTTCAACGTTTACAACATCCTTGCTGTAATAGCATGTTTGAGCCATTTCGACATCGATCCCGCAGACATAGTAAAATGTGTTGCAAAGTTACAGCCCGTTGAGGCTCGTCAGACAGTCATCGATCTCGGACAGCCTTTCAAGGTAATCGTCGATTACGCTCATACCGCAAACTCGGTAAAGAATCTTGTGGAGTATCTTAAGTCGACCCTTATCGACGGAAAGATAAGACTGGTTGTGGGAGCCGGCGGTTCAAGAGACGTATACCGTCGTACCGACATGGCTGAATATTGTACAAAGAACGCGGACTACAATTATTTCACCATCGAGGATGCCAGATTCGAAGATCCTCAGATGCTTGTTGAGACTATGGTATCGACAGTACCCGATGCCACCAATTATGAGCTTATCGTTGACAGAGACGAAGCTATCGCCAAAGCCATAAAGGATGCAAAGCCCGGCGATACGGTGCTCATTCTCGGCAAAGGCGCGGAGAGATATATGATGACCATGGGTGAGGCGGTTTACAGACCCAATGACATCGAAAGCGCGGCAGCGGTATTAAAGGAGATGGGCTACAAAGGATGAAAGAAACCACCTGCGCAAAAGTGATGCATATCATCTTACTCGTGATGTTCACGGGTCTGTTTGTGGTGGGCATCGCTGTGACCGGTGTCAATCTTTCCATCTATGACGAACATGTCACCTTGACTTACAACAATCCTTTATTCATAGTTTTGTTTCTTTGTGGCGGTTGTTTTTTGTTTGCACTTCTTTCAATGCTTTACGACAGATTTCTTAAAAACGTTAAGCCGATAGTTTTCGCGATCGCTGCTTCCGTAATCTTATATGCTATAGCCGTTTTTTGGATAGTAAGCGCCAAAGCACTTCCTCAATCCGATGCGGAGATCCTTTTGGGATATGCAAAAGAGATACATCTTAAAGAGATCGGACCCGGAGCCATGGGACCTGACGACTATCTTATTTATTTCCCGTATCAATACGGTTTTGTTACGTTTTTACGTGTGATGATGACTCTTTTCGGAACAAAGAACGTAACCGCGATGATGTGTGTGACGGCACTGTCGCTTCCCGTGATCGCATTATCGGGAGCAGGCATAATTACCGAGATCGCATCGGAAGATCGGAAAGGGATATCGGTATTTTTCCTTTCTGTGATGCTTGTGTTGTTTCTTCCGTTATATTTTTACAGCAGCTTCATATACGGTGATCTTCCGTTTACGGCTTTTTCGCTTGCATGCATCTTCTTTGCTTTAAAAATGTTTGGGAAACCCTCGGTTGTCTTGGGAGTTTTCTTTGTACTGTCATGCTTTTTGAACTATCTGTTTAAATCAAACGCGCTCATTATATTTTTGGCGCTCATCATTTATTTCGCTGTCAAAGTTTTCGATAAAGAAAAAAGGAAGATCGCGTTAATGCTCGCGGTGCTCACGGTTGTTTCGGCTGTAGGCGTGAATCTGTTAAATAAAGCGATGTACGACAGGCTTAACCCCAACGGTTACGATGCCATACCGATGTCGGCCAGCATAGCGATGGGCTTAAACGATGATAACGGACATGCCGGATGGTGCAATTTCTACCATCAGATAACGTTTGTCGAAAACGATTTTGACGCTAAGCGTACGTCTGAGGTCTCATGGGGCAAGGTTCGCTACGAATTGGCAAATTACGCAAAGCATCCCGCCAAGGGGATCGATTTCTTTTACAGGAAGATCAATTATCAGTGGAACACGCCCATGTTCCAGGCGCTTGCGATGATAAATTCCCACGACACGGAGAACTGTAACGGTTTTGCGAGACTGATCTACGAAAACGAGAAAGTTCAGAAAGGCATCAATTCATATCTCAAGGCTTACCAGATATTTGTTTATTTCATTATGACGGCGGTTCTGTGGATAACAATAAAGAAAAAGGCCGGACTTCGTGCATATCTTCCCGGCATCGCTGTTTTCGGAAGCTTCCTTTTCAGCATTATATGGGAAGCGAAAACACGGTACATATTCCCTGCTTTCGTGATGATCATCGTCTGTGCGGCGATCGCTATCCCGCCCGTTTTGAGCTTTATACGGGAAAAGATTACTGTTCTGACAGATAAGTCTGCAAAAAGAAACAGATCGGTTGAAAGATAGATTTCTGTTAATTTTCTCGTTATTACATTATTAATCGCGTTTATGTATACTGTCTTAGCTAAGCTTTGGAACAGCAAAAAAAGAGGCCAAAGCGGACGGGAGACGGTTTTGGAAAACGCGCTGATGTCTTTTTTAAAAGATCATCAACTTAATGTGATGCTTTTTTTGGTCGGAGTTTGTTTGCTGATCACTCTTTTGGTCAGCGTTACAAAGACGATCTCTTTGCGCCGCAAGATATCTCTTATCCTTCTGTCTTCGAGCGGTGCGTTATTGCTTATCATGGACCGTTTTGCCTATATCTACAGGGGCGATGTGAGCCGTACCGGCTATTATATGGTCCGAATTTCCAACTTCTCGATATTTTTCCTTGTACTTTTCATGCTTTACGGTTTTAACCTGTATCTGAAGGATCTGTTCCTTACGGAGGGCAAGAAACCGAGACTTCCCAAAAGGATCCAAACGTGCGATTTTCTGATCTTCCTGGCCGGAATAATGCTCGTGCTCTCAAGGATCGGAAATCTCTATTATTACTTTGACGAAACCAACCACTATGTGCGCGGTAAGTTCTTTTTCATGTGTTATGCATTCCCGATCATCGTTTTACTGATCCAGTTCACTGTCATTTTCGCTTGTTTCAAAGAACTCAGTAAGTATATAGGAGTGTCGCTCGTTCTTTTTACCACATTGCCTTTGGTAGCGGCTATCGTGCAGATATATGCATACGGACTGTCACTTATAAACATCTCTATGGTATTGACCGTAGTTTTATTGTTCATCTTTACGTATTCGGATCTCAACATAAAGGTAAGGGATGCGAACAGACGCGAGATCGCGCTTTTGAAAGAGCAGCAGAATAGCATAAGGACACTGTTCGATCAGACGGCTCAGGCACTTTCCGGAGCTATCGACGCAAAAGACGAATACACTCACGGCCATTCGCTCAGAGTTGCCGAGTATTCCAAGCGTATCGCCGCGCTTTCCGGCAAAGATGAGCAGGAGTGCCGATATGTTTACTACAGTGCTCTTTTGCACGATGTAGGAAAGATCGGCGTGCCCGATTCGATAATCAAAAAAGCGGGAAAACTCACATCGGACGAATTTGAATTCATAAAGCAGCATCCCGTCAAAGGATATCAGATATTATCAACCATCAGTCAGCTTCCTTATTTGAGCGTCGGCGCACATTACCATCATGAACGCTATGACGGAAAAGGCTATCCCGAAGGCTTAAAAGGAGAGGCTATACCCGATATAGCGAGAATCATCGCCGTGGCGGATGCGTATGACGCCATGACGTCTAAACGTAGTTACCGTGCACCCATCCCTCAGCAAAAGGTTCGCGAAGAGATCGTGAAAGGGCTCGGAACACAGTTCGATCCAAACTACGGCAGGATGATGCTGCATCTTATCGACGAAGACACAGAGTATCTTATGAAAGAGCGCGAGGAGAGCAACAATCTGACCGGCGATGTCATCGATATAGACGAATTCAGGTCGGTGATCACCGAAGGGATAGCACTTAACAGATATAAGACGACTCTTACTTTAAGATCGACCGCGAAGGAAACGCATTCGCCCGAGCATAACATACCGAGTCTCCTTCTTTTCGATTCGCTTGACGCAAACACTCACGACAAAGACAACAAAGCCAATGAGCTGTATTATCTTGAGTATGCCGAAATCGATCTTGACGGTCGCACAACGCTGTTCAATGCGCGCGCCAAGAAAGAAGAAGTGTTAAGCGACAATGAGGTATCTTCGATCGACAGAAGGCTTATGATCACTCACGGAACCGAATACGAAGTTACCGCTTATAAGATCAAGGATCACGTCAGCATCACAATCTCAGACGGCTATAAGGTACAAAGAACGGTCATCGCTTTACCCGATGCCAATCGATATGTGTATATGGGAATAACCGGAGCAAACTGTATCATAAAAGATATAAACGTTTCGAAAGCCGAGACACAGATGCCGGAAGACAGCATAGAGAGGATAGCCGAAGAAGTATCTTACATAAAGGATTGTCCGAGGGGCGATCTTGACAACCTTCAGATAAACGGCTGGCGAATGGCCACCACAAAGGGCGTACCGATAAGTGACGGCATGAAACTTAAGTTTCATTCGTTCGGTTTGCCTACAGCGAGGCTCGTATGGCACTGCCCGTCATTTGTTCTTTTCTATTCCGATGACGGAACCGTGACCGGAGACAATTACAGAGAACTCGGCCTTATAAGAATGGACGGCGAAAGCTGGGAAGCGGACGACAACGTCACAAACAGCATCGAAGTCGTACTTAACGATAAGTTTAAAGGCTGGGATGCGTGGAAAGAAGAATACAGGAAAGGCATCGACGTTGAGGTATCCATAAAGAGGCGTGGGGAGAATATCATTCTCACGACCGAGAACCTCGGTCTGGCCATCAAGAGCACTTCATCGATCAACGTCTATTTCCCGATGTTATACGTTGCGATCTCCGGCGATCAGTGCGCCGTAACGGATATAAAAGTGCGAAGATAAATCGGAAAAAGTTTTACGAACAAATGTTCTGAAATCTATGGACATTATTTTTAAAGGGTGTTACACTACATAGAGTGTAGCACCTTCACTATTTTATAGGAGATTTATGAGACTATTACTGGTACGGCACGGTGAGCCGAATTATGAACTTGACTGCCTTACACCCTGGGGCCACAAACAGGCCGATGTTGCGGCGTATAGGCTGATGGAAGAAGGCATAGATGAGATCTTTTCTTCGCCACAGGGACGCGCATACGAAACGGCAGAGCATTTTTCGAAAGTGTCGGGAATAGAGAAGATCACCAAACTCGATTTTATAAGAGAGATCCGTTACGGACATGAGGATGCTTTATACAATGAAAGCTTCAATCCGTGGATGGGAGTTAAAAAAATGATAGCCGGCGGGGAAAACATGAACGTTCCCGACTGGAGAGAAAAGGAATTGTTTACCGATAACACCGCAACGGTCGACGTGGACAAAATAGCTGTTGAAACAGATAAATGGCTTAAGACGCTGGGCTACGAGCGCGAGGGACTTTTCTATCGAAAGGTTTCCGACGACTATGCGGACAAGACCGTAGTCATCTTCTGTCACGGAGGAGCGTCCACCGCATTTCTTTCCCGGGTGCTCAATCTTCCCTTCCCGTATCTTTGTGCCTTTTTGTTCCACATAGATCATACGGCCATCACGAGGCTCTATTTTGAGAGCAGGAGCGATTCTCTCTTTATGCCGATCGTTGAACTGGCGAGCGACGCTTCTCACTTAAAGAGAGCCGCTATAGAGCGCATAAAGGATTACGAGCGCAAGATGGATGAAGCAACTTTCTTACTTAAAAAGAAAACGCTCTCCGAGGACGAGGCGGAGAATCTAAAAGAGCTCATGATGCAGCTTGACGAATATCTTTCAAGCGAAGCGTGGAAGAGGGACCATGCTCGCGATGAGGCCGGACATTTGCCGAAAGATATTAAGCGCGGTGTATTGTCCGAAGACGGAATATATAACCTTCTTGAAAGCTACAAGGCAGAGGGAATAAGGATCAGATGAATTTTGTACTTCACTCCGAATACCAACCGACAGGCGACCAGCCGCAGGCAATAAAGCAGCTGGTTGACGGTTTCAAAGCCGGAAACCAGTGTGAGACGTTGCTGGGAGTTACGGGTTCGGGTAAGACGTTTACCATGGCAAACGTCATTAAAGAACTAAATAAACCTACCCTCGTGCTGGCTCACAACAAGACTTTGGCGGCGCAGCTTTTCGCGGAATTCAAAGAATTCTTTCCCGAGAATGCCGTTGAGTATTTTGTGTCCTACTACGATTACTATCAGCCCGAAGCCTACATCGCTCAGACCGATACTTATATCGAAAAAGATTCGTCGATAAACGATGAGATAGACAGATTGAGGCTTTCGGCCACTGCTTCTCTAACGGAGAGAAAAGACGTTATAGTGGTTGCTTCCGTGTCATGTATTTACGGCCTGGGTTCACCTAAAGAGTTTAAGGCAATGTGTCTTTCACTTCGAAGAGGACAGACCATCGATCGTGACGAAGTCATAAGAGGACTTATAAACATTCAGTATTCACGAAACGATCTGGATCTTTCAAGAAGCACTTTCAGAGTGAGAGGCGATGTTCTGGAGATAGTTCCTTCGGTTTCTTTCCACAGTGCCGACTACATAATACGTATCGAGTTTTTCGGAGACGAGATCGACAGGATCAGTGAGCTCGATGCCGTAACCGGAAAGGTTTTGCGAGTTGTGGAGCACGTTATGCTGTTTCCCGCGTCTCACTATGTTGTGGAGCAGGACACTCTTAACAGAGCCTGCGAAACCATTGAAGAAGAACTTCACGAACGCGTTAAGTTCTTTAAGTCCGAGGATAAGCTTATCGAAGCACAGAGGATCGCGGAGCGTACGAACTTCGATGTGGAGATGCTTCGTGAGACCGGAGTATGCTCCGGAATAGAAAACTATTCGAGACATCTTTCGGGGCTTAAGCCCGGAGAGCCGCCCCACTGTCTTCTTGATTATTTCGACGGTGATTTTCTTTTGATAGTGGACGAGTCCCACATAACCCTTCCTCAGGTTCGGGGAATGTACAACGGTGACCGTTCCCGTAAAACTACCCTTGTGGATTACGGTTTCAGACTACCTTCGGCCCTGGATAACAGACCCCTTAACTTTACCGAGTTTGAATCGCGAATAGATCAGATCATGTTCGTATCGGCCACCCCGGGCGATTACGAAGCGGATCACGAGTTATTGAGAGCGGAGCAGATCATAAGACCTACGGGTCTGCTCGATCCGCCTATAGACGTTCGTCCCGTAAAAGGACAGATTGACGATCTTATCGCACAGATCAGAAAAGAAACGGCAAAAGGCTTTAAAGTACTCGTTACCACCCTCACCAAGAAGATGGCGGAGAACTTAACGGACTATCTTGCCGAGGCGGGCATAAGGGTCAAGTATCTGCACTCGGACATAGATACACTTGAGCGAAGTGAGATAATACGAGACATGCGAATGGATCTTTTTGACGTGCTGGTAGGTATCAACCTTTTAAGAGAAGGTCTGGATATTCCCGAGATCTCCCTTGTGGCGATACTCGATGCCGACAAGGAAGGCTTCCTTCGTTCGGCCACCTCACTTATACAGACAGTGGGCCGTGCGGCACGTAACTCGGAAGGTCACGTTGTAATGTACGCCGACACCATAACCGAATCGATGCAGATATGTATCGACGAGACAAACCGTCGTCGTTCGATTCAGGAAGCATACAATAAAGAACACGGCATCACGCCTACTACCATCAAGAAGGCAATACGTGATGTCATAAGGATCTCCTCTACCGAAGAAGAAAAAGACGACCTTAAGGATCTTAAGGAAGTTGAATCCATGAGCAAAGCCGAACTTGAAAAAGAGATCGCAGAGATCTCAAAGAAGATCAAGAAGGCCGCTGCGGAACTTGACTTCGAACGCTGCGTGATCTTGCGAGACCGCATGATGGAGATGAAGAAAGAACTTTACGAAATGGACAATAAATAATGGCAACATCACAAAAGATGCTCCCTCGAAGCGTCATTCACGTGGAAGGGGCAAACGAACATAACTTAAGAAACCTTACGGTAGACATACCCAGAGACAAGCTCGTGGTACTTACTGGTCTTTCGGGCTCGGGAAAATCGAGCCTTGCTTTTGATACCATTTACGCAGAAGGTCAGAGGCGTTATATGGAATCACTTTCTTCCTATGCAAGGCAGTTCCTGGGAATGATGGAGAAGCCTAACGTCGAGAGGATCGACGGTCTTTCTCCCGCCATCTCCATTGATCAGAAATCTACCAACAGAAACCCCCGTTCAACGGTGGGAACCGTTACGGAAGTATACGATTATTTCAGACTTCTTTACGCACGTATCGGTATCGCCCACTGTCCCGTCTGCGGTCGTGAGATCAAAAAGCAGTCGGTGGATCAGATGGTGGACCAGATCATGACTTTGGAGGAAGGTACCAGGATACAGGTACTATCCCCCGTTGTCAGAGGCAAAAAGGGCCGACACGAAAAAGTGCTGGAAAAGGCAAGGAAGTCGGGCTTTGTACGTGCTCTCGTTGACGGAAACCTTTATGAATTAAACGAAGAGATAGAACTTGATAAGAACATAAAGCATTCCATCGACATCGTTGTGGACCGTCTTGTCATCAAAAAAGAGATAGCAAAGCGTCTTACCGATTCGGTTGAGACAGCGCTTAATCTTTCCGAAGGCCTCATGACCATCGATGTGGTGGACGGCAACCCCCTTTCTTTCTCCTCAAGTTTTGCTTGTCCCGATTGTGAGATAAGCATTCCCGAGATAGAACCGAGATGCTTTTCGTTTAACAATCCTTTCGGAGCATGTCCGGTGTGTGCGGGACTCGGGTACAAGATGGAGTTTTCCAAGGAACTCATCATTCCCGATGACACGAAGACCTTAAACGAAGGTGCCGTAGTGGTCAATGGCTTTAAGTCCATGAATGACGACAAGAGCTGGCTTCATGCGACTATGGTAGGACTTTGCAAGAAATACGGTTTTGACATGGATACCCCGTTTAAGGACTATCCCGAAAAAATAAAAGATCTTCTCTGGCACGGTAACAACGGCGAAAAGTTCATGATAAGCTACGTAAGCCAGCGAGGCCGAGGCAATTACGAGGTTTCTTTCGAGGGTATCATCGAACTGTGCAAGATGAGATATCGCGAGACATTTTCGGAAGCTTCGAAAGCGGAATACGAATCGTTCATGAAGATCACTCCCTGCGATGTGTGCGACGGAAAGAGACTTAAAAAAGAGTTCCTTGCGGTCACCGTATCTGATATGAACATTTACGAGATCACCAACATGTCGGTGGGGGATCTTTCGAAGTTCATGGGCGAACTGAATCTGACACCTCAACAGCACTTTATCGGAGATCAGATAATAAAGCAGATAAGCGCCAGAGTAAACTTCTTAAAGGATGTGGGACTTTCATATCTTACGCTCTCAAGGGCCACCGCATCGCTTTCGGGCGGTGAGGCACAGCGTATAAGGCTTGCTACGCAGATCGGTTCGGGCCTCGTAGGTGTTACGTATATACTTGATGAACCAAGTATAGGTCTTCACCAGCGTGACAACGGAAAGCTCCTCGACACGTTAAGACATTTAAGCGAACTGGGCAACACCGTGCTCGTTGTCGAACACGACGAAGAGACGATGCTCGCCGCAGATCACATTATCGATATAGGACCGGGGGCCGGAGTTAACGGAGGTCGCCTTGTTGCGCAGGGTACGGCCAAAGATATCATGAAGGTCAAGGAATCTCTTACCGGGCAATATCTTTCGGGCAAGCTTTCCATACCCGTCCCGAAGTCCCGTAAAAAGCCGACGGGATGGCTTACCGTAAAGGGTGCGCGTGAAAACAACTTAAAGAATATCGATGTAAAGTTTCCTCTCGGTGTGCTCACATGCGTGACCGGTGTATCGGGCTCGGGTAAATCATCGCTCACAAACGAGATTCTTTACAAATATCTTGCCAAGAAGCTTAACCGTGCTCATACTATTCCGGGCGCCTTTGATAAGATCGAAGGACTTGAGCAGATAGATAAGGTAATAGATATAGATCAGTCACCTATCGGAAGGACGCCGCGTTCCAACCCCGCTACTTATACCGGCGTGTTTGACAACATAAGAGACCTCTTTGCAAACACGAGAGAAGCTAAGGAGCGTGGCTACAAGAAGGGAAGATTTTCTTTCAACATCAAAGGCGGAAGATGCGAAGCCTGTCAGGGTGACGGTATAATAAAGATCGAGATGAACTTCCTTCCCGATGTTTATGTTCCGTGCGAAGTCTGCGGCGGAAAGCGATACAACAGGGAGACGCTGGAATGTCTTTACAAAGGCAAGTCGATCTACGATGTGCTTGATATGACGGTTGACGAGGCGGTGGATTATTTCGAGAACGTGCCTCAGATACTCAACAAGATAAAGACGCTCAAAGATGTCGGACTCGGTTACATCAAACTGGGTCAGCCTTCAACCCAGCTTTCCGGCGGTGAGGCACAGCGAGTGAAGCTTGCCACCGAACTTGCCAGAAGAAGTACAGGACGCACCGTATACATTATGGATGAGCCTACCACGGGACTTCATTTTGCGGACGTTCATAAACTTACCGATATTTTGAACGAGCTTAAGTCGGGCGGAAATACGGTAATAGTCATTGAGCACAACCTGGATGTCATAAAGACTGCTGACTATATCATAGATATGGGACCCGAAGGCGGCGACGAAGGCGGTACGGTCATAGCGACCGGAACACCCGAAGAGGTGGCCAAAAACGAAAAGTCATTTACGGGAATATATATTAAGAAGATGCTTGAGAAACAGTAAAACGGATTGAACTAAAAAACGGCACCCCGAATGGGATGCCGTATTGTTCACT
>JAGCTJ010000105.1 GCA_017963665.1 Lachnospiraceae bacterium | reverse complement strand
CAGATCCAGGAATTCGTTGATCACTTCATCATGAAGCTTCGTTGCGTTAAGTTCGCTCGTACACCTGAATACAACCAGATTTTCGCAGGCGATCCCGTTTGGGTAACCGAGTCTATCGGTGGTGTTGGTGTTGACGGACGTCACATGGTAACAAAGATGAGCTTCAGATATCTTCACACACTTGAGAACCTCGGTGCAGCTCCCGAGCCCAACCTTACGGTTCTTTGGTCAACAAGACTTCCTGAAAACTTCAAGAAGTTCTGTGCTAAGATCTCTATCACAACATCTTCCATCCAGTATGAGAACGATGACCTTATGCGTGTAACTCACGGTGATGACTACGGTATCGCATGCTGCGTATCTTCCATGAGAATCGGTAAGGAAATGCAGTTCTTCGGTGCTCGTGCTAACCTTGCTAAGTGCCTTCTTTACGCTCTTAACGGTGGTGTTGACGAAGTTACCAAGAAGCAGGTTGGTCCTAAGTATCGTCCTGTAGAAGGTGACTACCTTGACTACGATGATGTTATGGCTAAGTACACCGACATGATGGAATGGCTTGCAGATGTATACGTTAACACTCTTAACGTTATCCACTACATGCACGACAAGTACTGCTATGAGAGAGCTCAGATGGCTCTTCATGACAGAGACGTACGTCGTTACTTCGCTACCGGTATGGCAGGTCTTTCGGTTGTTGCCGACTCGTTATCTGCTATCAAGTATGCTAAGGTTAAAGTTATCCGTGACGAAGACGGTATCATCACCGATTTCGAGACCACAGGTGACTTCCCTAAATACGGTAACGATGATGACCGTGTTGACTCCATCGCTCAGGAGCTTGTACACAAGTTCATGACCATGATCAGAAGACATCACACCTACAGAGACGGTTTCCCGACCATGTCAGTTCTTACAATTACCTCTAACGTTACTTATGGTAAGGCTACAGGTAACACACCTGACGGACGTAGAAAGGGACAGCCTTTCGCTCCCGGTGCAAACCCGATGCACAAACGTGATACTCACGGCGCAGTTGCTTCACTTTCATCTGTTGCTAAGCTTCCTTTCATGGATTCTCAGGACGGTATCTCCAATACCTTCACGATTATCCCCGGAGCACTCGGTAAGGAAGATCAGATCTTCGCAGGTGATATCGAAGTAGATCTTAACAAATAATTTAACAACAATTACAGGAGGTGAACCCCATGGATTCAAATGCAATGATCGATGACCTTGTAAAAATGCTTGACTCGGACATGAGCGCCGGTGTAGGACATGTGAACGTCGATTTCGACGAGAACTCTCAGGGAAAGACCGTTCAGACCATGGGATGCACCGATTGTTCCAGAACTCCCTTGGCATGCAGTGTTCCCACACTTCATCAGGGACTTGACGATTACGAATAATCATAAGGAGGACACAATTATGGCAGCTAATGCAGCTCAGGTTTCAAACCTTGTTTCATTACTTGACGGCTACGTTACCAAGGGTGGACATCACCTTAACGTTAACGTTTTAAACAGAGATACTCTTTTGGATGCACAGGCTCATCCCGAGAATTATCCTCAGCTTACCATCCGTGTATCGGGTTACGCTGTTAACTTCATCAAGTTAACTCCCGAACAGCAGGCTGATGTTATTTCCCGTACATTCCACGAAGCTATCTAATCAAGCTACACGAGAGCCCGGAGAAATACTCCGGGCTCATTTTTATAAGGAGATCAGTATGCAGGGAAGAATTCATTCACTCGAAAGCTTCGGTACGGTTGACGGACCCGGAGTAAGATATGTAGTGTTCTTTCAGGGTTGTCCCATGAGATGTGCTTATTGCCACAATCCGGACACCTGGGAACTTAACGCAGGCGAACTTATGGATTCGGATTATATCATCGAGCAGTTCGAGCGTAACCGCAGTTTCTATACTACCGGCGGTATCACCGCAACAGGCGGAGAACCGCTCATGCAGATAGACTTCCTTACGGAACTCTTTACGAAAGCCAAAGAAAAGGATATTCATACGTGTCTCGATTCATCGGGTATTGCGTTCAATCCAAACAATCCCGAGCTTATGGCTAAGTTTGACGAGCTTGTCAAAGTTACCGATCTTGTCATGCTTGACATTAAACATATCGATCCCGAAAAACACTTCGCACTTACCAAACAGCACAATGAAAACATTCTTGCATTTGCGCAGTATTTAAGTGATAACGGCATTGAACTTTGGATAAGACATGTAGTTGTTCCGGGGCTCACCGATGACGATGTTTATCTTGAGAAGCTCGGATACTTTATCGGCGGTCTTAAGACATTAAAGGCTTTGGATGTACTTCCGTATCACACTATGGGTGTTGTCAAATATGAGAAGCTGGGTATCGAATATCCGTTAAAGGATGTACCCGCCATGAGTCAGAAAACTGCTTTGGAGAAAAAAGAAGTTATCCTTAAGGGAATAAAGGAACGTCGCAAAGACGACGGTGTTGAAACAACTTAACTTTTTCTCAAGGAATAACTACTTGTTTATTTCCAAGATATATATTAGAATTACTACGACAAATAAGTATCAAACAAGGAGGATAATGTTATGGCATTTTGTATTGGTGACAGCTGTGTATCTTGCGGTTCTTGCGAATCTCAGTGTCCTGTAGGTGCTATCAGCGCCGGCGATTCAAAGTTTGAGATCGATCCCGCTGTTTGCATTTCTTGCGGCGCATGCGCAGGCCAGTGTCCTGTAGGAGCTATAGCTGAAGAATAAGAAAAGCAAAGAAAAGAGCCGTATGCTGTACGGCTCTTTTTTTATTCTCTTTTGTTGTCTCTTGCGAGATTTGCAAATTTGGTAAGTTCGGGTAACCATGCAAGTTCAACCGTTCCGATGGGACCGTTACGCTGCTTGGCTATTATTATCTCCGAGATACCTTTTCGTTCGGTATCTTTGAAATAATAATCTTCTCTGTATATGAACATTACCACGTCGGCATCCTGCTCGATGGCTCCCGATTCACGAAGGTCCGAAAGAATAGGACGCTTGTCGGGACGCTGTTCAACCGCACGGCTTAACTGCGAGAGTGCGATGATCGGTATATTAAGCTCTCTTGCAAGACCTTTGAGGGATCTTGAAATATCGGATATTTCCTGCTGTCTTGATTCGGTTCTGCCCGATCCCGACATGAGCTGTAAGTAGTCGATCATGACAAGGGAAAGGCCGTGCTCAAGTTTGTACTTTCTGCACTTTGAACGAAGCTCCGATACGGTAATACCCGGAGTATCATCTATGATAAGCTTTGATTCACCGATCTGTCCCGCTCCGTCAACCAGCTCTTCCCATTCCGAATCGGTAAGATTACCGGTCCTTAACTTTTGAGCATCAACTCCCGACTGAAGTGAGAACATACGGTTTACCAGCTGTTCTTTTGACATTTCCAGTGAGAATATGGCCATACAGGTCTTATTACGTATGGCAACGTTCTGCGCGATATTTAAAGCAAATGCCGTTTTACCCATTGAAGGGCGGGCAGCCACAAGTATAAGATCGGCATTCTGAAGTCCTGCGGTCTTATAATCAAGATCGATAAAGCCTGTGGCAATACCGGTAACGGCTCCCTTGTTTCTTGCGGCGATGGCTATCTTGTTAAGCTGATTGTTTACGGCAACGCTTATGGGAACATAATCGTTAAAGTTACGCTTCGAAGCGACCTTAAACACATCCTTTTCGGCAGTGTCAAGGATGTAATCAAGGGGTTCTTTTGCGTTGTAACAGGAATTGGCTATTCCTTCCGTTACTGTAATAAGTTTCCTGAGCGTAGACTTTTCCGCAATGATGTTTGCGTAATGCTTCGCATTGGCTGCCGTCTGCACCGTATTGATGATATCGGTAACAAACGACATGTCGGAAACTTCGGGCGGAACATCTTTCTCTCCAAGTCTGTCATGGATCGTGATAAGATCTGCCGGCTTTCCCTCATTATAAAGTTCTACAATAGTTTCAAAAAGGATCCTGTTTTGCTTGATATAGAAATCTTCTCCGGTAACTATCTCAGATACGACCATGATCTGGTCTTTATCCATAAGCATGGCACCGATCGCGGATTTCTCTGCGGCCGCATCATAGGGCATGATCCTTTTCTGCCATTCCTCAGCCATTTTCTTCAACCTTTACTTTAAGTTTGGCCTGAACTTCGGGGTGAAGTTTAACCGTTATCTCATAAGCACCGAAAGCTTTGATTGCTTCGGGAAGTACTATCTTTTTCTTGTCCAGCTCTACACCGTGCTGTTTCTTTGCCTCTTCGGCAATCTCCTTGGAAGAAACCGAACCGAAAGCCCTTCCGCCTTCTCCGGCCTTCATCTTTACGACTACGGTAAGTTTGGAAAGCTCCTCTGCAAACTCCTTTGCTTTAGCAAGGTTTTCTGCCGCTACCTTTGCTTCATTGGCTTTCTGAAGTTTAAGAGTATTTAAATTGCCCGAAGAAGCCTCAACACCGAGCTTCTTGGGAAGAATGAAGTTACGTGCGTATCCGTCGTTAACTTCCACTATCTGATCTTTTTTTCCAAGAGATTTAACGTCCTGAAGTAATATTACCTTCATTAAATTTCTCCTCCTTCTATCATACTGTCGAGGGTGCTCTTTAAGCTTGCGATAACTTCTTCGACAGTACTGTTTTCTATCTGTGTTCCGGCGATACTCATATGTCCGCCGCCGCCCATTCTTTCCATGACGATATGAACGTTGAGTTCATCGATGGAACGGGCGCTTACGTATATCGTACCCTGGAAATCCGTAAGTACGAAACTTGCCTTGACACCTTTAATGTTAAGAAGCTCGTTGGCTGCCTGAGCACCGATAACGGTGGGGCTTGAGATGCCTTCCGTAGCGCATACTGAGATGGCATAAAACTCTCTGTATATCTCGGCGTCGCTTACGCAGTCCGCTCTTGTCTTGTACTCGATGGCGTCTTCTCTGAACATCTTGCGGACTCTTACAACATCCGCACCGTTTCTCTTTAAGAAAGCGGCCGCTTCAAAGGTCTTAACGCCGGTCTTCTGGTTAAAGTTATTTGTATCGATCATGATACCCGAATACAGACAATCTGCTTCTTCGTTTCTTATCTTGATGGCATCGGTAGTATACTGCATGATCTCTGATACCATTTCACAGGCCGAAGATGCATACGGCTCAACATACGACAATGTTGCGTTCTCCACATATTCCGCTCCCTGTCTGTGGTGATCGAGTACGACTATGGATTTTGCTTTCTTTATAAGCTCTTCGCATTCGGTCATCTTGGGTTTGTTTACGTCTACGATGACCAAAACCGCGTTGCTTCCAATTTCTTCAAGAGCACGGTTTGAATTGATGATCATATCCTGATCGTACTCTGAATTGCCCGTGAACATGTCCACCATGGGCTGCATGGATGTGGTGACCGTATCAAGAACGATGTATGCCTTACGATCAAGAGTCTTAGCGATGCGGTAGATTCCGACGCTGGCGCCGAAGCTGTCTACGTCGCCTCTCTTATGACCCATGATAAATACCTGGTCTTTACTTGTGATTATTTCCATCAAAGCATGGGCTTTAACACGAGCTTTTACTCTTGTATTCTTATCAACCTGCTGGCTCTTTCCGCCGTAATAATTTATCTGGTCGGGAGTCTTTACAACCGCCTGATCGCCGCCACGACCCAGAGCAAGATCTATGGCCGCTCTGGCAAACTCGTAATCCTGAGCGTATGACAAACCGTCGAGACCGACACCTATACTTAAGGTAGCAGCCATATCGTTACCGATATTAACTGTCTTAACGTCTTCGAGAAGATCGAACTTCATCTCTTTAAGGGCCGCTACCGCACTCTTTCTTAAGATGACCATATACTTGTCTTTTTCCATCTTTTTGGTGATGCCGTCAACGGAAGACATGTATTTATTGATCTTTCTTTCGATCAAAGCCGTAAGGAGCGATCTTCGTACTTCTTCAACGCTCTCCATAACTTCATCGTAGTTATCAAGATATACAAGACCTATAGCAAGACTTTGATCGTCAACTTCTCTTAATGCAAGTTTCAAAGCAGTGTTATCAAAAAGGTACAAAGCAATGAGATAGCCCGAAAAGTTCTCTGTCTCGATAAGGTTTGAGTTGTCGGCCATTTCCTTGACCGAAACTTTCTTTAACTTACATATATAATCGAGATTGTTGTACTTAATCTCCAGTTCATTTTCATTGAAATCGTCGATACCGTCGGGAATCTTGTCTTCGGTAAGTTCGGGGAAATATGATGTTATGGATCTGTCGATACCCTTATCCGCAGCGGTAACCTTTTCAAAAGCGGTATTGGACCAAATGATCTTACCGTTCTCGTCAAGTATTGCATGAGGAAGATCTAGTGACTTTAACAACTGTCTTTGGATCTGTCCGTATTGGGTTGCGAAACTGATAAGCTCGTATACTATTGACGGAGAATTCCTGTAAAGAAGCGTACAGATGACGGCAAAATACACTGCCAGGAAAACACTTAAAACAATACCTGCCTTAACGCTTAACAGATAAATGTAAACATCGACCAAAACAAGAACAAGTCCCAGCACCAATGATGCCAGAAGATATCTTTTAATTCTGCCTCTTACTTTTACTTTACTTTTCATACTGATCCTTTTTACCCAACCTCATAAATCGATAAAACCATCCACATAATAATATAGCACAAACCTGTCAACAGAGCGAGCAAAAAACTCTTAATTGTGACATATTTGTGCTTATGGTTCACATGTTGAAATCAGGTATAAAGCTTTCTTTTGCGACTTCTCTTTCCTGAATGTAGGCGTTCTCTATTCCCAGCGTCAAAGCATAATCGACAACTTTGTCATATTCTCTTTTCGTTATGCGCCTGTTCAATTCCGGGTGTTCTTTAAAAGGACCGCACACGGGGGTATACTGGCTCATAATGCTTATCTTTATCGTCGATCCGTAAGTCTCATAAAGATATTTAAGCACTTCTTTTGAGCTGTTTACATGCCCCGGAAGCACCAGGTGTCTTACTATCACAGACGTCTGACTTACCATCTCTTCTATCGCCATTTTCGCCGTTTCCGGGTAGTCGGGGGCAAAAGAAAACTCTTTCGAAAGTGCGGGATCTAAATACTTAAGATCGGGAAGATAAATGTCAACGTAACCCTTTAACAGTTTCAAAGTCTCGACGGATTCATAACCGGATGAATTATAGACGACAGGTATCTTAAGTCCTTTTTCTTTTGCGATATCCAAAGCATCGAGTATTGAGGGTACAAACATTACGGCTGTTACCAAATTAATGTTAAGAGCCCCTTTATCCTGAAGCTCCAGAAATGTATCGGCAAGCTCCGACACGGAAAGTTCACGACCCGATTTTGTGTCGGCCCGCGATATCTCATGATTTTGACAATAGACGCATCCGAGATTGCATCCGGTAAAGAACACAGTTCCGGACCCTTCTTTTCCCGACAGTTCCGGTTCTTCCCAAAAATGAAGATCGGCTCTGGCTATCTTTACCGTTTTCTTTTGTCCGCAATATCCTGTTTTTGAGTTGTTTCGATCGACCCCGCATTTTCTCGGACAGAGCATGCATCGATCGTACAGTCTTTCACGTTCCATGTTTTCAAGAAATAATAAACCCGCCTGAATGTACAGGCGGGTTGATTTCTACCGAATAATTAATCCTGCTGGTAAGGCATGAGTGCGATGTGACGTGCACGCTTGATAGCAAGAGTAAGAGCTCTCTGATGCTTAGCGCAAGTGCCGGTGATTCTTCTGGGAAGAATCTTACCACGCTCAGATACGTATCTCTTTAACTTGTTGACATCCTTGTAATCGATAACATTATCTTTACCACAGAATGCACATACTTTTTTACGTCTGCGCATGCCACCTTTTCTTCTTACAGGTGCATCTGCCTTATCGCCTTTTTCAGCTTTATTAAATGCCATAATTAGCCTCCTTAAAAACTATCTTCCGGGTTGTGCAAAGGGAAGATCCTCGTCGATTCCTTCAGGCACGTTCATGAAGCCGTCGCCTGCTGCAACCGGAGCGGGTGCTGCTGCTTCCTGGTATCCCCCACCGTTGGAAGAGCCTGCATTCTTGCTCTCTGCAAATTCCTGATCCTCAGCGATAACATCAGTGGTATAAACCTTAACACCGTCTTTGTTGGTATACGAACCGGTCTGAATACGTCCGGTAACGAGTACCTTTGTGCCCTTGTGTAAATACTTCTCAGCAAATTCACCGGCACGACCGAAAGCGGTAATGTTAATGAAGTCTGCGGTCTGATCGCCTTCCTGACTTCTGCCTCTTCTGTCTACTGCCAAAGAATATTTGGCGATAGCCATTGAGGATTCACCCTGGCTGTATCTGACTTCGGGATCTCTTGTCAATCTTCCCATAAGAATAACTTTATTCATCTTCTCTTTCT
>JAGCTJ010000104.1 GCA_017963665.1 Lachnospiraceae bacterium | reverse complement strand
TCATATGTCGTACAGAGTACGCCGGCGAGTTTTTTAAGATTATCATAAATCTCTTTATATCCGAACGAAAAAGGTATCTGAAGACTCTTGATCTTGAGTTTGGCCGCAAGTTCGTCGGCGGCATCTTTAGCCACTCCGAGATTGGAAATGATAAGTCCCGAGCTTCCGAGCTTTTTGTAATCTGCATAATTATCGATCAAAGGAAGCTCAAATAGTTTTTTGCCTGCCTTTTTTACAAGTACTTTGATATCGTTGTTTTCGGTCAGGGCAAAACAATTACCGCACAAAAGCACTTCGTCTTCATTTGTCGGCAAAGGATCGATCGCTGCATATAAACGTTTACGCATCATCTTGTCGGGATTGAGCGTACTTTTACGCATGGTGGGAGTCATGTAGCAATCGACAAAATCAACGTCGGGATACCGATCTCTCAGTACCCTGAAACAATCATCCAGATCGGTACCCATGAAGTGATGGATGCAGCTCGTATATATAAGAACACAGGGAGGTCTCTTTTTTAGCCTGTTCAGGATATCCGATACTCCTTCGATAAGAAGATCTTCCATATCACCGTCTGTAACATTGTGTTCTTCTATCGCTACCGTGGAGAACCTGTCTGTAAGATTCATCTCGGCTGCCGAAAGGACGACCCCTCTTAAGCATCCTGCGGCACAGACAAATATCTCATGTGCTTCGGGGATAAGCATTCCCACATGAACGATCGTCCATCCGCCCCGCGCGGGGACACTGTATTCAAGTCCGGTGGGTTTAAGCATCTATCAGGCCTCCTCGAGGATCTTAAGTGCAAGATTCTTATAAACAAGTGCTTCGGGGCTGTCGGGAAAAGCCTGTGTTACCGTTTTGCCCTGTTCAGTGGCAAGTGCGGTAAGCGGACTGTGTTCAATAATGCCGGTTATCGACGTATTGAAATCCTTTGCAAGTTCTTCCACCTTTTCAAGCTCCCGGTCAACATCTCTTTTGTTAAGGATGATACCGCCGAGTTTTGCGTATCCGCGTCCGTGGAAACTTTCAACTGCCATTGCGATATTTGCAGCGGCATGTATAGCCATGTTCTCTCCCGATGTTATGACATACACGGCATCGGCATAACCGCCTCTCATGGGCATCGTAAATCCGCCGCAAACTACGTCTCCGAGGACGTCATAAAATACGACATCGGGTTTATAGACATCATATGCGCCTTTCTCGGTAAGCTTGTCAAATGCGATAATGATGCCTCTTCCGGCACATCCTGTTCCCGGTTTCGGACCGCCGGCTTCAACACATAAAGTGCCCGCAAATCCTTCCGTGACCATCTCGTCAAGTGTGATGTTGTTCCCTTTTTCGCGCGAAAGGTCAAGTATCGTTTTTTCTATCGAACCACCTCTTAAAAGTGAGGTCGAATCCGCTTTCGGATCACATCCGATCTGCATGACTTTTTTGCCGCATAACGCAAGCGCCGCAGCCATGTTCGCAACCGTCGTGGACTTTCCGATACCGCCTTTTCCGTAGATAGCAATTTTTTTCATGTTTTATCCGTCCTTTTTATCTGTTTGTCGCCATTTTTTGCATGTCGCTTCTTCTCACGGGGATTATGTCGGTATATTCGCCGAACGGACCGTTTATGGTTCCTATGCATGCGTCAACACCGTAAAATCTTCTCATGTTTTCTTCCGTAATGACTTTTTTGATATCATCATAGACGTAGGAGCCGTCCATTGCGATCATAAGCGCTTTATCGGCCCATCTGACCGCATTTCCCGGAAAATGCGTGTTAAAGATACAAGTTATCCCGTCTTTTGAAAGTTTATCTATAGTTTCCAGAACGAGGAGCTGATTTTGATAATCGAGGTTGGATTCGGGTTCATCAAGTATCATGACTTTCGGATCATTGACTATCGCACGGGCTATGAGCACCATTTGGTATTGACCTCCGCTTAAAGCCATACAGCTTTTTTTTGCGATACTTCCGAGACCGAGTCTGTCGATCACTTTGTTAGCCGCTTCTTTGTCTGCCGCTCCCGGAAGCGAGAACACCGAGATATTGCCGGCACGTCCCATGAGGATCATGTCATATACGCTTATGTCGGGAGGCAAAACTCTTTTTTGGGGTACATATGACAATACTTTAAAAAGCTTTTCACTGCTTTGCGAGCTTATGTCTACTCCTTCAAGGGTTGCCGTACCTTTGTCCCACTTGAGGAATCCGCACAAACAGCGAAGAAGCGTAGTCTTTCCGGCACCGTTTTGACCCATGATCGCAAGTTTTTCTCCGGAAGCCAGATCAAACGAAATATCTTCGAGTAACGGAGCGCCGTTCTTTTCATACGAAAAATATGCATGACTTACTGTGAGTCTCATAAGCTAAATTCTCCTCTCAATAGATGCGGTAAACCCGTATCTGTTTACTTAGGCTTGCAATCAATTAAAGGATGTACCCCCGCGCTTTCGAAGCATAAGGATAAAGAAAGGTGCACCTATTATCGCCGTGAGGACCGAGATCGGGATCTCTTTGGGTGAAACAGTTCTCGCAAGCGTATCCACGATCATCATGAAACCGGCTCCGACGCTTATGGATGCGGGTATGAGTTTCACGTTGTTGCTTCCGAAAAGCATTCGGCAGAAATGAGGAACGATAAGTCCGACCCATCCGACCTGACCGCACATCGAAACGCAGGATGCCGTGATCATTGTCGCTCCGACTATGCAGAAACCTCTGAGCTTCTTTATATTTACACCCATACTTCTTGCTTCGTCTTCGTGAAGCGGAAGCAGGTTTGTTCTGTACCTGATCATGAAAAAGAAAATAAGGCAGATGATGATCGGAGGCGCACCGAGCGCGAGCGTCTTATAACCCGCCGAATCCATCCCTCCGAGGAGCCAGTATGTTATGGCC
>JAGCTJ010000103.1 GCA_017963665.1 Lachnospiraceae bacterium | reverse complement strand
TACGGTTTCAAAGGTACTTGAACTTGTAGAAGAATCTTCTGCCAGAAAAGCTAATGCAGAGCAGTTCATTACGGTTTTTGCAAGAGTTTATACTCCTATCATTGTCGGACTTGCAGCACTTTTGATACTTGCCGGAAGTCTCGTTACAAAAGATTTTATTACGTGGTTTTACAGAGGCATGACATTCCTGTTAATATCCTGTCCATGTGCTTTGGTAATTTCCATACCGCTTTCTTTCTTTGGGGGAATAGGAGGAGCAGGCAAGAAAGGTATTCTTATCAAGGGCGGAAATCTTATGGATACGCTCTCAAAGATAGATACTCTTGTACTTGATAAGACAGGAACCGTTACGGAAGGAAAATTCAGAGTTTCCGGCGTTGAACCTTCAAAGTGGCTTGTCGATCAATACGGTAAAAAGGCTGAAGATATTCTGATAAGATTTGCGGCATATTCGGAAGTCGAATCGAACCATCCTATTGCACAGGCCATAGTGGAAGCGCTTGGAGAGGCACCCGATAAGAGTCTGATCACATCAATCTCAGAGACATCGGGCAAAGGCGTGGATGCGGTTGTGGAAGGTCATGAGATATGTACCGGTAAAAAGGATTATGTAAGCGTCCATGTGTTAAAGGACAGCAGGGAAGACTTCAATGAGTGTGCTAAAGAGCACTTGATAGGTTCGGTCATTTACGTAAGCATAGATGGTGAATTTGCAGGGCATATACACGTAGCCGACGGCATTAAAGATGGGGTAAAAGATACTCTCAATAAGGCCCGTAAAGCCGGAATAAGTAAGATCGTAATGCTTACCGGCGATAACAAAAAGGCTGCCGATTCGGTAGCTAAAGAGATCGGTGTCGATATGGTTTACTCGGAACTTCTTCCGGCTGATAAAGTATCAAAGGTGGAAGAACTTATTAACGAAGGCAGAAAGGTTGCTTTTGTGGGTGACGGAATAAACGATGCGCCGGTTATCGCGAGGGCCGATGTCGGTATCGCAATGGGCGCTATGGGCTCTGACGCCGCCATAGAGGCAGCGGACGTAGTCATTATGACCGACGAACTGTCCAAGGTCGCGCAGGCCAAGAGTATCGCCCGTAAGACATTGAGAATAGTTAAAGAGAATATCGTGTTCTCAATAGGAGTCAAAGTTCTCGTACTCATCCTCGCCGCTTGCGGTCTCACAGGTATGTGGGCAGCGATATTCGCGGACGTCGGAGTTGCGTTTATCGCTATCATGAATGCGATGAGAGGTCTTAGTGTAAAATAAGATAAAGCAGTATAAAATGCTATTAACCCTTTTCCGCAGATCAACGGGGAAAAGGGTTTTTATATGCAAATTAATGCAAAAATAAGAAGTTTCTAATAATGGTGAATAGTATTTATCAAAGCAAAAAGAATACAATAAACATGGTCGGACGATAATGACGCTTTTAAAAAAGGAGCAAATATGGACGATAATAATATAGCTCAGAATGTTTCTGAAACAATTTCGAGCAATACAGATGTGGAATTGCTCAAAAAGAAGATAGAATCGAGGAATCTTATAATAGGATGTGTTTCGATCGTGGCTGTTGTTGCATCTCTCTTTTTGATAGATACTACTCCGATTGAAGCGGTTTTGCTGTTGCATTTACCGATAATAATGTTTGGTTTGGGAGTATTTTTGATCATAATGAGCATACGCAGAAAACGGCGAAAGATGAAGTATGGTGTTACGCTGACTTTTGGAATATTGGCACTGTTGTATCAGGTATTAGTTTTCTTGCTCCTTGCTTTTTCAATGGCACTCGGAGCTCCGGTTCCGACTTAAAATGCAAATAGTTCATATTTCGAGTACAACAGTATTTATACTCCCAAAAACTTGTTTGTACAAGTTGTACAAATAAGTTGACGCCAACGAAATAGAGGAGGAGCGCTTTAATAAGCGTTTCCCTCTTTTTTTATATTTTGTTTATTGTTTTTTGAAGATGTCGTGTTATATTTGTTATAGAACAATAAAGGGGAAGGAGGTCCCGGATAATGAACATTTCAAGATTTACACAAAAATCAACCGAAGCTGTGCAGGAATGCGAAAAAGTCGCAATGGAGTTCGGTAACCAGGAACTTACTGAAGAACATCTTTTGATGGGACTTTTACGTATAGACGACAGTCTTATTCTTAATCTTATAGAAAAGATGGGTATCAATACGGAACATTTTGTTAACCGTGTTAATGAAGAGATAGCAAAGAAGCCCAAGGTACAGGGCGGACAGCCTTATGTTGGCGAATATCTTAATAAGGCGCTTACATTTGCCGAAGATGAAGCGAAAGCGATGGGTGACGATTATGTATCGGTAGAGCACCTTTTCCTTTCTATACTTAATAATCAGAGTCCTACCATGAAGAAACTGCTAGGTGAGTACGGACTTACAAAAGAGCGTTTCTTAAAGGCTTTATCGGAAGTTAGAGGCAACCAGAGAGTTACGAGCGATAATCCCGAGAGCACTTACGATACTCTTAATAAGTACGGTCGTGATCTTACCGAAGATGCGAGAAACAATAAACTCGATCCCGTTATCGGTCGTGACAGCGAGATAAGAAGCATCATCCAGATACTTTCGAGAAAGAGTAAGAATAACCCTGTTTTGATCGGTGAACCCGGTGTAGGTAAAACCGCGGTTGTTGAAGGACTTGCAAGAAGGATAGTGAGCGGAGACGTTCCCGAAGGGCTTAAGGACAAGAAATTGTTCTCACTTGAAATAGGTTCTCTGATAGCCGGCGCAAAGTACAGAGGCGAGTTTGAGGAACGTTTGAAAGCTGTTCTGGAAGAGATAAAGAAATCTAACGGCGAGATCATACTGTTTATTGATGAGTTGCACACAATCGTAGGAGCGGGTAAGACCGACGGTGCGCTTGATGCCGGAAATATGTTAAAGCCCATGCTTGCGAGAGGTGAGCTTCATTGTATAGGTGCCACCACCCTGGATGAATATCGTGAATATATAGAAAAGGATGCAGCTTTGGAACGTCGTTTCCAGCCTGTATATGTAAATGAGCCGTCTGTTGAGGATACAATTTCAATCCTTCGTGGACTTAAGGAGCGTTACGAGAACTTCCACCATGTTAAGATACTTGATAACGCATTGGTGGCAGCTGCAACGCTTTCTTCAAGATATATTACGGACAGATTTTTGCCCGATAAGGCTATCGACCTTGTCGATGAAGCGTGTGCTCTTATAAAGACCGAGATGAACTCGATGCCTGTTGAGATCGATGAGCTTAAGCGTCGTGTGACTCAGTTTGAGATTGAAGAGGCAGCACTTAAAAAAGAGACTGACCAATTAAGTCAAAATAGACTGGAGACACTGAGAAAAGAGCTTGCAGAAGAAAGAGAAAAACTTAACACCCAGATGTCTTTGTGGGAAAACGAAAAGCAAAGCGTTGAAAAGCCTGCAAAGATTCGTGATGAGATAGAGGAAGTTAAAGGTAAGATCGATATCGCCACACGTGAAGGCAAATATGATGAAGTCGGAAAGCTTCAGTATGAGGTATTGCCGGGTCTTTTGAAAGAACTTGAAAGACTTGAAAGCGAGAACGAGAAGAAGGGAATATCCCTTGTTCACGAAGCGGTAACGGACGATGAGATCACAAAGATCATATCCCGTTGGACGGGTATACCGTTAAGTAAGTTAAATGAGTCCGAACGTAACAAGATACTTAATCTTGACAGCGAATTGCACAAGCGTGTCGTAGGTCAGGACGAGGGTGTCATGAAAGTTACAGAAGCTATCTTAAGATCGCGTGCGGGCATAAAAGACCCTAACCGCCCGATTGGTTCATTTTTGTTCCTTGGACCTACCGGTGTAGGTAAGACCGAACTTTCAAAAGCTTTAGCGGGAGCATTGTTTGACGACGATACGAATATGGTACGTATCGATATGAGTGAATATATGGAGAAATTCTCCGTATCAAGATTGATAGGAGCGCCTCCCGGATATGTGGGATATGAAGAAGGCGGTCAGTTGACCGAAGCGGTCAGAAGAAAACCTTACTCCGTTGTGCTCTTCGATGAAATCGAGAAAGCTCATCCGGATGTGTTCAACATTCTTCTGCAGGTGCTTGACGACGGACGTATTACCGATTCGCTCGGAAGAACGGTAGACTTTAAGAATACCATTCTTATCATGACTTCTAATATCGGTGCACAATACCTCCTTGACGGTATAGATGCTAACGGAGAAATATCCGAAGAAGCAGAGAACGAAGTTATGGATATGCTAAGATCGTCATTCAGGCCTGAGTTCCTGAATCGTCTTGACGAGATTGTGTTCTTTAAGCCTCTTACAGAGGAAAATATTAAGAACATTGCCAAGATACAGATCGAGAATCTCTCAAAGAGACTTGAAGACAGAGAACTTAAACTTACCGTCACGGATGAAGCGCTTTCATTCATTGCTCATAACGGATACGAGCCTGTATACGGTGCACGTCCTCTTAAGAGGTATATACAAAAACATGTTGAAACCGAACTGGCAAAACTGATATTATCAGATGTGGTAGTACAAGGTGACACCATAGAAATAGGACTTGAAGGAGATTCGTTATGTTGCCGCAGGACCCCGAAATCTTAGTAAGCTTCTTAAACCTTAAGTTAAGAGACAATTACAAAAGCCTTATGGATCTTTGTGACGATCTCGATGAGGATGAAGCTTCGCTTCTTAGGATAATGGACAAAGCGGGTTACAGGTACGATCCCGATACAAATCAGTTCAAGTGAAAAATGACGGAGTTCTGCTTACATGGTTGAGTTTTTGAATGAATTATATGGCGATGCTTTGCTCATAACAGATTTGCAGGATTTGCTTGAGTCTATTCGTGCAGAAAATTATGTTGATTTTAGAGAAAAGTGGACCGGTTTAACCGAGCCGCTTACCGAATTCTGCAAACGAGCTGAAACTCGTGAAATCAACTCAGGCAGTCTTGCGTTCGCTCGTTTGGGCAAAGCAGTACAATGTATTAATGGGGCTATTTGCGATATGAAAGCCTTCGCAGATGAGCTGTCGGAAATCATTCCGTTAATGCAAAACGCTTTAGAGTCGTATGGAACCATAGATGTTCAAGAAAAAAACGTGCGATTGTTTTCGTCCAAAAGTGGATTTCTTTCCATTCAGGATGTAGGTAAAAAAATACTTTATCACAGTGCCATAAATCCCATGCAAGAGGCTAAAAGTATTGCGAAGAGACTGTATGACCCTGCTAAAACGCGATACTTTTTTCTGGGATGCGGATTGGGATATCTTCCCTACTATATTTACAGACTTTCAGATGAGAGTGCAGATATAACCATATTCCACAATCAGTCGGATATTGTCTCGTATGCAAAAGAATATGGCGTACTGGATCTGATTCCGGAAAACAAATTGAGAGTCGTTTGCGAATCCAATGAAGAAAAACTGTTAAGAAAGTTTTCATCCCAGAGAGAAGATGAAAATATAGAGTATTATTGCTCAGATGATGTGATTAATTATCTGTCTGCGGATGCTGCAGAAAGAATAAGAGCATTTTCCATCATAAATGCTACACATACGGTGTACAAAGACTATTTAACAGTCAACACATACAGAAATTTGGAGAATGTAAAAAAGGATATATATGAGTATCATCCTAAATCGGACAATTGGGTAGTGGTGGCCGCCGGACCTTCTTTGGATAATCACTTGGAGCATCTTATAGAGAACAAGGAAACTCACAACGTATTGTGTGTAGGGACTGTCTTTAAGAAACTGTTGAATCGAGGAATCAGGCCCGACGCTGTCGCTGTTGTTGACCCACAGCCAAGGACTTGGCGACAGTTTGAAGGAATCGAAAATGAAAATGTGCCTCTCTTTCTCAATATTTCCGGAAATTGGCGTTTTTCGGAGTATTATTCGGGAGATAAATATCTGGTTCCCGGACTTACTGTTGTCGATACTAAGGGACGATTCAACGAAGAATGGATTACAGGGGGAACAGTTACATCATTTGCTGTGGAAATAGCAGTTAGACTTGGTGCGAAACAGATAGATCTCGTAGGCGTTGATTTGGCCTATCCCGGAGAAAAAACGCATGCGGAAGGGACTATGGACAATCGAGAGATTTCTAAAGAGGGCATGATAGCAGTTCCGTGTGTTTCGGGCGGTACCGTGCCTACAACCGAGCAGTTCAAAACTTATATAGATGATCTCTCCAAAAAGACTAATCAATACAGAGGGGTCAGATTTGTTAACTATTCAGATGGCGGTGCCAAGATAGATAACACAATTTGGTATAAAAAACTCCAATAAGCGTCGTGAAATGAGGAAACAGCGCTATGGATCTTTTTGAAATGATGGAGGCCAAAGCAAAGGAGAGTGAATCTCCGCTTGCAGCGAGACTCCGTCCAAAGACAATAGATGAGGTAGTGGGACAGCAGCATATCCTTGCTAAGGATAAGCTGCTTTACCGCGCCATTAAAGCAGATAAATTATCAAGTGTAATATTCTACGGGCCTCCCGGAACAGGGAAGACCACTCTTGCCAAAGTTATTGCCAATACCACAAAAGCTGAATTTTGCCAGATAAATGCTACGATCGCCGGCAAAAAGGATATGGAAGATGTGGTGGCAAAGGCCAAAGAAAATCTTGGCATGTTTTCAAAAAAGACTATTCTTTTTATCGACGAGATTCACAGATTCAATAAAAGCCAGCAGGACTATCTGCTTCC
>JAGCTJ010000102.1 GCA_017963665.1 Lachnospiraceae bacterium | reverse complement strand
GATGGGAAGGTCGTCGGCATGAGCCACGGTATTGGTGGTGATAACAAGGGAATCCACCGCTTCTCTGTAGGATTCCGCCATCTTCTCCATCTCATTTGCTCTTCCGATACCTATTCTGAAAGAGATATCCGTCCTTTCATGAAGCTTATGAGCAAGTTCTCTTGCTTTTGCGATGGCATCCACACGATCGTTGTAATCGAAAGCGGGCTTATCGTAAAATACGAGGACCGCGATCTTATTACCCATAACGTTTCCGACAGCACAAGCAAAATACTGCTTTAAGAATTCTCTTATCTCTTTGTAGTGCTGCTGAAGTCTGACACTGGAACCCACTGCGTTGGTCATATGGTTTCCTTCTTTTGAATCACCTGAAACCAAAACGAGCATATAAGCATATTCTCCGTGGATGTCCAGCATGTTTTTATAGTTTTCGATATCTTCTTCGAAATGTTCGTGGAACAAAATGTTGTAGATAAAACCGTTCTCAAGTATGGGAACGACGGTCTCCAGCTTTTCTTTTATCAAAAGATCGTTGGATCGCCTGTTCTTCATGTCGCTTACGATGGTCATGGCGCTTTTGACTGCGGAGATCATCTTGTCACGATCCATTGGCTTTGTGATATACTCTATCGCTCCGACCTTCATTGCTTCCTGGGCGTAATCGAATTTATCAAATGCGCTCATTACGATAAAAACCACATTTTCATTGGTCTTTCTTATCTCTCGCATGGCATCGATACCGTTTATTCCGGGCATCTGTATGTCCATTATCGAAATGTCGGGTCTGAAATGCTCGGCAAGTTCGATAACGTTTCGACCTGTCTTGGCAAAGTCTATCTCGATATCGCTTCCGAATTCTTTTTCCAATATGAACTTAAGAGAATCGATGACTATTCCTTCATCATCGGCAAGCATAATCTTGTACATGCTTAAGCCTCCTTCATATCAAGATAGATCGTGAACTTGGAACCTTTGCCCTCGCCTTCACTTTCTATGCTCATTACATCATCACTGCCCACAAACAGTTTAAGTCTTGCCATAACGTTATCCATACCAATACCGGCGGATGACTTTTTGTCATCTTTTTCCGCAGGCTTTCCGCTCATAAGGTTTTGTATCGTTTCTTCACTCATTCCGATACCGTTGTCCTCAACGCGGATGCAGGCGGTGTTTTCGATCGAATATACGCTTATCTTGATCTTTCCTTCACCAAGCATATCACGAATACCGTGATTTACACAGTTTTCGACGATAGGCTGTAAGATCATGCTGGGCATTTCAACTCCAAGCAGTTTTTTGTCGATATCCTTTTCGTATTTGATGTCGCCCGAAAAACGAACGTTCAAAATATAAATATAGTTGTCGACAAGTTCAAGTTCTTCTCCGATAGTTACGGTTTCGGAACCTTTTTTAACATTGTAACGGAAAAACTCGGCCATGATCTTTACATATTCATAAGTCTTGTCTGCCCCTTCCATCATCGCAAGCTGAGCACCGGCATTTAGTGTGTTAAAAAGAAAATGCGGGTTGATCTGAGCCTGAAGATATTTAAGCTGAGCATCCTTAAGGTGCGCTTCCATCATCAGTTCTTTTTCTTTTAACTGTTGTTCTACCTTAACGCTTTCCCTTATTCGAACGATATAGTTCTGGATACTTACCACCATCTGGTTAAAGGTCTTTGTTACGACACCGATCTCATCTTCCGAATAAACGGGAAGCGGCTCGATGTCAAAGTTACCGTTTGATACTTCGCTCGCCATTCCGGTAAGGGATTTAAGGGGCTGAATGATGGCTGCGGTCAGCCGGAGTATGAGCACGGCGTTTGAGATGATGACCGTAAAGAGTATTACGTTACCGATCATCTCAAACACTCTGAAGGCATTTATCATTTCGCGGTAGTTTTCGGAGTTTTCTTTAAACTGCTCATTGTTAAGAGAGTTTATGTATGTGTTGATGTATCCGTAAAGGTCGCTGGCTTCTTCGTAACGCTGACGATACATTTAGACGTTTCTTCCTCGCTTTGCTTCGATCGTATGCTCCGCTTCCTCGATATACTTCTCGGACATGTTGTAAATGCTTCTTTCCATTCGTCCGAAAGGTTTTAACGTTATCTTACCGTCAAGATCCTCAATAAGATTCTGATAAGTCTGCGCGCTCCTGTAGTAATCTTCCAAAGCATCGCTGGTCTTTACGTTTAGATATTCGGTCATGTTCTCCTGAACATCGTTAAGTGCAAGCTGAAGCTCGTTTAACTGAAGATTTGCACGATAAACCGAATCTATTCTTCCGGACATATTGTTTATGCTGACAAGAAGAATAAGGTTTATGGCAAAAACGATCATGTTAAGGAAAAGCGATATCGATGTGATCTTATACTGTAGAGGGAGATTTCTGAATTTAGTTCTCATTGTCTTCCCCCTCTTTATAAAGATCCAAAGTATCCTTTGTAACGACTTTTATATCCGCAGTTGAATACTCACTCGTATTTCCGAGTTCATAATACTCGGTCAGAGCATCTATACATGCGCTTCCGATCTCATCCACATCCACCGATATAGTCGCACTGATAACGTTTCTTTCTATTCCTTTTAATATCGAAGTGGAATCGTAAAATCCCAGTATGTTGACTCGTCCTACTTCGTTGTAATCTACAACGGCCTGATACATACTCGTGGTCTCTGTTTCATTTAAGCACACGACTATATCGGGTATACCGTTCTCCTGATCCATCAAAAGATCTCTGACCGATTCTTCAACTGAAAAACTGTTTGTGGAATCCACAGGATATACCGATACTTCAACCTGTTTGTGAGAATATCTGTGCTTTTCGTAATCTTTTTCAAGTGTCTCGGAGATTGCAAGATAAAGGACGTTCTGACCGGGATCTTCGGAATTGGCGTCAACAAGCACGGATACCTTTACCACATCGTTGGAGTATGTATTGTCCGAAAGCATGTCGATTATAAGATTTCCGTATTCTTTTCCCAGGTTGTAGTTACTGATACCCACAAAACTTAAGCGCTTTGAAAGATTGTAGTCGTTAAACAGCGTTACAACGGGAATGTTTTCTTTGTACGCCTCGTCAATAAGATCTCTTAATTCACTGCTCTCATCGGCAAAAAGAATGATACCGTCAACACCGCTTGCCACGGCTATCTTCATAAGTTCTTCGTCGGAGTATTCCTGCGAAAGAGACCTCGAGATCATCTCAACGTATGCATCTTCCTCTTCGGCTTTGGCCAGGATGCTTTCATAAAGCGAGTCGGTAAATGTCGATTCGTCGTCGCCGGCTATCATGGCATAGTATCTTTGGTATGTTCTGTCTTCTTCCGTTTTGTTGAGTTTATTGTTAAATGATATAAAGAACACCAAAAGAATTGCAGAAAGACCCGCAAGCAGTGTCGTTATCACGAGAATGATTATTGAATTCTTTGATAAGATTGGTTTCTTTGACATATTAATACTATATAATCTAAAGACTTATTTATGCAATAAAAAATGGCGCATCGAATGATGCGCCATTGATCGACTCCTTGTAAAAGGATTATTCGGTAACCTTAAAAAGCTCGTTTCCGTTTGCGTCATAATAAACGAAAGTGATGGAATCGGGTGTGATACCTGTAGTCTTTGCCATCTCATCCTTAGTTGAAGCGATGGTTGAAGACCATGAATCATCGCTCTCAAGTGTAGCGGTAACCATGCTCAAAGTATCCTCATCGAATTCAGATGAATAGTAATACTTGTAGACGATATCATTTCCCGAAAACTCAATGTCATAGTCGCTGTAGTAATCGGAATACGCAGACATAATCTGCTCTTTGGCAGCATCAAGCTGAGTCTGGGCAGCCTTCGTAGACATAATGCTTTCGATGGTACGTGCTCCGCATGCGCTAAGAGATACCAGAGCTAACGCAACAGCCAAGACTTTAATAAGTGTTCTTTTCATTTTACTCTCCTCCTGAATGTGAATTAAATCAAACTCCGTCATTTTACATTATCCGCCGGATAACCGTCAAACGAAATTTTTAACTTTATTAAGCATTAACTTATCTATACCGTTCCCACCGCTATCATAACGACGCCCGCGATGATCACAAGCATACCGACTATCTTTCTCAAGGTAATCTTTTCGTTAAGCAGTTTTAAAGATAAAAACATCGTAACGATGTATGTAAGCGATCCAAGCGGCATTACGATCGCATAGGGAAGATATTGAAGAAGAAAAATGCTGATACTTGCAGATATCACATAAAGCACACCGCCGAGATAAAAATACGGTGAAAGCAATATCTTCAATTTACTTCCTTCAGCCGGTGATGACTTCTTTAAAAAATAGCTTGCAAACGAAGCGATAAATGCCATAGCGATAAGGGCGATAACAATAACGATCTTATTCATTCTTACTGCTGCCTCCTATCAATATAACACCTACTATGATGACAAATATTCCGATAACCATCAAAGGGGTGATGGGCTCGGTAAGAAATATCGCGGAAAGAATGAGGGCAAATACATAGCTCATGGAATTTATGGGCTGAAGTACCGATAACTCACCGCTTCCCAGAGCGATAGTCATCACAAGCGCACCCAGGGCATATACGATAAAGCCCGGGGCAACGCTTAAAACAAGTTTAACTATTCCTTCGAAAGAAGAAATCTTTGTTCCTATATCACTGAAATCGGCGAACTTCCAAAGCAGCTGTCCCACCGAAAGACTCAGTGCCGAAATAAGCATTAAGATAATGCCTTTTTTATTTCTTTTAAGAGATTCCAACATGTTACGTTCTCTCCTTAAGACTAGTGGATGGAAGCGTGAAGCTCCTGAAGAGATTTAAGTTCCGAGATCTCACCGTTCTTGATTGCCTTGATACCCAGTGCGGTAGCTTTTGCGGCTGCCATTGTGGTGATGTAAGGAACCTTGGCACGAATGGCTGCCTTACGGATGTAAGAGTCGTCCTGTGCGCCCTTCTTTCCTATGGGAGTATTTATTACCAATGAAACTTCCTTGTTGATGATAAAGTCGGAAACATCGGGACGTCCTTCGTAAATCTTGTGAGCTTTCTTTACATTGTAACCTGCTTCTTTGATAAGCTCGTATGTTCTTCCGGTTGCCACAAAATCAAAGCCCGATTCTGCAAGTAACTTGATGATGTCAAGAAGTTCCGGCTTATCTCTGTCATTTACGCTAACAAGAGCGGTGCCTTCCAAAGGAAGACAGGTCTGTGTAGCTTCCTGTGCTTTATAGAATGCTTCGCCGAAGCTTTCGGAAATACCGAGAACCTCACCCGTCGAACGCATTTCGGGTCCCAGTACGGGATCGACTTCAGGGAACATATTGAAGGGGAATACCGCCTCTTTAACACCGTGGTAAGGAATCTTTGACTGCTTAAGACCTGCAATGGGTGAAGGTCTTCCGGTAATCTCTCTTGTTGCGATCTCGGTTGCAAGGGGTACCATATGGATACCGCAAACCTTTGATACAAGGGGCACGGTACGTGATGCTCTGGGGTTGGCCTCGATCACATATACCTTTCCGTTCTCTATGGCATACTGCATGTTCATAAGACCCTGAACGTGCATCTCTTCCGCAATCTTACGTGTGTAGTCTTCGATGGTTCTTAAGTTTTCTTCAGAAATGTTCATTGAAGGAATGATACAAGCGGAGTCACCCGAGTGGATACCCGCAAGCTCGATATGCTCCATAACCGCAGGCACGAATGCATGCTCGCCGTCGCAGATCGCATCAGCCTCACACTCCGTCGCATGACGAAGGAATCTGTCGATAAGTATCGGTCTGTCGGGTGTTACGCCGATAGCAGCTTTCATATATTCGGTAAGGGACTCGTCATCGTGTACGACTTCCATACCGCGTCCGCCCAGTACGTATGAAGGGCGAACCATTACGGGATAACCGATCTTGTTTGCTACTTCCAAAGCATCCTCAACACTTACTGCCATTCCTGCTTCGGGCATGGGGATTCCCAGCTTGTCCATCATTGCTCTGAACTGATCTCTGTCTTCTGCAAGGTCGATGACTTCGGGTGAAGTACCGAGTATCTTTACGCCGTTCTTTTTAAGCTCTGCTGCAAGGTTAAGAGGTGTCTGACCTCCGAACTGAGCAATGACTCCGACAGGATTCTCTTTCTTGTAGATGCTGAGTACATCTTCAAGAGTAAGAGGCTCGAAGTAAAGTTTATCTGATGTATCGTAGTCGGTTGAAACGGTCTCGGGGTTACAGTTAACGATGATCGTCTCAAATCCGAGTTTCTTAAGTGCAAGTGCTGCATGTACCGAGCAGTAATCAAACTCGATACCCTGACCGATCCTGTTGGGGCCGCCGCCAAGGATCATGATCTTCTGACGATCTGTATTTACGGGATCTTTGTCTTCGCAGTTGTAGCTTGAGTAGTAGTAAGCACTGTCCTGAGTACCGCTTACGTGTACGCCTTCCCACTGTTCTTCGCAGCCCAGTGCTATACGGCGGTTACGGATATCTTCTTCTTTGATATCAAGAATCTTTGCAAGATACTTGTCTGCAAATCCGTCTTTCTTAGCCTGAATGAGTACATCGTCGGGAAGCATGCTTCCTTTATACTTAAGGATTGCTTCTTCTTCCTCAACCAGCTCTTTCATCTGCTCAAGGAAATACATCTTGATCTTGGTAAGTTCGTAGATCTTGTTAAGATCTGCTCCCTTTCTTATAGCCTCGTACATAATGAACTGTCTCTGGCTTGTGGGGAAGTTAAGAAGCTTCATGAGCTCGTCAAGAGACTTCTCATGGAAATCAGCCGCAAATCCGAGACCGTATCTTCCGATCTCAAGACTTCTGATGGCCTTCTGGAATGCTTCTTTGTATGTTTTACCGATACTCATTACTTCACCTACGGCGCGCATCTGAGTACCGAGTTTGTCTTCAACACCTTTGAATTTCTCAAATGCCCAACGAGAGAACTTGATAACAACATAGTCGCCGTCGGGAACATACTTATCGAGTGAACCGTACTTTCCGCAAGGGATCTCATCAAGCGTAAGACCTGATGCAAGCATAGCGGATACGAGTGCGATCGGGAAACCTGTAGCTTTGGAAGCAAGTGCCGAAGAACGTGATGTTCTGGGGTTGATCTCGATAACAACGATACGGCCTGTCTTGGGGTCGTGACCGAACTGAACGTTCGTACCGCCGATAACTCCTACCTCGTCAACGATCTTATATGCCTGACGCTGGAGTTCTTTCTGCACATCTTCCGAAATAGTAAGCATGGGAGCCGAGCAGAATGAGTCGCCGGTATGTACGCCGAGAGGATCGATGTTTTCGATAAAGCAAACGGTGATCATCTGACCTTTGGCATCTCTTACTACTTCAAGTTCCAGCTCTTCCCATCCGAGAATGGACTCTTCTACGAGAACCTGTCCTACGAGGGAAGCCTTAAGACCTCTTTCGCAAACAATCTTTAATTCTTCTTTGTTGTATACAAGGCCGCCGCCTGCGCCGCCCATGGTGTAAGCGGGACGAAGAACAACGGGATATCCGAGTTTATCTGCAATGGCAAGGGCTTCGTCAACCGAGTATGAAACCTCACTTCTGGCCATCTCGATTCCGAGCTTGTTCATGGTGTTCTTAAATTCGATACGGTCTTCACCGCGTTCGATGGCGTCAATCTGAACACCGATGACCTTTACACCGTATTTATCAAGAATTCCTGCCGTCGAAAGTTCCGAGCAGAGGTTAAGTCCGGACTGTCCTCCGAGGTTGGGAAGTATTGCGTCGGGACGCTCTTTTGCGATGATCGCCTCAAGTCTCTTTACGTTTAACGGCTCAATATATGTAACATCGGCAATGCCCGGGTCGGTCATGATCGTTGCGGGGTTTGAATTCACCAACACTATCTCATATCCGAGTTTTCTCAGTGCCTTACATGCCTGTGTACCCGAATAATCGAACTCGCATGCCTGTCCGATGATGATGGGGCCGGAGCCTATGATCAGCACCTTTTTAATATCTTCTCTCTTTGCCATTGCCTTATGCCTCCTAAAAATTTTTACTATAATATCATAAAAAAAACCTCTTCATCAATAGAGGTTTTTAAATAAATGACTTACTTTTAAAATATTTAACATTATCGGAAATATTTCCCTTAAACACTGCTGAACCGGCAACGATAACATTGGCGCCGGCATTAAGAATAGTATCGATATTATCACGGGTAACTCCCCCGTCTATCTCAACATCCGTATTAAGGGATAACTTTGTGATCTCATCACGAACCGCTTTGATCTTATCGAGTGTCTCGGGAATGAATTCCTGTCCGCCGAATCCGGGCTCAACTGTCATGATAAGCACCATGTCCACTTTAGAAAGAAAAGGAAAAACTTCACTCACGGGAGTGCCGGGCTTAATGGATAATCCGACTTTGCATCCCGCTTTCTTTATCGCTTCGATCGTTGCGTCAACATCTTCACACGCTTCCAAATGAACTGTAATGATATCGGCTCCGCATTTTTTAAATTCATCGATATAACGAATGGGATCTGTAACCATTAAATGAACGTCGAAGACTTTATCCGTAACTTTACGAACAGATGAGATAAGGGGCATCCCGAAAGAAATGGAAGGAACGAACAAACCATCCATAACATCGATATGGATGTAATCAGCGCCTGCGCGGTCTGCTTCTTTAATTTGTTCCCCAAGCACCGAGAAATCGGCTGCAAGGATTGACGGTGATAATATCATCATATTTCCTTCTTTTTCCAGACTACATATAGATTAAATGAGACGGCTTCCTTTTTCAACATCGATTTCATACAAAAAGAAACCGATATCTCGGTTTCTTTTGTAAATCTTTTATTTACATAAGTCGAAAGAGGTCGTCATAGGTTTCTTTCTTCCGGATCACCTCAAGTTTTCCCAAAGATGTGACCAGTATTTCCGCCGGACGGGGACGAGAATTGTAGGTAGAGCACATGCTGTATCCGTAAGCACCGGTATCAAGTATGCACAAAAGATCGCCTTTTTGAATCTCGGGCAAAAGTCTGTCCTTTGCCAAAAGATCTCCCGACTCACAAATGTTACCGCACACGGTAATCTCTTTAAGATCCTTTCTTGATACGACTTTTCCGTCTCTTACCACTTCGATGTCGTGCCATGAATCGTACATTGAAGGACGTACGAGCACGTTCATGCCGCAATCGCATCCGGCAAAGGTTTTTCCGTTGTTTTCCTTGACTGCATGAACTCTTGATAAGATAACGCTTCCTTCTGCGACGCAGAATCTTCCGGGCTCGGATTTAAATAAAGGTGCCTTGCCGTATTCCCTTACGAACTTATCAAGTATAGGCTCCAAAGCCTTTTTGAACTCTTCCATGGGATAAGGAATTTCATCGTCCAGTTTGTGATAAGGTATTCCGTATCCGCCACCGAAATCGATAAACTCAAGGTTGTCAAAACGCTCTGCTATTCTCAAAAGATTTGTAACAGCTTCAAGATAAGGCTCGCATTTCATGAATCCCGACCCTATATGCTGGTTGATTCCCGCGATGGTAAGATCGTATTCTTTTGCGATCGCAAATATGTCGTCGATAAACTCTTCCGAAATACCGAATTTCGTTTTCTTTCCACCGGTTACAACTTTCTCGTTGTGACCCGCGCCGACACCGGGATTGATCCTGACTGCACATTTTCCGCCACGGTTAAGTTCTCCGTATTGTCTTAACTGCGAAAGCGAATCGAGACTTGTCATGATATTACGATCGATGGCATACTGCATCTCTTCATCCGATACGTTGTTTGGTACAAAGAAAATGCGATCGTAGGGGAATCCCGCTGCCTCGAGCATCTTGATCTCGCCTACGCTCATGGCGTCACAGTTAACGCCTTCCTCAAGTGCCATCTTAAGAATATGTATGTTCGTGTTGGCCTTAACCGAATAGTTGGCGGTATAAGGATATTTTGTAATAACTCCGGCAACAGAACGCATATGCTCTCTTATGATGTCCTCATTGTAAACATATACGGGAGTGCCGTATTCTTTTACCAATGCTTCAGGGTTGTTTCCCTTAAAAAAGTCAACTGAATTAATGTATGAATCCATGTTTTTTCTCCGACTCTTATAATAAGTGTGCTC
>JAGCTJ010000101.1 GCA_017963665.1 Lachnospiraceae bacterium | reverse complement strand
TTTATATCGACAAACGCTTAAAAAGTGTAAAAAGAACAAACGACGCACTCGAGATCGAACTTGAAAAGGGCGTTCAGAAAATAGTTCCGGTGAGCGAAGACATCGTAAGAGTTCTCTATTCATACAAACCATTTTCTTCGGATGCGGACAAACCCTGTATAGTCGATCTTCCGCCTTTTTCGGACTGGGATCACAGTGAAGACGAAAAGAAGGTATATGTCGATCTCCCGAAGCTTAAGGTGATCATAGACAAAGAAACAAACAGTTTCACTTATCTTGACGCGTCGGGCAACGTTCTTTTGAAAGAGCGAGACAAACGCAGTAAAGAGTTAAACGAGGTTCCCGTATACTCGCTTACCAAAGACGAGGCTGTAAAAGAGACGGTAAAGACCGCGGACGGCACCAAAGAAGTCATAAAAGAAGCGGTTAAGGTTCAGACCGGAACCGCTTATCAGACAAGGCTTCATTTTGAATTTGACAAAAATGAAGCGCTGTACGGTCTTGGTCTGCACGAGGAGGGATATGCCTCTTTACGCGGAAAATGCATATATTTAAATCAGGCTAACCGTACGATCGCGATCCCGTTCTTTGTATCGACAAAGGGTTACGGATTGTTTGTGAACACATGCAGCCCTTCGATCTTCAACGACGGCTGTGAAGGTTCGTATTTTTATACCGAAGCCGATAATGAGATGGACTTTTTCTTTATTAACGGTGAGTCTTTAAAAGGTGCGATCTCAGGGTTCAGGAAGATCACAGGTAAAGCCGTTATGCTTCCGAAGTGGGCGTTCGGATATATTCAGTCGCAGGAGCGATACGAATCGCAGGACGAGATACTTTCGGTCGCAGACGAGTATCGTAAACGCGGTATAGGTCTTGACTGTATAGTGCTTGACTGGATATCGTGGCCCGACAATGAGTGGGGACAGAAGAGCTTTGATAAAGGACGCTTTCCCGATCCTAAGCGGATGACTGACGAACTTCACGGTAAAAATGTGCATTTTATGATCTCCATCTGGCCCAACATGGCAGATTGTACGGATAATTACAGGGAATTCAAAGAAGCAGATCTTTTGCTTCCGAAGATGAACATATACGACGCGCTTAACAAAGACGCCAGAGACCTTTACTGGAAACAGGCGAGCAAAGGGCTTTTTTGTAACGGTATCGACGCCTGGTGGTGCGATAACTCCGAGCCGATCTGTCCTGAGTGGATGGAAACGGTACGTCCCGAAAATTCAAAGAACTACGAAAGATATTGCGAGATGGTGAGCAAGCACCTGCCGGCACAGTATATGAACGCTTTCGGACTTTTCCATGCCATGGGAATTTACGAGGGACAGCGTGGCGAGACCGACAAAAAGAGAGTTGTGAACCTTACAAGAAGCGGTTATCCCGGACAGCAGCGGTTCGGAACCATCCTTTGGTCGGGGGACATCTCGGCTTCGTGGGATACGCTCAAGCGCCAGATTGCAGCGGGACTCAGTTTCTGCGCTTCCGGTATGCCGTATTGGACCGTTGACATAGGCGCTTTCTTTGTAAAAGACGGCCTTCAATGGTACTGGAACGGCGATTTTAACGACACAAAGGACGATCCGGAATATTGCGAGCTGTTCACCAGATGGTATCAATGGGGTGCCTTTCTTCCGATATTCAGAGGTCACGGAACCGACGTAAGACGTGAACTTTGGACCTTCGACCACAAAGCCGCACCGTTCTACGATGCTCTGGTGGCAGCAAATAAGCTTCGCTACAAGCTGATGCCCTACATATATTCCCTCGCGGGAAGTGTGCACTTAGATGACGGTTCAATCATAAGTCCGCTTTCTTTTGACTTCACGGACGATAAGAACACGTGGGAGATATTCGATCAATACATGTTCGGCGACGCGTTGATGATATGCCCGGTGACCGACCCGATGTATTTCGGGACAAAGAAAACGTCCGCCACCGTAAAAAAAGTCTACCTCCCGGCAGGCACTTGCTGGTACGATCTTTATACCGGAAAGAAATATGAGGGCGGCTGTTGGGCAGATGCCGATACGCCGCTTGACAAGATACCTGTCTTTGTGAAAGCGGGTTCGATAGTTCCGATGACAAAGGAAGCGCTTTCCGTGGCGGAACTTTCAAAAGATATGGAAATTCACGTATATCCCGGCGAAGACGGTGCGTTTTCTTTGTACGATGATGCCGGAGACGGATATGCTTACGAACGGGGTGAATATACACTTACCCAATACCGCTGGGACGACAAGACACGTAAACTGTACGTAAACGGCGTTGAATATACCGGTAATGCGGTGATCCATTGATCCGTGGGAGGTTACGATGATATTTGATATACCCGACAATAAAAAAGTAAGAGTTATAATCGATACAGATGCCGCTTGCGAGGCGGACGATCCTTTTGCGATAGTGCAGGCGCTTTTAAGCCCCAAGCTTATCGTTAAGGGAATATGTGCGACTCATTTTGTGGATAAAGATTCGGTAGGGCGAAGCTATAAGGAGATCGAGACGATCCTTGACGCCATGGATATGGACGTTCCGGTCTTTATGGGACAAAAGGGCCCCCTTTCAAAAGATAACGATCTTTCCGATGCCTCGAAGTTCATTATAAATGAGGCACTCAAAGACGATGAAAAGCCGCTCTTTGTGCTGGCGCAGGGCGCGATAACCAACGTTGCGAAAGCGATCATGGAAGAGCCTAAGATCAAAGACCGTTTCACGCTTATCTGGATAGGCACCCACGGAGCATATTACGGTGCGGCACCTTTCAGAGAGTTCAATTCCGGAAGCGACGTTAAGGCCGCAAACCTTGTACTCAAAGAGATCAACGATCTCTGGCTGGTTCCTTCGTATGTTTACACTACGATCTTAATAGGGATCGCCGAGATCAAGAGCCGGATAGCTCCTCTTGGTAAGATAGGAAAGCATCTTTACGAAAATCTTATTTCGTACAACAACTCTGAGTTCGCGGGCTGGACGCAGGGTGAAAGCTGGTCTCTCGGTGATTCGCCCGCAGTGGCGATAGCACTCAATCCGATGTGCGGCAGATTCGAATATGTACCCGCTCCGTTTATCGATGACGATACATCTTCGAAAGAATGCAAAAACAACCGAAAGATCCGCATTTACAAAGATGTCGACTCAAGGTACATACTTGAGGATCTTATAGCAAAACTTGAATTGTTCACCCAAAAGGCAGGAAGAGAATATGTACTATTTGATTGAAGAAACATTAAGAGCCTGCACGGCATCGGACTGCCATGCAGGAAAGCAGCAATACGTCGCCGTTCTTACTCCGGAAGAGTGGCAAAAAGAAAGAGAATCGTTCGAACTCGGTATCGATATGGAAATGGATCTTTCGGAGATCCATACCACGAAGGCCGAAGTTAACTACGATTCGATAACAGGAACGTTTGCGCTTCCCGACCGGAAGAACATGGCGGCTGAGTACAGGAAATTCGCATTTGCACTCGACGAGAAAGGTGTTATATTTATCGATCCGGACGAGAACGTTCTTAAACTGATAAGACGTATCGCCGAGTCAAAAAAGTGGCGTTTTCCGAGCTTAGAGCGTTTTATGTTCGATTTTCTTGAACAGATAGTCACAAGCGATCTTTCGTTTTTGGAGAAGTATGAGAGGGAACTTGACAGCATGGACAAAGATATCGACAACGACCTCGATCCCGGGATCGACAGACTTAACGATATCCGCGGCGAGTTAAGAGACCTTCGCATTCACTACGATCATCTAATCGATATGGCGCAGGAGTTCGAGGAAAACGAGAACAATTTCTTTAAAGCCGAAAACTTAAGATTTTTCCGTTTGTTCTCAAACAGAGTCTCAAGACTGTTCGATATGGTCAATTCGTTACTTGACTATACTTCGCAGATAAGAGATTCCTACGAATCCCGTCTGGATGTAAAACAAAACAGGATCATGACGGTCCTTACGGTGGTGACCACGATCTTCATGCCGCTTACGCTCATAGTGGGCTGGTACGGAATGAACTTTCGGTATATGCCCGAGCTTGAATCAAGATGGGGCTATCCGATAGTTATAGCCGTGAGTGTATTGATTGTGGTGCTTAGTCTTATATTCTTCAAAAAGAAGAAATGGTTGTAATATATTGACTTGATAAAAACTTCCCTTTTGTGGTATAGTTTTCTATGTTGTGAGCCTTAGCCTAGGGCAAAGAAGGCCACGAAAGGGGAAACAATGGAAGAAGGAAAGAAGAAAAGGCTTATTTTGTGTGCAGCAATCGGCGCAGTGGCGTTGATTGCTGCTATTGTTGTCCTGATATTTGTTTTGGGAGGCAAGGACAAGGTAAAAGCTACAACTATGAGACTTTTACGTATCGTCGGAGAAGTTACACTCGAAGAAAACGGAACCACCAAAACGATAATCGACAATCTGCGTCTTTCAGACGGCAATGCGTTGTCAACAGCGGCTAAATCACTTGCCAGTGTCGGGCTTGATGACACAAAGATAATCAGTGTCGAAGAAGACAGCCGTGTTGAGTTTTATCAAGACGGAAAGCAGTTAGAACTTTTGCTCACCAAGGGACGTTTGTTCTTTGATGTGCAGCAGCCACTTACCGAAAATGAAAGTCTTGATATCAAGTCATCTACCATGACAGTCGGAATAAGAGGAACTTCCGGATACGTTTGGGAAGATCCCACGCCCGGAAAGCAGTATCTGTTCATTACTGACGGACATGTAACCGTTGAGGGTTATAATCCCGTAACCGGCGAGACTGAGACAAAAGAAGTCGGTCCGGGACAGAGGCTTACGGCATATATGTACAGTGACGGAACTTTCAATACCTTCGAGGTGGAAGACGTTACGGAAGAAGATCTTCCCGTTGCACTTATCCGTGAGATTCTTAACAATGAAGAAACGCTGCAGAGAGTTCTGAATGCGACAGGTTATGATGAAGATAAGTTAAGAGAAATAGCCGCAAAGGATACAGATTCGGCATATATTTCCATCGAAGAGATAGAAGAACCGGAACCTGAACCCGAACCGGAGCCTGAACCTGAGCCGGAACCGGAACCTGAACCCGAACCCGAACCTGTAGAAGAGCCTGTTGTGGAAACCCAGGTCGAACCTGAGCCGGAACCGGTTCCCGTTGCAGTTGCGGAACCGGAGCCCGAACCTGAACCGGAACCTGAACCGGAACCTGAACCTGAACCGCAGCAGCAGACAAGTACTCCTGAACCCACTCCTACTCCTCATGATATATCTGCAGTAA
>JAGCTJ010000010.1 GCA_017963665.1 Lachnospiraceae bacterium | reverse complement strand
TTGCGAGGCCAACTCTGTGATAAAGATAAGCGAGTTTGTACATCCACTTGGATCTGGGCTCGCGTTTTTGCAGCTCTTCAAGGATGCTGATCCTTTCTTCAAGGCTCGCACCCTGTGCTTCATATATTTTATATTGAAGGATATATCTGCCCGAATCTTTGGGCGCGACCTGAAGATATTCCTTGTAATACTCAATGGCGTTCACAACGTCGTCAAGCATAATGGAAAGGTCGCACAAAGAATAAATGATCAAAGCTCCCTTGGGGTTTCTTTGATATGCCAATAAAAGAACGTCACGACTGTCCTCAAAGCGACGGCACATTTTATAGAGATCGCTCACGGTACACAACATGTTGCTGTCCTGAACGTTTCTCCAATCTATCGTATCGGCTATTTCGATCGCTTCACGAAACTGCTTTTCGTTAACAAGTCTTATGATCTCATCGGCGCGTGCCTTGTATTCGTACTTATCCACTCTTATCACCCTAAAAACGTTTCTTCCGACAGGACATAATAACCCTATCGTAAAAAAGTCTATCACACCATATAGACATTGTCAAAGCAAAAGGACACTAAATGTAGTGGTTTTTTGATGCAGTTTTGTAAAAAGAAAAAGCTCCGCAAAGCGCGGAACTTTTCGATGATCTATTTTATTTTTTCTGTTTCCAAGGCCTTACTTTGTCGATCCAACCCTTTGCCTTCCAATATTTGAAATCCGTATAATCCAGATTGGCTTTGCCGAGACTTGTCTGAAGCATTCTTACAGCATAAAATTTTGCTTTTGTTGCAAGATTTGTCTTGGCGGGCTTGGAATAATCGATCCTTTTCATTTTGTTTGCCAAGGCCGTAAGCTTCTTGGTGATGGATTGTTTCTTTTTATCTGAAAGCCTGTCCCAAACAATATCTCCCATAAGTTTAAAGCTGAGGGTCTTAATGTAGCTTACGCCCCACCAGGAAAGACTGTCTTTGATGTCTTTGATCGTGGACTTTCCGCCCGCACCAAGGCACTGCGAGATTACGACAGCCCTTTTTGAAAACATCTCCCCTGCGGGACGATGAGGCATCCACCTGTATCCGAAATGGTCGAGCATCGCCTTCATGGCACCGGTGGTGTGGAATACATACGCAGGAGACGTAAATATCAAAAGGTCGGATTCGAGGAGCGCCTTTTCGATCTTTTCGACATACTCTCTGTCCTTACAATCATTCTCTCTGTTTCTGAAGCAAGACGTGCAACCCACACAAAAATTGGGGCAATCCTTGGGAAAATAGAATTCCGTTATCTCTGCGCAGTCTCTGAAACTGTCGAGAAATATCTCTTTTAGTTTGTATGTAACCCCTTTTTTCTCCGTTGCGTTGAATACCGCTATTTTCATTTATCTTTCCTCCCGTAGAGTTTATCAAACTGTTTTATATGTGCTTCCAGCATCTTAAGCGCTTCCGGTTCTCTCGACGGATCGCGGTCGCACATCGTAAGCAGCATGTAAATCGGCGAATAAAAATGAAGAGTCATTATATCCACGTTATCTGTCGTCAGCATCCCGCCCGCTGTCACAAGGCCCAAGAGGGCGCTTTGGTATCGCAACGGCTCATCAACATACATCTCCATGTAGACATCGGAAAGCCGCTTGTCTTTAAACTGCTCGATGGTAAGCATTTTCCTGATCTTCTGCGTATAATCGTCATGAAGGTAATAAAGAAAAAGGCTCTTACCAAGTTCTAGCAGTTTCTCCTCGGACATGTGCTTATAAATCTCCGCGTCCGGAATGGGATTGGCTCCGTTAATGTTCAATGCCTTTGCCTGATCCATAAAACGCTCATCCATTTTCGCTAAAATTGCATTGAAGATCGCCTGCTTGCTCTTATAGTGCTTATACAAAGAAGGAGCTTTTATGCCGACTCTCGCAGCGATATCGCCCACATATACATTCGCATATCCCTTTTCGGAAAAGAGCGTCAACGCTTCCTCCAGTATCCTCTGTTTTGTGTCCATAGCTGTCCTTTCATTCGGTTTGGCTAATTTCGATTAGCCACATTATAGGCTAATTCAAATTAGCCGTCAAGCGGTTTTTTATCTACACATAAAAAAATTTAAAAATTCCCTTAATTTTTCCTTGCCAAAAGCAAGTTCCTGTGATATATTCTTTTTTGCGTGAAAAATAAATAAAAGATGCGCTTCTAGCTCAGTTGGTAGAGCACCTGACTCTTAATCAGGGTGTCCAGGGTTCGAGTCCCTGGAGGCGCACGCGGAAGTCGTGAGCTTAGCTATTGTGCAGGTTTGCGACTTTATTTTTGCGCGTATACTACAAGCGATGCCAATCATAAGCACAAAGAGGACACCCGTGCTCGCACTGGGGTGTCCTCTTTATGCTTATGATTGATAGCGCGACAGCGCGAACGAATATTTTGCGAAGCAAAATATGAGTTGCATCGCTTGTAGTATCCACGCAAAAACCGCGACTACCTAATATAATACGCCGTCGCCGCATGTGCCTTAAGCTTCACCTCAATCTCTTCTTCAAAAGAGATCCTCTTCTCGCTCCAAAGCTCAATTGCTTCAACCGGAACATTGATCTCAAGCTCCTCAAGTGGGATCGCAACTTCTGCATTTTCTTCACCAATATTAAACACCGCTACATACATTCCGCCGTCTGCGGATGCCGCAACCCAAAGCACGATCTCGGCTCCGTCAACTTCTTTTCTGAATACCTGATGAGAATGACGGGCATCTCTGTGCATCTTTAGTATCCCTTCATTGGTGATAAGACCCATCGTAAAATCATCAAATCCGGTCATTTCACCGCCGATCATCAAAGGCGAACGCATGATAGACCATAGTGTCATCATAGTGATCTGCTCGTCTTCGGTAAATTTAGTACGATTGTTTTTATCATATACCTGATTGATGGGCCCGATAGGAAGCATATCGGCGTCGGGATAGTGGCCTGCACCGGCGTGGATGCTCCATTTTTCGGCGCGCTCAAACATGGCGTACAAAAGATCCCATCTGTCCCAAAAGTCATCAGTAATACGCCACATATTTGACGTATCTTTGTAAAGCTGCGCCTTTTCAAGCAAAGCGGGTCCGGGGGACAAAGAAAGCACCATGTCACGTCCGCAGTTTTGCAAAGAGGTTGATAACATGATAAGTTCATCCTCTTCGTGAGGCAGCTCTCTGCATATATCGTCGCACTTTATGAAATCAACACCCCAGGATGCATACAGTTTAAAAATCGAGTCATAGTAAGCCTCCGCACCCTTAACCTTTGCATCAACACCGTACATATCGGGATTCCAAAAACAAACGCTGTTTGCGCGCGCGATATCTCTTGCGGTCAGTTTTGTTCCGAGCACGGGAGTGTTTTTGGCAACCGCCTGCCTCGGAATACCTCTCATGATGTGGATACCAAACTTAAGTCCCAGCGAATGCACATAGTCTGCAAGCGGCTTGAATCCTTTTCCGCCTTCCGATGAAGGAAATCTGTTGGGTGCAGGGATCAAACGACCGTATTCATCCATACAAAGATCCGCAAAACGCCTGTATTCATGCGATACGGCACCCGGTTCCGACCACTGAATGTCCACCACTATATATTCCCAGCCGAACTCTTTTAAGTTCTCTGCCATAAACTTAGCATTTTGCTTAACAATATCCTCTGTGACCGCTGCTCCGTAGCAGTCCCAGCTGTTCCACCCCATGGGTGCTGTTTTGGGTTTGTACATAATGTTCCTCCGATAACACTTTTTTATCAATACTACTGTAATAATTCTTCTATTGTGCAGTCAAGCGCATGAGCAAGCATCTGTAATGTTTCGCCTTGTGCTTTTCCAAGTTCGTTATCGCCCTGCTCATAGGAACGGATCGAACGAATATTTACACCGCTTAGAAGTGCCAATTGCTCTTGAGTCAGTTTCCTCGATTTCCGTATAAGTTTTAACGCAGGCACCTTGTGAGGAAATCTTTCACTTATCAGGTCAATGGTCTTACTTTCATCCGCTTCGTGATAAGGATGATATAGCTCGATCAATGAAGAAAGCGGCATGACATCCAAAATTTCTTCAAAAGATCTTCCGAGTGTCCATTGTGCTTTGGCAAGTATCCACCCGGCCCAGTATTCCGGTGTACGGTCTGTAGGGACAGACGAATAATTCACCTGCTTTTCTAAAATGATCGACAGCATTTCCGATGCGGATTTACCCGCAAGCATATCCGGATATCCATGTTCTATCTTTTTGGCCACATCCGAAGAAGAAAACATTTCTCCAAACCTGTCTGCGTCAAGCCCCTCCGCATTGATCGCTAGATCGACCAAAGCAGCAAGATTTTTCATAACCCCATAAAGGTACATTTCATTGTAAGCGTGGATCATCGGCTTTTATTCCATTTCTGATAATATCTATCATATAAATATCGTCTGAAGAAAAAGTGTTGCCTTGTCTGTTGCTCAGATAAGCGGCACGTGCCAGTTCATCCCTTTTCTTTCGCAAAGGCAAGTATACTACCTGCGCGGACTCTTCATATCCAAGGAAATGTATGGATTCAAATGCTTTTTGCGAGATCAGAACGATCTGGTTACCGAGATTACCAAGTTTCATAACCTGCGATAATCTCTTTACTGAAATGGTATTCTGTAAAAAATCCCGTGCATAAGAAAAGTAAGAGTCATCCGCACGATATCCTTTAATTATGTCAAACCCTTTGGTTTGAACCGGAAAGTTTTTAAGAATGTATTCCTTTGCCTGAATAGCAAGATCGGTGTCTAAAGTAAATGTACGATTGCTCAGTAAAACAGATATCCAATGAAGAATACAATAATCTGCTCCGTTTAGATCAAGCACCTTCAGATCTTCTATATTAAGTTCATATTTATTGGCATATCCGCCACTCTCATCATCACAAGCCCATTCTTTTGCAAGATCAAGATACTCCGTGCAATAAAAGCCACGGCCATAATCATTATATGGTTTCCCTTTTCCATATTCAGGCTTTTCGATAATGTTTTTCGATCCGTGATATATAATCATAGCCGTAGTCCTTTCATGTGAATTATAACATTGTGATGTTAGTTTGTCGAGATGAGTGAAAAGAATATCATAATTCACAAAAAAATAGGGAACTTTTGAATGGATTTTATCCACAAAAGTTCCCTAAAACTATTGTTCATAGCGTGTTATTCTTAAAATGATGTGTTTAATTGAAATATCTTTCTTGTCATGTCTTGATCTCATTATAGTCATTAAAGATTTTCTGATGTATCAGCTAATCATTATTCTCCGTAGTATTATCATCAGACAAAGAAGGATCATCCACTAAAGAAAAATTTAACGCTCTAATCCACCGCCTTTTTACTTTTTCTCTTCCGGTAGATGAGCCAAAGAAAAAACCACCTTTGTAAAATGCATCTGGATCAATATAGTAACAAGATTCCTTATCCCAATACTTAAATATAGTATCATCTTTATCTAGATTACTTACTCTAAATCTCTGATCTTCTATATTTTCTACGGTCATCTTAAAATCCGTTTCATCCCAATTATCGATCAAATTAAGCACTTCTTGACCGCTTATCGGCCCATTTAGATATTTTTCATATTTCTTTTGAGCAGCCTCATACTCTTTTTCAAATTCTTCATCAGCGGCTGCATTTCTTTCTACAATTGCTTCTTCAGCGTCAGAAGATGAATAGAAACATCCGGATAAAACCATCGCGATTACCATTGCAATTATGCTAGCAACACGTGGAATGAAGATTCTTTTATTGATTTGGATTGAAAAACTATTCTTTCTAAACATACCTATTTTTCGCTTTCCGGAAGATCGCTTTTGGGTTCACTAATACCTATTACCATAATAGAAGCAGAATTATTAGTACTATGTGAGTCCTTTTTATGTTGAACATCGGGAAAGTGATTAATCTTCATTTTCCATATCATTATTTTCTGACAAAAATGGATCTTCCACTAGATAAAAACATAAATCAGTAATAAACTTATCGCTTTTTAATCTAGGATTTTCATATATGCAAAAGCCGGCTTTATAATATGCATTTGGATCAATATAATATTCAGAGTCTTTATCCCAGTATGTAACTCTAGTATTATCTATATCTAGATTGCTTACTTCGAATTTAGTGTCTTCTATATTTTCTACGAGCATCCCTAATTCCGGATCATCCCAATTTTCAATCAAATCAAGCACTTCTTGACCACTTACTATTTTTTGATAGTATTTATCATATTTCTGTTTGGCGGTCTCATATTTTTCTTCAAAAACTTTCTCTTCGGCCGGAGAAGGCTTAAAGGCAGAAACAATGACCCATACCAAAAACCCCAAAAATAATGTAACAATTAAGAATGCCACTATTTCTGCAGCCAATGATATTCTTAGAATGATGCGATTTATTAAACTATCTTTCTTATTATTCATGCCTTAATCTTATTATTCTCTCATTTTAGAAAGCCACTCTGTAAACACTTCGCCTGATCCTTTTCCTGTTTTCGCAGAGCACACTTCCTCATACTTATAATCATCTTTGTACTTTCCTGTTGTTACGTCATAACATATTTTCATTTCGGTTGGAGCGGACATACTATACTTACGGCATTCTTATTCTCCCTTCAATTACTTTAAAGTTTACTCTTTCGCTTTACTTTTCAACAAATTGTCCATTCTCATATGTAAACTTATATTCTTCACCCTTAAACCATCCATCAATGCATTTTTCTTTTTCATTAATGGAATAATTTGGAATATCCTCAAAAGAACTGATATATTTGTACGTCCCGTTCTCATAAATATATGCGCAGTATGTACAAGTCCCGGGGGCTCCTTGATGACCAAGAAAAATAACAAGATCCTTATTTCCGTCAAATGTAACATCGATATAATTAACTTCAAAATCGCAAGCATCAAAAACATATCTGTCAGAATACAACGAATCTTCTTTTGAAGGATATGTTACATTAACATATGTATAACCATTTTTCCCGTTTACAAAGATATAATCTCGCAGATGAGTATATTCCTTTTCAATATCGTAAGTCCTTTTAATCGAAACCCTGTAACAAACATTATCCTCTACCCACTCTTGACTCTCGATTTCTTCGTTTTCTGATAATCTCACAATACTTTTTACATATGAATCAAACAATTTATCATCTATATTGGTTTCAAAATCTGTTAGCGCATTATCTAAAACGTATTTACCATCTTTATATTGATATACCGCGACATATTTAAGATGTTCTGCGTCACCGCTGTACCTAACGCATTCAATCGTATTATTTTCTGTATTCACAGTATATGAATAGATCCATTCAAAAGCAGGGAAAAAGACATATTCTCCATCTATATATTCATAAGCGGAAAACATTATCATTTCACTATTCCCGTTAATACCTCTTTGAATTATGAGTTCGTCTGTTCCGTCAAAATTGATGTCTTCAAAATGACTTTCAAACGTCGGTTTTTCGAAAACCCACCTATATGTTCCCCTGTCGAAGTCATATGAATAATCAACTCTCAAGTTCTTTACGTCATCTTTGAAAACGAAACAATCTTCTTTATGCTTTGAATGTTGATTCTCAGGTTTTTCTTTGTACGCTATTCCTATTTGAAGACATGTTTTGTCCTCATCAACCCACCTTACAAACTCAACTTCCTTATTACTATAGATTTCAATATCCTTCGCTTTTTCGTAAACCCACTCTTCATCGCTGCCGATCCATGCAGAAATATCTATAGGGGCTTTTCTTATTACTGTCTCACTATCGTAATCATCATTTTCCATAGTATTATCAGACAAAGACGGATCTTCCACTAAAGAAAAATTTAACGCTCTAATCCACCGCCTTTTTACTTTTTCTCTTCCGGTAGATGAGCCAAAGAAAAAACCACCTTTGTAAAATGCATCTGGGTCAATATAATATATTGAATCTTTATCCCAATATTTAAATATTGTATTGTCTTTATCTATATTACTTACTCTAAATCTTTCACCTTCATAATCCTCTACGGTCATCTTGAAATCCGTTTCATCCCAATTATCAATCAGATTGAGCACTTCTTGACCGCTTACAGGTTCATTTAGATATTTTTCATATTTCTTTTGAGCGGCCGCATACTCTTCTTCAAAAGCTTTCTCTTCGGCCGAAGAAGGAGGAGAAGATTCATAGGCAGAATCAAAGACCCATATCAAAACCCCAAAAAATAATGCAACAATAATGAATGCTGTTAATACTGCACTAGATATGAATAAACCGTAATTTATAGGTGAACCGTCTTTCTTCTTTTTCATGTCCTTATCTCAATATATATCTCATTCGTATTCAACTTTTTGCACAGTTCAAAATAGGGTCATTTTTTCTCTTCGTAGTGTCAAACGGAGAATCCACATATTTGGACTCTATAAAAAGAGCAGAGTTTTAGCGCAAATGCCGAAACTCTGCTGTTCTATTGAAACCGAATAATGCTTTTCAGTACTCATTATCTGTTCCCCAATAATTATCAAAAACCACACGTTCTCTTTGAATAGAATAATATCATATTGAAGTATTAACGTCAAAAAAAGACCGCCGAAGCGGTCTTTAAAAATCTAAACTTATAAGTATTTAACGAGTTCGTCGATGACACCTGCCATACGCTTATCGGAAAGGCCGAAGTTCATAGACTTGTAGCTCCAGGCACTTCTGCCGATGTTAAGCTCTTCGAAAGCTGCGTTGATGGCTTTGTACCACTTAAGTGTATCTTCGGGAGTGGCATTTTCGATTACGCCGTACTCACCGCAATACAAGGTGGTGTTGTTGGCAACAGCCTTATCGTAAGCTTCTTTGAATGCTCCGAGGAAATACTCTTTTGTTGCCTTGCTCTCTTCATAAGTAAATCTGAGGGAGTGGTCCATCTCTTTTATCCACATAGCGCCCTGATGTGTAAAGAACAAAGGATCGTAGCAATGGATGTTGTAAACTACCTTATCATCGTAAGGAACTTCGAGATCCTTAACGGCAGCGGGAGAGTTGTTCCAGTATCCGCCTACCAGGATCACTGTGTCGGATGCGATCTTTCTGATCCTTCCGATAGCGGTCTTGATGATCTTGTTCCATCTGTCACTGTATTCCTGATCGGTAACTTCGTTTAAAAGTTCAAAAGCGATGGCGGGATCGTTGCCGTAACGCTTTGACATATCTTCCCACAAAACGTAGAAACGTTCCTGCAGGGCGGGATCGTCAAAGAAACCGACCTGTCCTTCACCAAAGTAGAAAGAAAAACCTGCGGTCTTATGAAGGTCAAGCACGATGTTTAAGTTGTTTTCCTTGGCCCATTTGATCGCTCTGTCGATATGAGCAAATCCTTCGGGTTTACGTGTTCCGTCTTCTTCCTCGATTATGTTGTAATCAAAAGGAAGACGAACGTGATCTGCTCCCCAGGAAGCGATCTTTTTGAAATCTTCTTCTTCAATAAAATGATTTAAACGCTTGTCACTGTAATCGCACTGTGAAAGCCATCCGCCGAGATCGACGCCTTTTTTGAATCCTTTAAAATCTTTCATATATTCCTCACAAATTTTTGATGTCGCAATTTATAGCGATGATTTCTTTGCTTATGCATATATTAAACGATACCGTATGATAACAAATAGGAAAAAACCATTCATTAATGGGATAATTCTTTATTGGCTACATATGCTTTTTGATAGTGTCCGCCAAAAGAGCAAACTGCTCTAATGTAAGTGCCTCTCCGCGTATCGTTTCGGATATACCCATCTCATTAAGAGCGCTTAAAACGGCCTCTTTCGTAACACCGTTTATTCCGGCATTTGCAAGTCCGTTGACCAAAGTTTTCCTTCGCTGGTTGAAGGATGCTCTTATAAGCGAAAACATGAAAGCCTCGTCCCTAACCGGGATCTTCTCCGTAAGAAGGCTTAACTTTATGACCGCGGAATCTACATTTGGTCTTGGGATAAAGCAATTGGCGGAAACGTTCAATATGACTTCGGGTTTTGAATAGAATTGAACCGCCAAAGAAAGAGCACCGTAGTCCTTTGTTCCCGGTCCGACTTTCATACGGTCGGCCACTTCTTTTTGAACCATTACGGTAATGCTCTCAAGAGGAACCTTGCTCTCAAAAAGATCCATTATTATGGGTGTGGTGATGTAATAAGGAAGATTTGCCACTACCTTTATGGGCTTTTTGTTGTTGTACTTTTCGCAAAGCTCGTTGATATCTACTTTCAACACATCTTCGTTTATGATGAGTTTGTTGTCATATTCCGAAAGAGTGTCATTAAGGATCGGTATAAGCTTTTTGTCGATCTCTACCGCAATGACAAAACGCGCCCTTTCACAAAGACGCTGCGTCATCGTTCCGATACCCGGACCGATTTCCAATACGCAATCGTCTTTTGTTATTTCGGCGCCGTCAATGATTCCATCGAGGATGTGAGAATCGATCAGAAAGTTCTGACCGTATTTCTTTTGAAAATTGAAATTGTATTTCTCAAGCACCGCAAGGGTGTTTGATAAAACCGATAAATCTGCCATCTGATATTTGTTACCCGATCTTTATGCCAAAGAGATTTTCGGCATTCTTTATTGTAACGTCTTCCACTTCTTCTTTTGAAACGTTCTTAAGGGAAGCTATCTCTTCAACCACGTAAGGAAGAAAAAGAGAAGAGTTTCTCTCACCTCTGTGAGGAGTCGGTACAAGATAAGGACAGTCCGTTTCAAGAAGAATGTTCTCAAGACCTATTGCCTGCACGGTTTCCTTAAGTTTCCTTCCGTTTTTGAAAGTAACCACACCGCCTACACCGATATAATAACCCATTTTGACATATTCCACAGCCATCTCCGCGGAGCCGGAATAACAATGGATGACGCCCTTTTTCTTGGGGCCGTACTGCTTCATTATCTCAAAGGTTTCTTCGGAAGCATCCCTTGAATGGATGATGACCGGAAGATCGTATTTGTCGCACCAGGCAAGCTGCTTTAAAAAGGTGCTTCTCTGGATCTCTTTTGAAGGTTCGTCGTAATGATAATCAAGACCTATCTCACCGATTGCGACAGGCTTTATCTTTTTAATGTATTCTTCAAGACGATTCCACTTTTCTTCGTCCAATTCTTCAACCTCGCTCGGATGAATGCCTATTGTGGGATGAAGAAAACTGTACTTATTGCAAAGTTCAATGATCTTGGGAATCGATCCGTACTCTGCGCTTGCGCATATGGCACCGATCACGTTGTTTGCTTTAAACGATTCCAGCAGATCGTTTCTGTCGCTGTCATATGCCGGATCGTCATAATGTGTATGTGTATCGAAAATCAAAGGTATTGCTCTCTTTCTAACTTAATCAACGTGATACTTGATCTTTTCAGTCTCGCTTAAAGTCGCGTTGTTAAACTTTTCGGCCGTAAGTGCGATCAGGTCTTGGTAAGGAATATAATCAAGGGAATACAGACTCTGACCGTTTTTAGCCAGTATCTTATTGGTTGACGCTATATACTCTATTCCCGAATCGACACTGTACTGGATCGCATAAGGATCTTTTGTCAAAGCAAGCATCTCGTAATCGTTCACAAGATAAAGCTTATCTGCTTCGTCTCGAACATATTTTATTGCATTATATTGCTCGTCGGAGATAAATTCAAACTCTTTTGTTTCCAGGTTATATATCTTTATTATATAATCTTCGCCCTGTAAAAGGAGTTTTTTGGAATCCTCGATGAAAGATACGTAACCGCGATAACGACAGTTAAAACTTATCTCATCAAGTATCTCTCCGCTTAATGTATCCACAACCTTCAGATATCCGTCTCTGCAACAAAGAATGAACTTCGAAGAGTCGTCCGAGAACTTGAAAAGTCCCAATTCAAGGAAGGAAGGTGTTGTGACAAGACTTTCGTCGTAATCGTCTTTTATCTCTTCCGTTTCAATGTTAACGGAGCGAAGTTTGCAGTCTCTTTCAAAGTAGTAAGCCGTTGTTCCTGCATTGTTGATAAACGAATCGTGGATCGATTGTTCGTTGTCCTTGAAGATGTGCTTATATCTGTTGTTTTCCATGTCATAGAACGACATATCAAAAGACGAGTTAACGATATAATACTTTCCGTCATTTGTAAAATGAATGCCTTTTAATGAGAAGTAATCCGCCGGAATGGGTATTTCTTTAACTTCCTTGTTTTTAAAGTTTATCAACAATATCTTTCCGGAAATGTCTGCGGCATAATAAAGGTCGTTTGTAACAAAACCGTAAGAAGTAATGCTCTTAGCGTCTTTATATTCGAAAGAATATGTTATCTCGTTCGTAGCAGTATTAAGGAAGTTAAAGCGATTTAATTCCTCACTGTAATCGGATTCGTAAAAGCATACTGTTTCACCGTCCTCAGATACACTGCTTGAATAGCTCTTTTCAAATGTATTGATAAGCTCCGCTTTTTCTGACATATTGTTCTTCATTATAAGAACATCCGGTGTCAGATAACCTCTTATCGCAAATACACCGTTTTTGGTGATTATCGAAGATATGGAGCTGCCTATCTCTTCAAAAGAATTGTTGTTATAAGGTCTTCCGTTCAAAAGACTGTTTATCTTCAACGAACCGTCCCTTAAAAACATGAAACAGTGTCCGCCGTATGTACAAAGTATAGAAGCAATCGTTGTTCCGGAGTATATTTCTGAATATATCTCACCCTCGTGTGAGAAGGTAATCACTTTGTCTATCAAAGAAACTATGATAACGTTCGTACCTGCCCCGTCTCCGATCTCTATATCAAAGAAACGAAGCAGCGTATATCCGTCCATGAAGAGCATGGTCTGAACATCTTCCGCATAATTCCAGACAGGACTTTCCGTATCGGATGCAATTGAAAAGTAATCAATATTTACCGATGTCGTCACTGCCTCGGACATCAAAGAACCGTATAAAGGATAATCAACACAAACAACATTTCCTTCGTCGTCGACTATCATCTCAGATATGTACGTCTCGGTAGGTTTGTGATAGGAGACTATCTTTCCGTTTATATCACTTACAAAAATGGTATAACCCGTCGACATATCACCGTAACTAACGGCAATGTATTTGCCGTTTTTCGAAATGGCTGTTTCCTGGATGTACTTCGATTCATCGGGACAATCGATTTTGGCTGTTACCTCCAAAATATCTGTATCAAACACTAAAACCGAACTCACCGTCTCCAATACAAGAAGACCCGATTCCAGACTTTCCTTGCAGGAATGATACTCCTTCTCGGATTCTTCTCTATACATAAGTGTTCCGTCAAGGGAATAGGCACTTACGGAAGAAGTACGTACAATAACGAGCTTATCCGAGATAACATTTGCGTAGAGTGTGGATTCCACATCTCCGTAGGAAGAAAAATCTGCGTATACCTTAAAAATGCATTCCTCTTTTTCCATATCCCAAACATAAACCGTAGCGGAACGGTCTATTGTAACGAGATAGTTTCCGGTCTCATCAAAGTACATATCCGCAACGGTCAGATCGTGTTTAAAAGAAGCTTTCTTGGTAATGATAGAAGAAGAGTCGTATACATGAAGCGCCGTTGAAAGAGCTTTTTCCGCTTCCGCAACGTAAGGTCTGTCGTTTTCCTCCGAAGGAAGCGCCGAAACAGCAACCAAAGCCGCCGTCTTTAGATCGCCTTCTTTGTACAAAGAAAGAGAAGTATCCGCAAGGGATTTGGATTGGGTTATCTGCTTTTCTTTATAGTTCTTGGCTATCTCATTAGCCATTCTTGCGTTGTATATACCAAAACCGATACCGAGAGCGGCAATGATAACAAAGGCAGCCGTTACAATGGAGAAGAATCTCTTTATCCTTCGCTCTCTGTGCCTTTGCCTTAGATCATCATACGAGCAATGAAGAATGGGGGCTGCAAGTCTTATTATCTCGGTCTTAAGCTTTTTATTTACTTCTTTGATATTGTCACCTCTTACATCGGCGGCAAGAGGCTCAACGGGATTGCCGTTCTCGTCGTTAAGTAACTGCGAAGGGAAAGACTCGTTAGGTTCGCCCTCAACGAGGATCGCCAGAATATGATCTCTCGGATGAAGTGAAATGAATGTATCTATTTCTTTTTGCACCCAATATGACTCGGGAGTTCTGGGAGAACAGATTACCAAAAGGTATTCGCTTTCTCTTAAAGCACCTGTAATGTTGTCGCCGAGATCGCTTCCGATGGGCAATTCTTCCTGATCGCGGAAAACACGGGTGATCTTTGATTTCCCGCCTATTTTTCTAACCTGTCTCGGGACTTTGAAAGTCTCGAGACCTTTATGTATCTTCTTTGCTACGAACATATCGAGTTCGCTGTGGCGATAGCTTATGAAAGCATCGTATTTCATCTAACGGACCTCCTCATAGGTGATGGCAAAAATGCCTGCAGCTACAATGTAAACGTCACTTGGATTATCTACTACCGACACTAGATAATCGCCCGGTTTGGCAAGATAATATTTTTCTTCATCCCATGTTGTAAAAAGCTTTACTCTGTGATCAAGCTTCTTTGCGTACACGGATCTTTTACCGGTGGAGATACAAGACTTGGCGTGTGGAATGATGGAAATCTTATCGCCGGTCTTTGAGTCTTT
>JAGCTJ010000100.1 GCA_017963665.1 Lachnospiraceae bacterium | reverse complement strand
GCTTGTCCTGAACATGTTGGCTGAAGCCACCACTACGGACATTTCGAAACAAAAGCAACCTGAGTCCTTTGAAGAAAGTCGAATGGTCGCAATTGAAGGTGGAGAAGCCGCTGGAGAAGCACGATTGGCGGTGGAAAAAAGAACCGGGAAGCCTGTAATCACGAATAAAAATGCAGCACAATTGCAGGATTTGGTTACCAGTCTCATTGTAAAAGAGCTCGAATAGGTTTTTTATGTTTTTATACTGACAAATACTGTTATGCAATTCAGAAATAATGTATACTTATCCCATCGATAATTGAAAACGGAGGGTTAAATATGGCTTGTTTTTTGGTTCTTACGGCAGAGGCGATAGTTACGACCGTTGCCGAAAAGGTAATTGAGAAAAAAGAAAAAACTTCTCTCGAGGCAGAGATCTATAAGTCGGAAGGAAAAGAGATTTCCGATGTTAAGATCCCGTTGTCCAAGAAGTTAAAATGGCTTAACAATATGGCATGGGGAGGATGCGCATTGCTTGCTTTCGAGCACGTATGGCACGGCGAAGTTGTTCCGTGGTTTCCTTTCCTTACCGCAGCTTCCAATGCTGAGGACGCCGCGGAGATGCTGCATGAAATGGGCACCGTCGGAGTAGTGATGGCCGCCCTCGTTACCACCGTTTGGCTCGGAATGTGCGCGGTTGCTTCTTACGTTAAGAAGCGTGCCGTAGAAAAAGACGACGCCAAAGCGGAAGTATAGGAGGGCAAAACTATGACATTACTCGTTTCTACATTCGCAGCTATCGTTTGCACGATCGTATGGTATACCAACGAAAACAGAGAGAAGTTAAAACTCGGTTTTCTTGCACTCATGTTCTGGGGCGCATCGCTTATGTGGTTCGTTGATGCGATCTTTGAGTATGCAGAGCTTAAAGCAGAGTACTTTACACCCACTGCTGAGGATATGTTAAACGATCTTTTCCTCGGACTTTCGGTAGTGGCACTCGGCTTCATAATATGGCTTGTAGTCTTAATGATCAAAGATCCTAAGGGTATCGTTAAGGCAACCGTACTTAAGAAAAACTGATCTTTTGGCATTTTTGGAAAAGCATCGCTTATGCGGTGCTTTTTTCGATTTCCTAACAATTCGTTATTTGACATGCTATATAATCCCCTCGTTGGTGTTTTAAATATTTACACGCGAGGGATCAATGAAACAGGGTAAAAAGGGAAAAAGAAAACTATTCAAAGAGGATATGGATCTGGCTAAGCAGGAGTACAGACGATATGTCCTGATAACGGCAGGCGGTATCGTGGTCTCGCTGTTTATCATCCTGACACTTTTCTATGCCGTAACAAGATTCAGCGCAAGACTTACCTATGATGCGGTCCTTAATATGAAAAAGGATATGCTGAAAGAAAACGTTGAAAACTTCATTTCATATATCGACGTCGAACTTAACGAAGCAGAGAACAAAGGCCTTGATAAAGAAGGTGAAGCCGATTATGCATATGAAGTCGCTTACAGAAAGATTTACTCCGAAACTCACGATGACGGTACTTACATGTGGATACAGAAGGTGCTTGATTACGACGGCGGAGACGATTACGCGATCAGACTCATCCACCCGAATCTAAAGGATACCGAGGGAACGCTTCTTTCTACCAATGTTGTCAATGAAATGGGCATGAAAGCGTATGAAGAGGAGTTAAACGGTGTAAAAGAAAACGGTTCGACCTATTTAAGATATGCCTTTAAAAAGCTCAATTCCGATTCGGTGAGCGAGAAGATCACATACTCATGCCTTTATAAGAGGCTTGACTGGATAGTGTGCATGGGCGTCAATATCGACGATCTTGAGATGTACAGAAAAGAGGCTTTCGAAGATCTGAAGATATATCAGATCACGCTCTTGTTTATCGTTATGATGGCATGGACGCTGTTTTTCTCGATAATGTCTTACGGATACAGGAAGACCAAGATCGGTTCATACGAGAACAAGAATAAAGAGCTGATGGATAAACTCGAATTTGATGTACTTACCGGTGCAAGATCGAGAGTGTTCGGAGAGGCTTTGCTTGAGAAAGCTTACGATTCATTTAAAGCCGGCGAAAGAAACATCCTCCTTCTCATGCTCGATGTCGACTATTTCAAACAGTTTAACGACGGATACGGACATGAGCTTGGCGATAAGGTGCTTAAGATGTTCGTTGAAGCCATTCACAGCGTTATCAGAAGTGAGGATGCGATAATAAGGTGGGGCGGAGATGAATTTGTAGTCGTATTTAAAAACGTTCCGAGAGAATATCAGGCTGAAACCGCTGACAGAATAATCAATTCGATCAGAAACATCAGGATAGAAGAACTCGAAAAGGATAAAAAAGGCATTACCGCATCGATGGGATTTGCCTATTTTGAAAAGGACGACCCCGACGCCAAGACGGCACTTTCCAGAGCGGATGAAGCGCTTTACAGGGCCAAGGAAGCCGGAAGAAACAATTGGAAGATATAAAAGCGAGCGTTCCGAAAGGGACGCTCGTTTTACTAAAATCGTATTTCTATGACAAGTTTATTGTTTTCGTAATAGCCTTTAAGAGGACAATCCATTCGCTGGGCGAAGGTTCTTACTATGGAAAGTCCCAGACCGCCGGCGTTGCTTCTTGCCGTCTCAACCGTAAAGAACCTGTCGAAGAGTTTTTCGACGGCCACATCCGAAAGGGCGTAGGCCGTATTGGATATCTTAAAAAGTCCGTCTTCTTTTAACTCGACACTTAAATCTCCGTCGCTGTATTTAAGGGCGTTGTTCAAAAGATTTGAGAATATCCTTTCAACATAGGACGGATATAGCATTCTTTCGATCCGTTCTTCGGTGATGTTTACCTCGGGAGTGACGCCTCGCTCGGTAAAGGAAGGATAGAAGTTCATTATGCAGTCTTCCAGCACTTTATTGACGAATACGTTCTGCTTTTCTTCGGTGACTTCTTTGGTGGTGATCACCGAATATTCAAACAGCTCTTCCGTGAGCTTTTTCATGTATTCCGCCCGTTCGCTTATGATGGAAAGATCGCGGCGTACTTCATCGCTCATCTCAAGCTTGTCCGCCATCTCAAGATACCCGCATATGGCGGTGAGCGGCGTACGAAGATCGTGGGCGATATTTGTGATGGCTGTCTTAACCTCGGCATCACCGAGTCTGTATTTATGGTAAGCGTCTCTTAACAAAGAAAGGGTTTCGTTAAGGGTGTCCGCCAGTTCCCGTATCTCTTTGTCACGACCCGAAACACCTATTAGCGTATTCGAATCGAGCTTTGCCCGTTCCGAGAAATCGGTCTTAAGATCTCTTAGCGATTTCTTCATTGAGAGTATCTTCAAAAACAAAAGAACGTTAACGACGATACTCGCGATAAGTATATATTTCATATGGCCCCCGTTAAGGCGTCGGAGTAGGCTTAATAGTGGATCGTTTCGATAGGCGTAACGTCGTAATAGTAGATCATTGCATCGTATCTGTCCGCCACTATGAGCTTTGTCCTGTATGACTTGTATATGTCGACATAGAAAGTATAACCTTCGCCCATAACTCCTGTAAAGTTCATATGATGGATGATATCGTATACGTCGCTTTTGGTATCCGTTACATCATCGAAAACCAGAACATAGCGTTCATCTTCAAAATCCTTCGCCTGAAAGGCAAGTCTGTCGCTGGAACAGAAGTTGTGATTTTTTCTTTCGTACTCTTCGTCGTAGGTTCCGGCGGTATGGATGTTATCACATGAGTTGTAGAACTCGGTTCCGATGATGAAGTATTTGCCGTCAAAGAGTTTGTCGATGTGGCTTCCCATAGATATTTCGCCGTAGCTTTCGGCGGGGCCTCTCATAACGTGACCGTTGTGAGCGCTTATGAGCACCTGTGAGTAACCGCGTCTTTCCTCAATTTCCGAGATGATTTTAAAGTTCTTTGCCATTGATGAGTCTCTGTACTCACCGTAGGAATTTGCGTCTTCGGAAAAGGAAGGAGATGCGATGTCCTCAAGAACGCTCTCCGCTACAAGCGCTGCAATTTCGTGCCTTGGATCCTTTACCGATAAGAGTTTCTCTTTTAAGTCTTTAAAGAATTGTTCGTCGTTTAGAGTATCGGTATCGGGGTCGTCGTCAAGAGCTGTCAGCTTTGTGATGACATCGTCACCAAATTCATTGGGAAATTCCTTACAGAAAGGAAGAAGATATTTAACGCCCCAATGGGAACCCTGCATGTCCACTCCGTAGAAGGCTACGGAATCTTCATAGGAACGGCCTTCGTTGTATTCCTTCATCCATTTAAACAGGTTAGCCATATCCGGTGTGTCATAAAGAGGATAATCCAGTTCTCCCACCAGTTCTTCAAAGTCCACGTCGTCTTTATTGTGTATGGCGTCGTTTATATATGCGCCTTCCCCTACGCTTATTTCGAGGGATAAACTCTTGCAGTTCCCGGTTTCAACAAGCTTTTGCAACACTTCAAGCTTTGCAACCTGAAATTCGTGGTTACCGTGGGTGGCTTCACCTATACCTATGGCTCTTGCATCCGTGGGGATCGTAAAATCATCAAAGGATAAAGCATAATTTTCGATATCGTCGATCTTTCTTTTTTCCGAGCCGAGTATCCCCGTCATGTATAAAACCAGCATCGCCACGAAAAGTATCGGCAGAACCGTTACGGCTATTATCTTAGAGGTTGTTTTCTTCATACTCAAACTCCTAATTTGTAATATCTCTTTTTGATACTTTGAGTATCGTAAATAAGATGGACAATGCGGCGATCACGGCGCTTATGAGAATCTGGATAAAAGCTCCGGGATTGGCATAGCTGTCGGCAAAAGCCGTGTTCGCAAACCACTGTCCCACGGGAGTGATGTTGTAAAGTATCCTGAAGATCTCAAATGCGGTTCCTTTCGAGAAAGCCAATGCAGCGTTACCGATGAGCATCAGGTTAAAGGAAAGGAAGAAGATCACCATACCGTATACGGTGTTTCTTATCATCTTTTTGCCCGTAAAGGAAAGGGCTGTAATAAAGACCGTATATCCCAGCAATGCAAAAAGGATCGATATAACGTTTACGATCACGCTTCCCACACCTGCCCCCGCTATGACGCCCGCCAGAACATACACGAGAGTCATTATCGTCACGATGGTCATGTTGGAAAGCACTGCTGCGATGAAGCAGTCTTTCTGGCTGTGACCGGCGATGATACGGTTTTTAAGTATACCGTCGGAATACTCCGTGCTGGTGTAAACAGGTATGTAGATTGAGAAGAACAGCACCATTGCAACACTAACAAAGAGCATGCACTGTGCGGGTTCATATTTTTCCAAAAATATAGGAACCATTGCTTTGCTTGATACCGTAAATGTTACTACGAGGGCTATCAAAAGTCCTCCGAGGTAGCAAACGTTTTTGATATTTCTTAGTAAGTTGGCTTTATATATGTTGATCATTTTAATTCCCTATTTGAGTTCCTTTCTCTTAAATACAGGTAAAGTGATAAGTATCGATATTGCGATCAAAACGCCGCATCCTATGAAGCAATCTTTCAAAGGGTGGTTAAGGGTTCCGGTAAAATACGAGAAGGGGCAAAACCTGTCATAAATGTTGTAGATCAAAAGCCTCATTCCCGTGATCATCACGTGTCCGTCCTGGGGATAAAGCTTATCCGTTACCATGAGGTTTGCGACTCTGAATAAAAATGCGATCACGAGCCCCAAAAAGTAAGGGATAATCGTTCCTCCGAATACGATCACGATGGAGGACATCAATACTCCGACAGCTATCGATACCGCAAATTGTGCAGTGTAGTACAAAGAAACATCTCTCGGATTAAGGGAAGAAAATCCGGTGGTGAGGAATCGGATGACGATGGTTTGGGAGATGCACGTGCTCATGCACATGAGACCGCTTATGATGGCTCCCGTAAGTATGCTTGAGAGAGCGATGTGGTTTCTTTTTACCCCATTGATGATCTTGTTTCTTATGGCGCCGTCCGAAAAGTCGTTTACGAGTAAGAAGATTATCGTGGCGGTTATAACGATCGAAGCGATGGAAGAATAAGCGGTTATCACATCTTCTCCGGGGAGCTCGGCGTCAAGGAACCGGTATATCAGCTTAAAGAGAAGTGCCTCCATGAGCGGATATAAGACTGTCAGAGCGATGGAGCCCTGAAATACCTTGTTTTTGAATACATTGAACATATCCGCATATAAAACTCTACGCATGTTCTTCGCCTCCTATAAGCGAAAGGTAGAAAGATTCAAGACTTTCGTCGCGCTCTTCCATAGTGAATATCGTGCAGTTTTCTTTTGCAAAGATCTCTGCGACTTTCGAGAAGTTAAGGTCTGCATAGACATCTGCGTAGGACTCGTTGAGAACCGAGTATTCGATGCCCATGTCGTCCATGATCTTGGCAAGTATCTTGGTGTCGCTGACTTTCATTCGAACCGATTTGCGGCATTCGTTTCGAAGTTCTTCGGCACTCATCTCTTTTACGATGCGGCCGCTGTCGATGAAACCGTAATCGGTGGCAAGTCTTGAAAGCTCGTCAAGGATGTGGCTTGAGATCAGGAATGTGATGCCCTTTTCTCTGTTTAACTTAAGTATGAGCTCTCTTATCTCGATGATGCCCTGAGGGTCGAGGCCGTTTGTGGGCTCGTCGAGTATTATGAAATCGGGATCGCCGCAAAGCGCAACCGCAAGGCCCAGGCGCTGACGCATACCCAGTGAAAAGTTTCTGACTTTCTTTTTTCCCGTATCCGCAAGACCCACAAGTTTCAAAAGATCGTCAAGTCCCGCAAAGGAAGGAAGACCGAGCATGAGATACTGCTGAATGAGGTTGTCTCTGGCCGTCATATCTTTGTAAAGGGCGGGAGTCTCAACTACGGCGCCGATACGTCTCCTTTCTTTAATGAGGGTCGGATCCGAAAGGTCTTTGCCGAACAGTTCGTAAGTGCCCGATGTGGGTTTCTGCAGTCCTGTAAGAAGTCTTATGAGTGTTGTCTTGCCGGCTCCGTTCTTTCCTACGAATCCGTAGATCGAACCTCTTTTGATATTCATGCTAAGACCGTTTAACGCCGTGAAGCGTTTGTAAGTTTTGGTAAGGTTGTTTGCTTTAAAAATGTATTCCATATTGCTCCTTTGGCATCCTCTCGGATGCATGCGTGTTTGTTTACAATGACGATATTACATTATGGGTGTCAAGAAAGCGGACAAGAAATCGTCAAGATTTGGTCAAGAAAAAAACGGGCAGTTCTCCTGCCCGTTTAAGATCATCCTATGAATTTGAAACCTATGCCGTACACCGCTTCAATGTGATCGACGCCGGTTGCGCTTTCAAGCTTTTTACGAATGTTGCTTATGTGCTGTTTTAACGACCTTTCCGTACAATCGGGAGTGATGTCCATTATACGGTCAAGTATTGTATTTCGTCCGATGGGACGGTTGGGATTTAACATAAGTATCTGAAGTATCGCGCCTTCGGTCCTCGTAAGCGCGATCTCTTTGCTTCCGACTTTTACGGTAAAAAGCGCCGTATCAAGGGATATGTTTCCCACCGTAATGATATTTGAATCTTCCTTCTGTGAGGTTCCGGTGCTTTTCCTTAAGTTTACCGCTATACGCGCCAAGAGCTCTGATATCACAAAAGGCTTTGTGACATAGTCGCAGGCACCTTCATACAGAAGTTCCACTTTGTGGTCGATATCGGTCTTGGCGCTTACCACTATGACCGGTATTCCCTCTATCTTCTTAAGCACTTCTTCGCCGGTTCTTCCCGGGAGCATGAGATCCAGGATGATCAACGAAGGAGTTTCTTTCTCCAGTACCATCAAAGCTTCCGTGCCCGAATATGCGCGAAGAACGTTGTAGTTTTCCGCTTTGAGAGCTTCCTCAAGCATGTTCCCGATGGAAACGTCGTCGTCTACCACCATGATCGTGTATGTCGAATTGCTCACTTTACAATACCTCAAAATGCTGTTTGTGCGTATTATACAATAAAAAATGCGGTTGCAAAAGGAGAAAAGATTGGATATAATGGCAAACGTTACATCATCAGTGAGTTCGTGACCATCCTCACTTAAAACAAAACTAGGAGAAATCATATGAAGAAAACAGCAGGTTTTATCACCAAGTCTGCGGTCATCGCGGCTATCTACGTGGTATTGTCGCTATTGACGTACCAGTTCTCGTATCTCGAGATTCAATGCAGAGTGGCTGAAGCACTTTGCATGACACTTTTCTACACTCCCGCAGGAGCATTCGGAGTAGTCATCGGTTGTCTTATTACCAACATTTTCGGCGGATCGTGGATCGATATGGTTTTCGGAACACTCGCAACCCTTATCGCGGTCGTGCTTACCATGCCCATAGCAAAAGGCATAAAGAAAAAGCACGGTAACGTGCTTTCTGTCAAGAACAGTTTATTGATACCGATCCCTACCGTACTCGTAAATGCGATCATCATTCCTTTTGTACTGTATTTCGGTTACGGTATCACGGAAATGGGCTCCGCCACGACAATGGCATCGGTACTTGCTTTGATGGCTTTCTCGGTGTTTGCGGGCGAAGTCATTTCGTGTTATGTGTTCGGTCCCGTTTTGGTACTTATATTAAACAGGATCAATAAAAGCGTAAAAATATCTGATTGATCAGCTGATAAGTTTTGTTGCCCATTCAATGGCATCATCTATGTGAGGACGGAAGTTTTCTTCGCCGACTTTGTCGAAGAATCCGTCCTTTTTCATTGTGTTCATGGGCTGCTCGTTAACGTGTGAGAACACAAGAGTGATGTTTCTTTCTTTGCAGCGCTCGTAGAACTGCTCAAGAGAGTGCATAGCCGTGGCATCGAGCGCGGGAACACCTCTCATACGGATGATAACGACCTTTGTGAAGTCTTTGAAGTTCATGGTGCTGATGGAGTCGGAACTTCCAAAGAACATGGGTCCGTTTATCTCGTAAACTCTGACCTGCTCGGGGATGGGCTTAAGAACCGAACCGTCGGGATCTTCATCGGGATCGTAGTATTTCCAGCCGGTAACGCCCGATTCGTCGCTCATACGCTTCATGAACAGGAATACCGCAATGATCATGCCTACTTCGATGGCGATGACAAGGTCAAACACAACGGTGAGTACGAAGGTGGTAACCAGTACCAGAATGTCGCTCTTGGGAGCGGTCTTGCAAAGATGCACGAAGGATCTCCACTGGCACATGTTGTAAGATACCATGAAAAGGATCGCAGCTATCGTTGGCATGGGAATAAGTGCGGCGTAAGGCATCAACACCACAAGCACGAGTACAAGTGATATCGAATGAACGATGCCCGCTACCGGCGTACGTCCGCCGTTTTTGATGTTGGCCGCGGTTCTTGCGATAGCGCCCGTTGCGGGAATACCGCCGAAGAGAACGGAACCGATGTTGCCCACACCCTGAGCGATAAGTTCCATGTTGGAACGGTGATGTGAGTTGATCATACTGTCTGCGACCACGCATGAAAGAAGCGATTCGATAGCAGCAAGTATTGCGATCGTAAAGCCGTCGGGCAGAGCGTTTCTGACACCTTCCATAGTGATGTTGGGAATATGAAGAGTGGGAAGATGTCCGTTGATCGTATAAAGATCTCCGATCGTGTTAACGTTCATGTTCGTGAGCTTAACCATAAGTATTCCGACCACAACGGCGATGAGAGATCCGGGGATCTTATCTGTGATCCTGGGCCATACGATAAGTATAAGGAGGCTTACGGCGCCTACCAGTAAAGCGTAAGGATTGAAAGTTGAGATGTTTGCACCGATGGCTTTTATCTTGTCCATCGTTTCTATGGTAACCGTTCCCGAAGGATACGACAGTCCCAGAAAGTCCTTTATCTGACCGATGACTATCGTAACGGCTATACCCGATGTAAAACCTGTGGTGATCGTATACGGGATGAATTTGATAAGTCCGCCGAGACGCAAAAGTCCCATTATTATAAGTATGATACCTGCGATTATCGTGGCAAGTATCATGCCGTCCATTCCGTTTTTGGCGATTATTCCGGCAACGATCGTGGCAAACGCGGCGGTAGGTCCCGCTATCTGTACACGACTTCCGCCAAGTACCGCGATTATAAATCCGGCTACTATTGCGGTATAAAGACCTTCTTCGGGTCCGACGCCCGAAGCGAGCGCTAAAGCTATCGAAAGCGGGAGGGCGATTATCGCCACTATGATACCCGATATGATATCGTTCCCCAGCTGCTTGCCCGAATAATGTTTAAGTGTGCTGAAAAGCATCGGTTTAAGCTTGTCTTTGTTCATTTGCTCTAAATCCTTTCACGTGTCAAATCCTGAACCCACTTATACTTTTTAAGTCTTATCATAACCCACGGAATCTTACCTACCTCGTCAAGACACGTACAGGCGTATACCAAAAATACATGCCACTTGAACACGAATGCGCCCAGCAATGCCAAGGGAATGGCTATTACCCACATCGATACGGCCAAAGAATACATATCAAAGATCGTATCTCCGCCTCCGTCGAGAACACCGTTTATGGACACGGTATTGACGCATCTTCCTATCATATATATCGCCATTATGATCATCATTCCCGTAAGGTACGATTGTGCCTCATCGGTCAGCTTGACCATATGTGTGATGAGCGGCGTTACTGCAAGCACAAGTCCGGTCGAAATGAATCCCACAACCCATGATATACGTACCAGTTTAAGTCCGTATGCTTTGCCAATCTCAAGTTTTCCGGCGCCGAGCTCATTGCCTACCATTATGCTCGCGGCCGTTCCTATTCCGTTACAAGCACAGCAAATGATGTCGCGTACAACTGCAGAGACAGAGTTTGCGGCAGCGGCATCGGAGCCGATATTTCCTATTATTGCGGTGTAAGCCGTAAATCCGACGCCCCATAAAAGCGATCCGCCGAGCAGTGGAAGACATTGTTTCAAAAAGTCTTTTCCCAGAAGAGGTTCTCTTTTGAAAAGGTGGGAAATGTCGGGCCTTATATATCCTTTCTTAAATGAGTATATAAGGCACAAAGAAAGCTCTATCGTCCTCGCAAGAGTAGTGGCCAAAGCCGCACCTCTTGCATTCATGGCGGGTATTCCCATAAGACCGAAGATGAACACCGAATTTAAAACGATGTTTCCTATTACCGCAACGGAACTGATGACTGCGGTAAGCTTTACGTGTTCGGTGATCTTAAATATTGCGAGATAGCATTGTGAAATGCCGTTTATGAGATACGACCATCCGGCAATTCTGAGATAAGCACTTCCTATAATTATGAGCGCTTCATCCTGCGTGAAGATATGCATAAGGTATCCGGGAACGAGTTCGCATGCGGCAAAGAAAACAAACGAGATCAATCCGCTCGTCTTAAGTATCAATGAAAAGAGTCTTTTTACTGTGCCAAGATCGCCTTTGCCGTAATACTGCGCGCCGAGTATGGAACCGGCTGCTGTTACCGCCAGGATGAACATGTTCTGCACGAACTGTATCTGCGTCGCAAGTGAAACGGCAGTCATTTCTTCCTGCGCTATACGGCCAAGCATCAAAGCATCGGCCGCCGCCACCGCCGAGAGCATTAAGCTCTGAAAAGCGATCGGAAGTGACAGAGTTTTCAGTTATGAATAAAATATTTTTTTATCTATTACGTAGCTCATATAAATTACCAAATAAAAAAACAGTCATTACAAATCAAAGATTATACAATATAACTGTTAATTGTGCCATAACATATTTTTGGACACTGTCTTTTTGATAAGCCAAAGTTATCACCGGCTATATAAATAAATGATTAGTCCGTTGTCAGGCAGTGTGCTATAATTAATCGGGAGAAGAACCTAAACGTTCCAAACCGCTAAAGATCATAGGAGGAAAACGATATGAGTAAGAAAGTTATTGAAAGTTCACTTGAACTCATAGGAAAAACACCTTTACTTAAGTTAAACGGATATTCAAAAAAAGCGGGTATCAACAATGCTACCATATACGCAAAACTTGAATATTTAAATCCCGCAGGTTCGGTAAAAGACCGTATCGCGCTTGCGATGATAGAAGATGCTGAAAAGAAAGGCATTCTTAAGCCCGGTGCAACGATCATCGAGCCTACGAGCGGAAATACCGGAATAGGTCTTGCGGCAGTTGCGGCTGCCAAAGGATATAAAGCGATTCTTACGCTTCCCGATACGATGAGTGTTGAAAGAAGAAATCTCTTAAAGGCATACGGAGCAGAGCTTGTACTTACCGAAGGCGCTAAGGGTATGAAGGGTGCCATCGCAAAGGCAGAGGAACTCAACAAAGAGATCGAAGGCTCTGTTATCCTGGGTCAGTTCATTAACCCCGCAAATCCTGCGGTTCACAAGGCAACAACAGGTCCCGAGATCTGGGAACAGACCGAAGGCAAGGTTGATATATTTGTAGCGGGCGTAGGTACCGGCGGAACCATCACCGGTGTCGGAGAATATTTAAAGGAACAAAACCCCAACGTTAAGGTTGTGGCAGTTGAACCCGCTGCCAGCCCCGTTCTTTCAAAAGGCGAGGCAGGACCTCACAAGATACAGGGTATCGGCGCAGGCTTTGTGCCCGAAGTACTCAATACAAAGGTTTACGATGAAGTGCTTCCCATCGAGAACGAAGATGCATTTGCCGAAGGAAGAGCTTTCGCAGTAAGCGAAGGAATCCTTGTGGGCATATCATCGGGCGCCGCTTTAAAAGCAGCTTCCATACTTGCGGCTCGTCCCGAGAATGCCGGAAAGAACATCGTAGTATTGCTTCCCGATTCCGGAGACAGATATTTGTCAACGGCTCTGTTTAACAACTAAGCATTTCGCAGGGAAAGGATAAACACCACCATCACATCGTTAAAGCGGCTGTGATGGTGGTTTCTTTATACAAAATTTTAATTTAATTGCAGATCGGGATAATTAGTTATAGACATATGTCGGAAATGATTATATAATAATCCACGGTTTACAAATAAGAAAGGCAGGTAAAACTATGGCCAGACCTACAAGAAACAGAAAAATATGCACTCTTCCCGAGTACACTTCATTTTGTGCAAAAGACAAAGTGACCGATGATGTCGTTACATTGACATTGGATGAGTACGAGGCCATACGTTTTATCGATTTTTTTAAACGTACCCACGAGCAATGTGCTGTTCACATGGGCATATCCAGAACAACGGTGACCGAGATCTATGAGCGCGCAAGATTTAAGATATCCGACATGCTCGTAAACGGTAAAGAACTAATAATTGACGGCGGCAGCGTTTCTCTTTGCGGCTATACGGAATGCCCCGTCATAAAAAAATCGGAGGCATAAAATGTCAGAATTATTATCAGTAAAAGGCCTTAAGGCAGAGATCGAGGAAAAAGAGATACTTCGCGGTGTCGATCTTGAAGTCGGCGACGGAGAGGTGCATGTTATCATGGGCCCCAACGGTGCGGGTAAATCAACCCTCGGCTCGGTTATTATCGGCGATCCCAGATTTGAAGTAACCGGCGGTAGCGTCTTCTTTGACGGGGAGGATATAACGGGAGAGTCGCCCGATAAGATTTCGAAGAAGGGCGTGTTTTTGTCGTTTCAGAATCCGATCGAGATCCCGGGAATTACGCTGGGTAATTTCATAAAGACGGCGCTCGAGATGAAGACGGGCGAGAGGATTAAGCTGTGGGATTTTAAGAAGAAGCTTAAGGAGACGATGGAAGTGCTGCAGATGGATCCGGCGTATGCGGAGAGAGATCTTAACGTCGGTTTTTCGGGCGGTGAGAAGAAAAAGGCTGAGATTTTGCAGTTACTTATGTTGAGACCGAAACTTGCGATACTTGATGAGACCGATTCGGGTCTTGATGTCGATGCGGTGCATATCGTGTCGAAGGGTATTGAGGAGTATAAGAAGCAGGTAGGCGGTGCGCTGATGATTATTACGCACAGTACGAAGATTCTCGAGTCTCTTAAGGTTGATAAGACTCATGTGCTCGTTGACGGAGAGATCGCGGTGACGGGTGATGCGAGTCTTATTGAGAAGATCAATAATGAAGGTTTTGAACAGTTTATAAGAAAAGAAGATTAAAAGATGAAAGAGAAAACACATGTAGATGATATAGACAGAAGCATCTACGATTTCCGGTTTGAGGATAAAGATGCTTATAAAGTCAGCGAAGGTCTCACCGAGGACATTGTGTTAAAGATCTCCGAGGAGAAGAACGATCCCGAGTGGATGAGAGACTTTCGTTTGAAGTCGCTTAAATTGTATAACGAGATACAGGTGCCGGATTGGGGACCGTCGATAGACGGACTCGATATGGACAATATAGTTACGTATGTAAGACCAAATACGGAGAGGATGCATACGGACTGGGAAGATGTTCCGGATGATATAAAGGATACGTTTGAGAGATTGGGTATACCGCAGGCAGAGCGTAAGTCGCTGGCGGGAGTGGGTGCTCAGTACGATTCGGAGCTTGTTTATCATAACGTGAAAGATGAAGTTGCAAAGAGCGGTGTTGTGTATACCGATATCGAGAGTGCGCTTAGAGGCGAGTATGCGGATATGATAAAGGAGAAGTTCATGAAGATCGTGCCTCCGACGGATCATAAGTTTGCGGCGCTTCATGGCGCGGTATGGTCGGGCGGATCGTTCGTGTATGTGCCGAAGGGAGTGCATCTTGATATTCCGCTTCAGTCGTATTTTCGACTTAACGCAAAGGGCGCGGGACAGTTTGAGCATACACTCATAATCGTTGACGAGGGTGCGTACCTTCACTTTATAGAGGGATGCTCGGCGCCCAAGTATAACGTGGCCAACCTTCATGCGGGCTGCGTTGAGCTTTATGTCGGCAAGAATGCGACGCTTAGATATTCGACGATCGAGAACTGGTCGAAGAATATGTATAACTTGAATACGAAGAGAGCCGTTGTGGAAGAAGGCGGAAAGATAGAGTGGGTATCCGGATCGTTCGGATCGCACGTTTCGTACCTTTATCCGATGAGCGTTCTTAACGGAAAGGGTGCGAGGTCAGAGTTCACCGGCGTTACGTTTGCGGGTGAAGGTCAGGATCTTGATACCGGTACGAAGGTTGTTCACAATGCCGAGAATACTTCTTCGTACGTCAATACAAGATCGATCAGTAAGTCGGGCGGTATCAATACGTTCAGAAGTTCGGTTGTGATCGGACCGAATGCGCACGGAAGCAAGTCAGCCGTATCGTGTGAATCGCTCATGGTAGACAACGAGAGCCGTTCGGACACCATCCCTTCAATGGATGTCAGATGCGCGGACGCCGATGTGGGACATGAGGCAAAAATAGGAAGGATAAGTGACGAGACGGTCTTTTATCTTATGAGCAGAGGTCTTTCCGAGGCTGACGCAAGAGCACTCATAGTAAGAGGTTTCGCCGATAACGTAAGTAAGGAGCTCCCGCTTGAATATGCGGTTGAGATGAACAACCTTATAAGTCTTGAAATGAAAGGAAGTATAGGCTGATGAAAATAAATAGATTGCCTGCACCTACCTGGAACAGGCTTAAGGTTAATGCAACGGAAGTCAACGCTGTGCGCCCCAATAAGGCAGCCGGGTACGAAGAAAAGCTGCCTGAAGGCGTTGATAAGATACACGGAAGAGGGATAGGTCCCCTTTCCGATGTGACGATAAAGACAGGACTCGGAGAAGAGTTCGATAAGTTTATTGAAGATGCGGGATTTAAGCCCGAAGGATATGTGGTATCCGATGAGGAGAAGATCGAGACTCCCTTATATCAGACATTCGATGTAAAAGGAAACGATGCAAGTGTCGCATTGTTTGATTATTCTCTTTCGGATAACGCCGAACTTACGGTGATCCAGATTGTAAAAGACGAAGACAATGAGAGCGGTGTTTTCTTTGTGCAGAATAAATACCGGCTTTCAAAGGGCGCTAAGCTTACAATCGTTCAGATACAGACGCTTTCTGAGAGTAAGGAGTTTTACAACGATATCGGGGGATATGTTTCCGATGATGCTTCGTTTAATCTCATTCAGATCGTGCTCGGCGCAAAGAACAATTACTACGGAGCAAATGCGTGTCTTGCCGGAAAGAACAGTGCACTGAATCTGGCCGTCGCTTACAGTCTTAAGAACGACGAACTGCTCGATATGAATTATGTTGCCGATCACAATGGGAAAAATTCCGAGAGTGATATAAAGGCAAACGGAGTAATGCAGGGAAGAGCAAACAAGCTGTTCAGGGGAACGATCGATTTCCATAAAGGATGCGCCGGATCGAAGGGTGCAGAACTCGAGGATGTTCTTTTGATCGATGATACGATAGTCAACAAAACTGTTCCGCTCATTCTGTGCGATGAAGAGGACGTCGAAGGTGCGCACGGTGCCACGATAGGACGTCCCGATGAATCGTTTCTGTTTTACATGGGATCGCGTGGCATTCCCAGAGAAGAGGCGTATGAGCTTCTTAAGCGGGCAAAGATAGATGCTGTCGCAAATCTCATAGAGGACGAAAAAACAAAGACATATATCGCAGAGTGCCTCGACAGAGCATAAAAAGGTCTTTTTGAAAGGATATAGAGATGTTACAGCTTGACGATAAAATCAGAGACAGGTTTTCACTCATAAAGAATGCGCACGTTGCTTATCTTGACAACGGAGCGACGACTCAGAAGCCTGACTGTGTGCTTAAAGCGGTTGAAAAATATTATAACGAAGAAAACGCCAATCCGATGCGCGGTATTTATGAGTTAAGCGTGGCGGCCACCGATGCGTATGAGAACGCGAGGGCGGCGGCAGCGGAGTTTATAAATGCAGGTGATGCTTCGGAGATAGTGTTCACAAGAAATGCCAGCGAATCGGTAAATCTTATAGCGTACAGTTACGGTATGTCACAGGTCAACGAAGGTGACGAGATAATCGTAAGCACCGCAGAGCACCATTCGAATCTTCTTCCGTGGAAGCATGTGGCCGAGGTTAAGAAAGCCAAGGTCGTTTTTTACGACCCTGAACCTGACGGAGAGTTTGATATCGACAAACTTAGCACTCTTTTAAGCGATAAGACTAAGATAGTTGCGATAACCCAGGTTTCAAACGTTATCGGAAGAATAAATGATATAAAGGCGATCTCTAAACTTGTACATGAAAAAGGCGCAGTTTTGGTGGTGGACGGAGCTCAGGCCATTGCGCACATCAGGGTAAATGTCAAAGATCTCGGTGCGGATTTTTATGTATTCTCCGGGCATAAGATGTATGCTCCGATGGGAATCGGTGTAATGTACGGACGTAAAGAGTTTTTGGAGAAGATGCCCCCTTTTCTTTTTGGCGGAGAGATGATAGAATCCGTTACGAAGGAAAGAACAACTTATGCTGAAGTTCCTCATAAGTTTGAGGCGGGAACCGTAAATGTCGGCGGAGCAGTAGGCCTTCACGCCGCAATGGATTTTATAAAACAGTACGGTTTCGAGCAGATAGTTGCAAGAGAAAACATGTTAACGAGCGTAGCGCTCGACGGCATGAGAGAGATGCCCTACGTTGATATAATCGGCGGAGATATGGTATGTAACCATCACGGCATCGTAGCTTTCAGAGTTGAAGGGGTCCATCCTCATGATGTGGCGCAAATTTTTGCCGACGCGGGAGTGTGCGTAAGAGCAGGCCATCATTGTGCCGAGCCTTTACACAGATATCTGGCGCAGTTTGCGGGTACAAGGATCAACTCAAGCACCAGAATGAGTATAGCAATGTACAATACCGTTTCGGAAGTTGAAAGGTTTCTTGATGTTCTTTCTTCAATAAGGGGCCTTATGGGTCTGTCGTAAAGGATCGTCATGAGCAACAGTTTATACAATGAGATAATCAACGAGCACAATCTGAGACCTTATCACAAACGTGCTCTTGAAAATGCCAATTATACGCTTGAAGGCGTCAATCCTTCGTGCGGCGACGAGATAACTCTTGAACTCTTTATCGAGGACGGGATCATAAAGGACGCCGCTTATGAAGGCGAGGGATGTGCGATCTCTCAGGCATCGGCTGATATCATGGCCGATATGGTAATCGGAAAAACCTTGGACGAGGCAATTCATTTAAGCGACCTTTTCCTAAAGATGATAAAGGAAGGCGTGAGTGAAGAAGAACTCGAGGAGCTTGAGGAAGCGGGAATTCTCGAAAGCGTTTCTCACATGCCGGCACGCGTCAAATGCGCTGTGCTTGGCTGGCGTACCATGAAAGAACTCATTGAGCCGTTAAAGGATAACAATTAAGCAAAAAGAAAGATCATCCGAAAATCGGGTGATCTTTTTGCTTTACAGGAAACATATCCGAGATTGCCTATGCCGCTATACGTTTGATCTGCTTTCTGATTAACGGACCTGCGATCACCGCAACCGCGATCTTTACAATGTCTGCGGGAATAAAGGGAATGACGCATACGGAAAGCGCCGAGGCAAATGTATAGCCGTCCATGACCTTTACAAACCAAAGTGTTCCGAAAAGATAGCAGACTGCTACGCCTATTATCATAAAAATAATGTGGAGCCATATCTTTTTTTCGAACTTGTCTATTATAGGTCCTGCGATCACGCAGATGAAAAGATATCCCAGAATGTAACCGCCGGTAGGTCCGAAAAGCTTTGCCGGGCCGCCTGAGAAGCCCGAGAACACAGGAACTCCGACAAGACCTATGAGTATATACAAAAATGTAGCAATCGTGCCACACTTAAAGCCGACTGCGTAGAGTCCCATGTATATGGCAAAGATCGAAAGCGATACGGGGACCGGGCTTAGCGGCAGCGGTATCACAAAGGGAGAAAGAACACAGATCACTGCAGTGACAAGAGCGGTTTGTATCATTGTTTTTAAAGTCATTTTTCTGTTCATATATAAACTCCTTGAAACGAAATGAATTTGTTGGTTTACAATCAACATTCGAAAGTTTACAATCATGTTGACGATCGGTCAACGATCTATTTCAAAAAGTTTACAATTAAGAAGAAAAAGGGACATAAATGAAAGAGACAACAAAAGAAAGCGTATTAAAACTCTTATCCGAGCACAATTCAAACTTTGTATCCGGGCAGGAAATCGCCGATACTTTGTATATCACAAGGGCCGGGATATGGAAAGCCGTGAACGCGTTACGAAAAGACGGATATAACATAGAGGCCGTAACGAACAAAGGCTACAGGTTAAGACTTGAAAAGGATATCCTTTCTTTGGAGGTAGTTCAAAGAACTCTTGATAAAGACGGTATAGAAATAAAAGTGAATGTATATGATGAGGTCGCATCGACGAACGATCTTGCAAAAGAGTATGCCGTATCGCACAGTGACGACATAGTGATGATCGCAAATTATCAGACTAAGGGAAGAGGACGAAGAGGCAGAAGTTTCTTCTCCCCCAAAGGCTGCGGATTGTATATAAGTTTTCTTCTGCACCCAAAGACCGACATAGAAAAAGCCACGCAGGCAACCTGCATGGCGGCGGTGGCTGTGTGCAAGGCCATCGAAAAGCTTACCGGCAAGGAAGTAAAGATAAAATGGGTAAACGATATATTCTTGGACGGGAAAAAGATTTGCGGCATACTTACCGAAGGTGCCACATCTCTTGAAGACGGTTCGCTTTCCTATATGGTAATAGGAATAGGGATAAACCTTTACATTCCAAAAGACGGATTTCCCGATGAGATCAAAAATATCGCGGGCGTTCTTTTTCCCGAAGGAGAACTCGAAGAAGATATGAAAAACCGCCTCTCGGCAGGCATTATAAGAGAACTTACAAACCTGCTCGGAAGCGGTGATATAAATGATTATCTTGAAGATTATCGCTCACGATCGATGCTTATTGGCAATTACGTAAAGATACTTAACGGCGGAACGGTATCCGGAGGATACGGTAAGGTCGAAGGCATCGACGATGAATGCCACCTGATCGTGCGTCGAGATAACGGTGAGGTTGAAGCGCTGTCCTCGGGAGAAGTCAGCGTTGTTAAGTATTAGTACTTATCAACCGGGAAGTTAAAGTATGTTACGCAGTTGTTGAAGCTTATGTCTTTGACAATCTGTGAAAGAAGATCAAAGTCGTCGGGGTACTCGCCGTTTTCAACGAGATTTCCGATGATGTTGCAAAGTATCCTTCTGAAATATTCGTGTCTTGTATAAGAAAGGAAGGATCTTGAATCGGTGAGCATTCCCACAAAGCCCGAAAGGTTACCCAGAGATGCCAGAGAAAGTATCTGGCTTTCCATTCCGATCTTATGATCGTTGAACCACCACGCGCTTCCCTGCTGTATCTTTGCCACTGCGGAAGAATCCTGGAAGCAGCCCAAAATTGTTCCGATGGCGGCGTTGTCTGCCGGGTTTAAACTGTAAAGAATGGTCTTCGGAAGTCCACAGTTTTCTTCCACATGATTTAAGAAGTTGGTAAGCTCGTACGACGGAGTGTGATCGTTTATACAGTCAAAACCGGTGTCGGGCCCCAGTTCTTTGTACCTCTTTACGTTATTGTCTCTCTTGCAGCCGTAGTGAAGCTGCATTACCCAGTTCTTTGAAACATATTCTTTGCAAAGTGCGGTTATGAATGCAAATTTGTATTTGAGTATTTCATCGCTTGTTACATTTTCACCTGCCATACGCTTCTTGAAGATCCTGTCGATCTCACTTGCGTCGGAAGGCGCATACATCATATATTCAAAGCCGTGATCGGATACGGAGCAACCGTTTGCTTCGAAGAAATCCATACGGACTTTCAATGCCTTTATAAGGTCTTCGAAAGAGGTTATTGTTACATCGCTTACATTTGAAAGCTTATTTATGTAGTCGGTGAAGTCGGGCTTTTCCATGTTCATGGCTCTGTCGGGACGCCATGCGGGTAATACCTTTACGTCAAAAGAAGCATCCTCTTTGATCATTCTGTGATATTCCAAAGAATCGATGGGATCGTCCGTAGTGCAGATAAGCTTTACGTTTGACTTCTTTATGATATCCTTTGCACTCATATCGGGGCGGTTTAGGATCTTTTCGGTCACTTCCCAGGCTTCTTCGGCAGTTTTAAGACTTAAAGGTTTGTTAAATCCGAAATATCTTTGAAGTTCGAGATGGCTCCAGTGATATAAAGGATTTCCGATGGCTTTGGAAAGACATTCGGCCCATTTCATGAACTTTTCTTTGTCGCTTGCGTTTCCGGTTATGTATTGTTCCTCAACACCGCATGAACGCATGAAACGCCATTTGTAATGATCGCCGGAAAGCCATACTTCGGTAATGTTCTTAAAATGCTTGTTCTCGGCTATCTCTTTGGGACTTATGTGGCAATGATAGTCGATTATGGGAGCATTTTCGGCATATTCGTGAAATAATTTTGATGCGGTCTTTGTTTCCAGTAAAAACTCTGCATCCATGAATTGTTTCATTTGTTACATTCCTCCGTGGTGATCTTTATTTCGTTTTTCTCGATGAAGCGGAAGTGCTTCTGTGTATAAGTTCTCCGTTGAATACGGTCTTTTGCGGCATGCTTTCTCCCGAAAGAGCACCGATACATATTCTTACGAGATTGGTGCAAAGTGTTTCAAGTTGGTTGTCAACCGAGGAAAGTTCGGGCTCGGTACATACGGTGAGGACCGAATTGTTGTAACCGATGATCTCCAGATCTTTGGGAACCTTTATTCCTTTTCTTACGGCATATTTAAGTGCGCCTACCGCAAGAAAGTCTTCGGAAGCGACTACGCCGTTGAACTTAAGACCTTTATCCGCCAGTTCGGTCACGAAACCACATACTTTTTCCAGATCCTTTGAAGTGCCGTTAAAGTATCTGATGTAGTCTTCATTGCACTTAAGACCTCTCTTTTCCAAGGCTTTGCGATATCCCGAAAGTTTTTTCGTAGCCGAATAAGAGTTTGAGTTGTAAAGATATAAGATATTGTTTCTCTTGTTGTCCAGAAGAAACTCGGTAGCCTTCTCCATTGCCGCACTGTCGTCACAGGAGATGCAGTAAATGTTCTTGTGATCGAGATTTGCGTTAAGAAGCATTATGGGAACGCTGTCCGCCGCTTTATATATATATTTGTTGTTGGAATCGTCTTTGTCGATGAAGATGGAACCTGCAAGAATTATGCAGTCCACATGTTGGGACATGAGCATTTCCATAGATTCGCGCTGACTCTTTCTTTCGTAACCGGTACATGTAAGTATGCAATGATAACCGTTCTCACGAAGAGCGCCTTCGATATAATATACGGCTTTTGCAAGATACATATCCGAAGAATCTGCGCACATGATGCCGATGGTCTTCATTGAATTAAGACCGAGACCTCTGGCGAATGCATTGGGTGTATAACCCTGAGATGCGATGATGCTTAATACCTTTTCTCTTGTTGCCGGTTTTACGTTGTCAAATCCGTTTATGACACGGGACACCGTTGCGGTTGATACTCCGGCCAATTTTGAAATGTCGTAAATGTTCATTTTCTTATCTCCCCTAACTAATATATCATAAAAAAATGCTGTGTGCGACAAAAATGTAACCGCTTACAAAAAAATATCGATAAAGAAAGCAAGAAAAAACTCCCAAATCGAATTTGGGAGTTTTTCTGTGGAATTATGGGATAAAAGTGAGTATTTGGTTACCACATAAATCTCTTTGTTTGTCAGGCGATGTTTTTTTCTTCGTCCTTATTTGCCGCTACGCCGGGTTCACGTGTTTTTCCGTGATAGAAAGCACCCACAAGTCCGGGGCCGCCGTGACATCCGCATACGGGACCCAAGCAGCATACGTGAACATCGGTAAGACCAAGTTCGCGCTTAAGCATTTCGGCAAATTCATTTGCCGTTGCTTCGTTGTCACCGTGTCCCACAAAGAAAGGAAGAGTGGGATCGGTAAGGTTGTCTCTTATTTGTTCTAAAAGGAACTGGAAAGCTTTCTTTGTACCTCTGGCTTTTCCGGCGGATTCGATAAGTCCGTTGTTGCCTACACGAAGTATGGGCTTAATGGAAAGGATGCTTCCGATAAATGCGGTGCTTCTGCTTACGCGTCCGCCTCTCATAATATGGAAGAGGTCGTCAACAGTGAATGCATGTGCCATGTTGGGAACGTTTTCTTCAACATATTTTGCCGTCTCTTCGATCGTAGCGCCTTCTTCTTTCTTCATGGCGGCCATTATAGCAAGAAGTCCCAGTGAGAAGGTAGCCGCAAGAGAATCTACCGTTAAGATCTTTGCCTCGGGGAATTCTTCTCTCAATTCGGCTGCAACTGTGCATCCGGAATTGTAGGTGCAGCTCATTGCCGAACTGAATCCTACATATAATATGTCGCGTCCCGCTTCAAGTTCGGGTCTGAATATCTTTTCGAAATCTTCGGGATTTACCGCAGAAGTGGTAGGAAGTTTTTTGCTTCGCATTGCTGCGTAAAGTTCCTTATTTGTTATTTCCCTTTCATCAGGGTAGTTTTTGTATACCTTACCATCCAAAAGAACCGACAATGTAGCAATCTTAAGATTGTAGCGTTCGATCATCTCAGGAGAAAGGTCACAAGTTGAATCGGTTACTATTGTGTAATCACGCATGATGTTTCCCTCGCTCTTTCGTTGTTTTCAGCATAATTGTATTCAAAGGCAGCCTAAAATATCAATCTACTTGGACTTTTTTGGATTCCACTGTTATAATGTCTCTTAGTAGAGTTGAAAAACGGTTATTCTACTCATAGGAGAGAATGGCGTAAATGCGCGGTTTGTCGCGTATGCCGATCGGTTAAAAGGGCATAGGTATTAAATGGATTCTGAAAGAAATATAAAACTGACTATAAGTGAAAACATCGGAAAATTACGTCAGGCTGCGGGAATGACACAGCTTGATCTGGCAAGTGCGCTCAATTATTCTGACAAGACCGTGTCGAAATGGGAGCGCGGAGAAGCACTTCCCGACGTTGTCGTTTTGTATAACATTGCCGAGATGTTCGGCGTTACCCTCGATTATCTCACCACCGAGCACGAGGAAGTTGCGCCTGTGGGGCTTGACGAACAAAAGAAGCGCTGGGTGAACACGAGAGCACTTGTGACAGGCATATCACTTATGGCGGTATGGCTTGTGGCAACGCTTATCTTCGTTATAATAAGAACCGCAAGAGAAGATCTCAGAGGTTCCTGGATGGCATTCGTATGTGCGGTGCCCGTCACAATGGTGGTTTGGCTTGTCTTAAACACCATATGGTTTTCAAGAAGAAGAAACTACGCCATCATTTCCTTATTAATGTGGACGACGCTTCTTGCGTTCTTTGCTCTCTTCTTTGAATTCGGCTTTAATATATGGAGAGTATTCTGGCTGGGCATTCCGGGTCAGGCCATCATCCTCTTCTGGTCGTTCCTTGGAAAAGTACGTGCGACGGGTCCCAAGGAAAGACATCCTTTCATTAAGAAATATCGTTAAAAAAGGGGCGGTTTTACAACTTAACGCCCTAAAAATACAACTTACCTTCATTTCTGTTTTCTTTTTTCTTTTTTTCTCATATCATTCGATCAACAGATGAACGAAAGGTCACTTAAGTGATCGGCAAGGAGGATCGGATGAATTCGATTGAGATCAGCAATCTTACAAAAAAATACGGAAACTTTTATGCGGTGGACGGACTGAGTTTCACTGTGGGACAGGGCGACTTCTTAGGATTTCTCGGAGTTAACGGCGCGGGCAAATCTACAACGGTAAACATGCTCTCCACCATACTTACTCCCGACGGAGGCACCGCTTTCTTAAACGGCTACAGACTCGGAAAAGACGATATGGATATAAGAAGAACCATCGGTGTCGTATATCAGTCAAACGTTCTCGATGAGCTTTTCACGGTAAAAGAAAACATAAAGATCCGCTCTCAGATGTTGGGACTTTCCGATAAGACGATAAAAGAAAGACTTAGTGATCTTTCCGACATACTTAAGCTTTCCGACATTATCGACAAGAAGTACAAAGTGCTTTCGGGAGGTCAGAAGAGAAGATGCGAGATAGCCTTTGCACTGATGCATTCGCCTAAGATTCTCTTCCTGGACGAACCGACTACCGGACTCGATCCCGCGACGAGAGTCGATGTTTGGGAAGCGGTTGATACATTAAGAAAGAACACGGACATGACCGTATTTCTTACCACCCATTACATGGAAGAAGCACAGGCGGCCGACAAGATAATAGTCATCGACAAAGGCAAAAAGCTTGCCGAAGGAACACCTTTTGAACTTAAAGATAAATACGCCAAAGACAGTTTGAAACTTTACTTTACACCCGATAAGAAAGAAAAGGTTGAGGAAATCCTGGAGAAAGAAAAAATTACCGACACGGCGTACGGAGCTTTCATAGAGGCAAAGGATCCCTTCGAAGCGGCAAAGAAAGCCGAAGGATTAAAAGGAATAATAGACGGATTTGAGATAGTACAGGGAAATATGGACGACGTTTTCATAAACGTTACTTCAAAAAACGGGAGGATGGATTAATGAGAAACTTCATGGCAATAAATAAAAGAAACATCGGACTTTACTTCAAGGACTTTTCGGCAGTGTTCTTTTCACTGTTATCGATGCTCATAGTCATCTTCTTAATGGTCTTCTTTTTGGGAGACGTAACCAACAGCGAGATAATGAACATATTGAAACTCATCCCCGGAAGAGGAGGAGAAGAAGATGCTAAGCTTTGCGAAAACATCGTGTTCCTTTGGACAAGCGCAGGAATCATCACTATCAATGCCGCAACCGTAACCCATTCTTTCTATTCAAATATGATAAAGGACAGAACCGGTAACCGTCTCAATTCACTCATGGTAATGCCTGTGAACAGATCGGTATTCGTACTGGGATATGTCTTCAGTTCATGGATCACCGGCGTGATAATGAGCGTGTTCACTTTGATCGTTACAGAGATCATCGGTGTGATCAACGGCGTTGAGCTTCTGCCTTTCGAGACACAGATCAAGATGTTGCTTCTTATAATGTTAAACTCATTCGTGTTCTCGGCTATCATGTTCTTGTTTGCATCCATGGTAAAGAGCCAGAGTGCATGGAGCGGTATCGGAATCGTGCTTGGAACACTGGCAGGTTTCCTTGGCGGAATCTATTTCCCCATAGGTGAGATGAGCCCCTCAATGCAGAAGATGATCAAATGTTTCCCCTTCATCTATTCGACTTCCGCTACAAGAAAGATCATGCTTAAGTCCGTTGAAGACAAACTCTTTGACGGCACCCCCGAGATGATGAGAGAAGAGCTGGACAAAATAATGGGTATGGACCTTTTCTTTGGCAAAAATCAATTGTCTCAGAGCTCAAAAGTGGGTATACTCATGGCAGTGGGTGTGGTATTTGTAATACTTTCCACGATATACATCACTTACAGCAAGAAGAAAGACAGATAATGAAGATAACCATTGAAACGCCGTTACCCGGCGAAGAAGATGAAATAATCATAAAGATGGCCAATTTAAGCGACGAAGTGTTAAAAACGGTTCGTCGCTTAAAAGACGGTGTGGGCAAAGATACGATGGCGGTATACGCCGACGAAAACATCGTAATGATCCCACTTAAAGACATTTTCTATTTTGATGCGGTCGACAACAGAGTCTTTGCATATACAAAAGACAAGTGTTACGAGACGAAGAAAAAACTGTTCGAGATAGAAGATCTTCTTTCGGGTTCTTCCTTTTTAAGGATATCCAAGAACGCGATCGTAAACATCAGATCGATAGATCACTTAAGCCCCGAGTTTAACGGAAGATTCGTAGCGCGACTTAAAAACGGCGAGGACATAATCATCTCGCGCGGATACGTCCCCGACCTTAAAAAGAAGCTCGGAATAGGCAGATAACGGAGAACGGTACATGAAAACATTTTTGAAAAACTTTCTGAGATGGACAATAACGATCACGACCGGCATCACATTGATCGTCGGACTGATCGTATTGAAATACGATTACATCCCCGCAAATATCGTGATACGTATACTTGCCGCAGGTTTGGTCACGGCTTTGGTCACCACGATATTCTTCACGTACGAACCGAAGAAGAAGGTCGGCAAATGTTTCGGATTTGTGTTCTTCTTACTTCATTACCTTAGTATGTGCATCATAATGACGATCATCGGCGTTTCGTTCGGATGGTTTGAAGCAACGCTTTCGGGAATACTTGAGATCGCTCTTAGCGTCGGCGCGGTATACATCTTCACCGTTGTGATCTCGGCGATTCTTTTAAAAGGCGATGCCGACAAGATGAACGAAGCGTTAAAGAAGCTCGACGACAACGACAATACAGATACAGAGGCATAAAATGATAACTTACAAGCACACGGTGCAGTATTACGAGACCGACAAGATGGGGATCGTGCACCACTCAAATTACATTCGCTGGATGGAAGAGGCGAGAGTGTTCTATCTTAAAGAGATCGGACAGGATTACGACAAGCTTGAAGCGGCGGGAGTCATATCTCCCGTGGCTGCTGTGAACGTTAAATACAGTGTCGCAACGAAGTTTCCCGAAGACATCACAATCGAGACTTACGTTGAGGAGTTTAACGGCATAAGGCTTTCTTTTAAATATGTTATGAAGAACGCATCCGGCAAGACGGTATGCAAAGCTCATTCCGAACATTGCTTTTTGAATGCCGAAGGAAAAGTCATGAGAGTCGAAAAGGACCTCCCCGGACTTTACAATGCTTTAAAAGAGCGCGAGAAGATCGATAACGCGTAGAGGTTTCTTTTTACCCCTGAGCATAATCTTGACAATCCCGAAATAAGGTTACATAATATTAGCGACAACAGTGTCTCAATTTTGGAGGATACATATGAGCGCTAAAGGAGATGCTACCAAAACAGCCATTATACGGGCAGCGGGCGAGCTGTTTGCGATGAAGGGCTTTAAGGATGTCACGATGACAGACATCTGCGACAGCACCGGACTCAGTCGAGGCGGTTTGTACAGACATTTTTCGTCCACGGAGGAGATATTCAATGAGGTGCTCCTTGATGAGTTTTCGT